>DASRPN010000188.1:0-52120 GCA_035646355.1 Pyrinomonadaceae bacterium | reverse complement strand
GTTCGACTTGCATGTCTGAGGCACGCCGCCAGCGTTGATTCTGAGCCAGGATCAAACTCTCGTTATAAGTTTGTTCTCTGGAACATCATCAGATACTGGTTACTTTCGTATTCAGTTTCGATAATGACTCTTTCGAGTTTTGGACGCGAACTTTATCGTTCGCGTTTGACTCTCAAAGATCTTGAAACGGACACGCTCTATCTAGTTTTCAAAGATCGACTCCAATTGTCTTTGGATTGCCTTACAGACGACTCGAACTCGCCCCAAGCAAACGGGGATATTAACCAACGAGTCTAACTCTGTCAAGCGGCCATAAAGCTTTCTCCAGCTTTTATTTCCCGGAGACTAAAAAGCACCGCATCCCCATGTCAAACCCACGGGAAAAGCGGCACTCGCTCTTGGCGCCTCATCCTGAATCCCCGTAACGCCCTCTCAAAGAGGAATGGGCATTATAGGGACAAAAATCTTCTTGTCAATAACCGAATCAGTTTTTACCGACTTCGTGCCCCTCAGTGAAAGACCTTCTCAAGTAACTGATCACTTCCGGAAGCTCGTCATAGATGTTCGTGACGTAGATTGGGGTTGCTCTCTCGACAATTTTTTTCGCCGACTTTTTGATCCGAGTGTCGTCAGCGCGTCTCACCATAAACATGCAATCTGGATTTACGAATTCCGCAAAACTGTTTCCTTCGACAAACACAACCGGAGAATTAACCCTTGTAATCGCCTGTTGAATTCCCTTTCCCAGTTGTTCGTCTGTCGCGATCACCCAGTGCACATTCGCCGCTCCAGCGTCCCAGTAACGGCCCGTGTCTTTGCGCGGTTCGTAAGTCTCTCTTCTACCGGAGCGAACCTGTGGCTCTTCACCCAGCAAATGACTCACACAACATGCATGTGGATCCTTGCCGCACGATCGATAGTGGCCGCGAGTTGTCTTGATCGCTTCGGAGCCCGGAAAGGCGCGCAGCAACTCGCACAGCAAAGTCGTTTTTCCGACCTCGCTGGTAAATCCACCGATACCGATAACTATTGGGCGAGTCATATTCTCTAACGGCGTCGCTTGCTGGGAGCAACCTGCGGCGCGTTGATCTTCAACACGCCCCGCGCATCTTTGTACAAACTGTAACGAAACTCTTTCGGTGGTCCATTTTCGTCTTCCATTAAACGCAGAGTGAACGTTTTATTATCGCCCTGTCCTTCGATCCTCGCGGGTAGATACCCGCGCAAATCCGGACTGCGATAAGCCGTGTAATGTTCCTGATTGCGTTTGTCGTAACCGAGGACGTAGATGCGATCGAAATCTGGTTCGTCGAGTGTGCGCGGCTGATTCGAACTACTCTTCTCGAGTATTAACCAGCTTCCGGGTCTGGCTTCGCGCCCGTCATCTTTTTCAGCACCGCTCTTATCTTTGTTCTCGCCGTCGAGTCGTTGCCAGCCGACAAATTCGCGGCCCGTGCGATAGAAAATGATGTCGCTGGGAACCGCGAGTTCCACCTGTTTCCCGTAAATCCAACCAGCGGGAGCAGGTGATGCAGTTTCAGGCAGTCGCACTTTGTACCAGAGTTCGTTCTCTTCTTCGGGCTCCTTTTCTTCGTCCGTCTGACGTCCGGGTCTCGCGTTGCCCCGCTGGGCGCTGCCAGCTTTCGGGGCCACGTCAGTTTCGATCGTTTCGGAAGACTTCGGCTTCGGAACGCGCTTCCAGCTCACGATGTCGAAGGTCGAACCACTGTCCAATCGCATCATGATGTTTTCATTGCCACCGCGATCAGGCGTGAGCCGCAGGTTCGAACTCGCACGAAGCTGACCCGTCGCCTGTGCCGGAACATCCTTATCTTCATCGCGGAGCTTTTTCGAAGCCTCGAGAACATCCGCAGGCATGACGTTACGTGCCTCGATCCACCCCTCGGTGGCGTCCTCATCGCGCGCTTTTACTCGCAGCCATCGTTCTTTTCTTGTGTTGTCGCTGGGATCGTTAACGTCCGTCGAATCGAGGATGTCGACCTCGTCGCCACGATTTACCTCCAGGAGGTCCGCTGCAACCACAGCTGTCGAGCTGCGGATCTGCGCGCGTTGAACGACGACCCCCGTGCTGTTATCCGTGGCGAGCGTCTGGCAGCCGGCCAGTAACAAAGCAACGACAAAAATAACCAGCGTCTTAATTGATCGCATCCTTACTCCTAATACTCAGTGACCCAATGACTTCAACAACCGTTTCTGATTTTCATCGAGCTTATTATTGACCACTAAACGTGAACTTTTCCCGCTAGTATCCAAGACCAATCCGTACGACGCGAGATGCCGATCGAGTTCGAGATCCTTCTTGCCTGAGATGTAGGCCGTAGCGAGATCGGCTGTTTCAGGAGTCGAACTCAGCATCTTGATTATAACGTCATTTCCATCTGCCCCATCAGCCGCGCCCGCGCTAAACAGCTCCCGGTAAAGACCCAACAAGGTATTCTTTCCTCCGGACTGTTTCCGCAGGACCAGATCATACAAAAAAGCCACTAACATTCCCCTGTCGTAAACCACAGGCCATGGGTGTGTCCAACGACGTTCCGAGGCCTCGATTAGGGAAAGAACGTTGGGGTAGGAAATGTATGAATCGTAAACGCGAGCGAGCGTGGCGAGGAACTCCTGGAAATCTATGGTCTCCAACTCCAGCGCCGTAAGCAGTGCCGTGTATAACGTGAACCCTTCAAAGAACCAGACGTAATCGCCTCGCAGGCGCAACGCGTTGGGCACCCAAAGGTGCAGCACCTCATGCGTGAAGATGATCTCAAGTTGCCCTTTCCATTTCGCAACCTGCGCCTGCGGATCCATGAGGAGTAAAACCGTCGAGCCGCGAGTTTGGGCCCGCCACTTTGTCACTCCCGTCGCCACGGGAAGCGGGGCGATCATCACAACCGGCCGAGCAGGTAATGGGAATCCTGTCAGGCCCACATACTCCTTCATCACATGCGCCGCTGCCTTCACCGCCACCGAATCTTTGAATGGCCACGTTCCGGTTACAAAGCTGTCCAACTCCTTTTGCGACGACCTACGAATCGAGCGACCTACAAAGAAGATCGCATCATCAGGTTCTGAAACCTGATATTTGCCGTCAGTGTCAGAAGCAATCGTCGATTGAATCGTCCAGCCCTTCGGAACCTCAAACTCGACTGAAATAGCTTCCATTCCCTGGGGTAGCAGGTCGGCAAACATCAGGAACCCGTGGTCTTCATTCAGCCACGAAATATGGGCCACGTCCGCAGGCGTGGGACGCCGCAAACGCACAACATAGTCAATCTCAGTAGCGGAGACGTCGGAACGAAACTCACCCATCGCGATCATCCGCACATAAACGCCGTTCGCCCGGAAACGATCGATTCGCTCGGCTATTCCCAACACACCGGCGTGAACATTTCTAAACGACCATAGGCGAGACGGCGAGAACAGGTGAGCCTGAACGACGACTTCTTGAGGTGAAGCGACAGTGATCTTGACGCGAGTTTGAACCTGCGCCCGGCCTTCGATAGATGTGAGGCAGATAAAAACCGCACAAAGGCCCAAAATCACAATGCTGGATTGCGTTTTACCGACGTGTCTCAGTACAATTTCCTCCGCTCCCGAAGTTAACACATCCGAAATTGACTGGCATGCCGATCACACCGCTTCAGTTCCACAGCGCAAGCTTTTCACGTTGGCTCGGACTGTTGCTGATTGCCTTCATCTTTTATGGCACGACGATCGAGGCCGCCCACCGGCACGGCCGTGTGCTTTCGGAAACCAGCGACGTCGCTTCACTGACTCAATCGGATGGATCGGGAAACCTTTCAGGCACACGGACAGGATGTAGCGATTGCCTCATCTGCCAGTTACACCAAAACTTCAGCACAACCTTAATCGCTTTTCGACTGAACGATCCGCCCACTCGCGTTCTGTATAAGAGAACGACGATCGTCGCGCCGGATCTTCTTTCCCGCATAATCATCCCGCTCTCCGGGCGCGCTCCCCCGTTTATCTCCTAATTCAATTCGCCGCCGCCAGCGTCGCCAGCTCCATTCATGACCGCAGTTGAACCGCGAGACGTGTGAATTGAGCGGGCACCCCTAATTGGACCACACAAGGAGATAAACCAATGATTTCTCGGCGCATTCTTTTTAGTTTCGTCGTTCTCGGCATACTTAGTATTTCCGTACTCGCACAATCATCAGGAACAGCAACGCTGCGAGGAACAGTTACTCTCGGCGAAAGCGGCAAGCCTGTTCACAACGTCATGATCACGGTCCTGCAACTCAAGCGGACCGTGACTACCGGCGACGACGGTCGCTATGAGATTCCGAATTTGCCGCGTGGCAAGTACGACGTAGTGGCCCAACTCGATCGCGTTCCGGACGTCGTTCGAAGCGCTGATCTAACAGCCGGCGAGGCCACGCTGGATTTTCACATCGAGCTCTCCAGCCTGCGCGAGGAAGTCACGATTACTGCGACTGGGAACGAACAATCCGTTAGCACTTCAATTCAATCAGTCGAAGTGCTCGGTTCAATCGAACTGGCAAAGAAGAGTCCGGTTTCTCTTGGCGAAGCACTCGACGGAGAACTCGGAGTCGCGAAGCGAAGCTTCGGGCCCGGCACCGCACGGCCTGTAATTCGAGGTCAGACCGGCAATCGTGTTTCGGTTTTACAGGATGGCTCGCAGGTCGGCGGTCTTGGTTTTCAATCAGGCGATCACGCAGAGCCGATCGATGTTCTGACGGTTGAAAGAATCGAGATCGTTAAAGGGCCGGCAACGCTTCTTTACGGCAGCAGCGCAATCGGGGGCGTCGTCAACGCCATCTCCGGACACGATTCGCCGCACAAAGGCATGACCGGATATTTGACTGGTGTCGGCGGAACGAATGGAGGTCACGGCGGTGGCAGCGGTGGTTTTGAGTTTGGTTCCGAACGATGGCTGGTGTGGGGCAACGCGGGTGGTCAGCGCTCGGGTGACTACAAAACGCCGCTCGGCGTAGTCGAAAACTCCTTTTCACGTGAGGGTAGTGCCGCCGCAGGCTTCGGCTTTTATCCAACTAAGGGTTTCTTTAGTTTCAACTACAACTTCAACAAACGACGCTACGGCATTCCGTTCAATCCCGACGATCTCGATGCCGAAGTCGTTGAACTAAATCCGCGGCGTCACAGCATCGAGTTACGCGGTGGCTTTCGTGAGAATTCCTCGTTCGTCAGCGCCGGAACGTTCTCGGTTCAATACAGTGATTACAAGCACGCCGAGATCGAATCAGAAACAGGCGAGATCGGCACGCAGTTCAAGAACAACACTTTTCTCTACCAGGGAATGTTTGACCAGCGAAAGTACGGTCGACTGTCGGGGCGTTTTGGTTTCTGGGGGATGCACCGCGATTTCGCGGCGGCTGGTGAAGAAGCGCTCGCTCCACCAACGAAACACAATGCTTTTGCGTTGTTTGGACTCGAGACGCTGGACTTCGAACCGGTTTCGATTCAGTTTGGCGGTCGCGTCGAAACGAATCGCTACCGACCCGAAGCAACTGACGCTCGTGGAATTCTTCCCGACCGAACCTTTACCGGGTTCTCAGGCGCCGCCGGCATTCGCATTGGCACCTGGGAAGGCGGAGCATTCGTTTCAAACTACACACACTCGTATCGCGCGCCGACACTCGAAGAACTCTATAACCTTGGACCACACCCCGGAAATCTGGCATTTGAAATCGGCAACCCGAATCTGACTCGAGAACGAACTGACGGCGTTGATTTCGGACTTCGACATTCTTCGAAACGCGTTCGCTTTGAAGCGAATGGCTTCTATTATCACATGCGCGACTTCGTGTTTCTCGCGCCCACAGGAGATTTTGAAGAGGGTCTCACTGTTGCCAATTACGATCAGGCAACAGCACGATTCGTCGGCACCGAAGCACGTTTTGAGACAGCACTGCACCCGGCCATCTGGCTCAACCTCGGTCTTGATTACGTAAATGCCGAACTCACATCCGAC
This sequence comes from Pyrinomonadaceae bacterium, assembly GCA_035646355.1. Classification (GTDB taxonomy): domain Bacteria; phylum Acidobacteriota; class Blastocatellia; order Pyrinomonadales; family Pyrinomonadaceae; genus PSRF01. The sequence goes on along the minus strand of DASRPN010000188.1, from coordinate 46,131 downwards.
GGCACACCGTTGCCGCAAATCCCGCCGTTGCGCGGCCGCGCGGGGGTCGAGATCCGTTACAAAGGCCTGCTGTTGAACCCGGAAATCGTCATGGCCAATGAGCAGGACCGTTTGTTCCCAAATGAGACGCGGACCGCCGGTTACGCCGTGGCTAATCTTTCGGGGTCGTACCTGTTCGCCCACGGGCACACGGCGCATATCGTCTCGTTTAACTTTTTCAACATGGGCGATACGCTGTATCGTAATCACCTCTCCTTTATTAAGGCTTTTGCGCCGGAAATGGGGCGCGGATTGAGAGTTACGTATACACTGCGGTTCTTTTAGGCAAACAAAGGGGCGGATGAATAGATTTTGTGAACTCGTTTGTACGAGCATACGTATGGCAAACTGCGCGTGCGAATTGTTTGTCCCTAAAACCGAAGGAATTCGCCATGAGCCTGGTCAAGATTATCGTCATCACCATCATCGTGCTGCTCAGCTTGCTGTTTTTCGGGCGTTTTTTCGTCTGACGGCACGGCTTGCACGTACTCGGACTGCTCTTGCCTTTGCCTTAGTCTGTCTCTGTTTCTCCCATCCCCCAAACATCGCCAAAGCCCAGGACATCGCGGACGACGATGAAGTCGTCCGGGTGAACACCGAGCTTCTGCTCTTCCCAATTCGCATCCGCGACAAGAAAGGCCAGGCCGTAGCCGGTCTAACTGAAGACGATCTAACGCTCAAAGATCAGGACAAGATCACTACCGGTCTTTATTTCACTAGCGGCGCCGACCGTGTCGCCATGCTCTTCGCGCTGGACCAATCCGGAAGTTTGCAACAAATCATTTCTCAACAGCGTGACGCCGCGCTCGCACTTTTCTCCCGATTTAGTGACCGGTCGAGTGTGGCCGTACTTCGTTTCTCGGAAACTTCTTCCCTGGCGCTTCCCTTCACTAAAGACACCGAAGCCGCGCGATCCGCATTCCGTTTTAGGGCCGGACAAAACCATCGCACCGCAATCTTCGACGCTGCCGTCGATTCGCTGAAAGCCTTTGACGACCTGCCTATGGTTCGCTCGGAGCGTCGCATCGTCGTACTCATCAGCGACGGTCTCGACAATCAAAGCGCGAGGAGTGCAGACACCGCCATTAACTCCGCACTCGAGAAACGCGTCTCGTTCTACGTGATTCATTTGCCCCTCTTCGAGCCCCGTGACGGCAGGCTTGAAGTGCGCCGCCCGACGAAAGGATTTCGCGAACTCGCCGAAAAGACGGGAGGAAAATACTTTCTCGTCGGCGACCGGCAGTCGGCGCTTATGCCGAAAGACAATGATTTGACGCCAATCTTTCAAGCCATCGAAGAGGATTTGAAAAGTCAGTATCTTCTGGGTTTTTATATAGCCGAGTCAGCGCGGGACAATCGACCTCACATTTTTTCGGTGAGCCTTAAGCCTGAAGGACTTAAGTATTCAGTGGGGCCGCTTGGCTTCGAACGCTCGCATAAATTCATGTTCAATAAACCCCCATTAAAATGAGACGAATCAAGCGCGCCGTAATCAGTGTTTCCGACAAAACGGGAATCATCGACTTCGCACTCACGTTGAGACAGTTCGGCGTCGAGATCATCAGCACGGGTGGAACTGCGAGATCGCTACGGGAAGCGGGTCTCGACGTGCTCGACGTATCCGACATAACAGGTTTTCCCGAGATGATGGACGGTCGCGTTAAGACGTTGCATCCACGAGTCCACGGCGGGCTGCTCGCACTGCGCGACAACCCGGAACATGTGGCGGCGATGGAGCGGAACGGGATCCAGCCGATCGATATGGTGGTGGTGAATCTCTATCCATTCGCTGAAACTATCGCGCGCGAAGGAGTCACACGCGAAGAAGCGATCGAACAGATCGACATCGGTGGTCCAGCGATGATTCGTTCGGCGGCGAAGAACGGAACAGATGTTGCGGTCGTCACCGCTCCAGCACAATACGAGAAGCTAATCGTTGAACTGAAGCAGAATGATGGTGCGCTGTCTCCGGCGACGCACGAGTGGCTGGCGCAAGCCGCGTTTCAACAAACGGCACGATATGATTCGATCGTCAGCGGCTACCTCGGTGGCGCCGATCTATTCCCGGTCTTTGATCGATCAGTAGATTTGAGATACGGCGAGAATCCACATCAATCAGCCGCGCTGTATCCAGGAGGTGAAGGCGGTGTCGCCAATGCCGAACTGCTGTCGGGCAAAGAGATGTCGTACAACAACTACGTTGACGCTGATGCGGCCTGGCAACTCGTCTGCGATTTCGAAGCGACAACCTGTGCGATCATCAAACACACGAATCCCGCCGGAGTTGGACAAGGCGAGTCAGTCGCGGTGGCTTATCAAAAAGCCCTTGCGACCGATCCGGTTTCCGCATTCGGCGGCATCGTCGCCGTCAACCGCCCCGTGAATGCGGCTGCGGCCCAGGAGATCGCGAAGATATTTACTGAAGTGGTGATCGCGCCGGGTTACGACGCCGATGCGCTTCAGATACTGCAAGCTAAAAAAAACCTGCGCGTTTTGCGCATGGCTTCAGTCGAGCCGGTGAAAGGCCCCGAGTACAAGCAGATCAGCGGCGGCATGTTGGTCCAAACACGGGATCAGCATCAACTCAAACGAGAAGATCTGAAGGTCGTCTCAGCACGCCAGCCAACTGAAGACGAAATGCGCGCCCTACTTTTCGCGTGGACGGTTTGCAAGCACACGAAATCCAACGCGATTGTCTACGCGCGCGACGGTCAAACGGTCGGCGTCGGCGCCGGACAGATGTCGCGCGTCGATTCAGTCCGCATCGGAGCGATGCGCGCGCAACTACCAGTCGCCGGATCCGTTCTGGCGTCGGACGCTTTTTTCCCCTTTCGCGACGGCCTTGACGAGGCCGCGCGCAACGGCATCACAGCCGTGATCCAACCAGGTGGTTCAGTTCGCGACGACGAGGTTATCGCCGCTGCAAACGAGCATGGCCTGGCGATGGTCTTTACAGGTGTGAGGCATTTCAAACACTGATATTATGAGCACCAACATGGCTGACAATGAGAATTCCATACGTTGCCGTTACTGCGGGCAGCGTAATCAAATACGAACCGATTCGGGTGACGCGCGCTGTGGACGCTGCCGTCTGCCGCTGTCAGATGAGCCGCATAAGAAATTTGCGCGGCTTGATAAGGACCAGTACATCCATCCCGACGACCGCCGCGCACTGGCCGCCCTCCGCGCGATTCCCGGGATCGACTCAGCGCTCAAGAAACTTCTCGCCGTCACCGGCGAGTCTGCAATTCGCGTGATCTTCACGGCGAGTGCGGTGAAAGTTACACCGACGCAGTGTCCCGACTTGTACGCCAAGCTCCAGATCGCGTGCACCACGCTCGGCGTGGACATGCCGGAGCTTTTCGTCCAACAGAACCCGATCGTCAACGCCTTCACCGGCGGCGTCGAGCGTCCGATCATCGTGCTTTACTCGCAACTCATCGAACGTTTGAGTGACGAGGAAGTACTCGCGGTCGTGGCCCATGAGGTGGGCCACATTCATTCCGAACATGTGCTCTACCTGACGGCGGCGCGTTTGATCGAGTTTTTGGCAAAGAGCGCTGTGATGGCGTCGCCGCTGACGTTCATCGTTAAGGAACTACTGACGATGAGCATGCGTGCAGCACTGCTCGCGTGGGCGCGTCGTGCCGAACTGTCATGCGACCGCGCAGCGCTGCTTGTTACGCAAGACTCGAACGTCATTGGCCGCACGATGATGAAACTTGCCGGCGGCACCTTTGCCTCGCGCGTCGATTACGATCAGTTTCTCGCCCAAGCCCGCGACTTCCAGAAAAATTACGACGAGAAAGCCCTCGATCGTTTCTGGGCCGACGTGATCACCTCCGGGTTGAGCCATCCATTTCCGGTATGGCGAGTAGCGGAGATCCTGCAATGGGTTGAAAGTGGTGAATACAAGGCGCTTATCAACGCGCCGGAAAGCGCAGCCGCGTAAACACAAAAGGCACAAGAGAAGACGCAAAGAGGCACAAAAAACCAAAACATGCTGGAAAATAAGAAGGGCATCATCTTCGGAGTCGCCAACAAACGTTCGATTGCCTGGGCCACCGCACAAGCATTACACGAAGCCGGCGCCGAAGTAGCATTCACTTATCAGGGCGATCGATTGAAGGAAAACGTCGAAAGCCTGACGAGCGAAACGATGCCGAAATCGCTCCTGCTATCGTGCGACGTAACGAAGCAGGAAGAAGTCGACGAGACGTTCCGCAGTGTTGCCGAGAGATTTGGCAAACTCGATTTTCTGATTCACAGCATTGCCTTTGCGCCACGCGAGGCGCTCGGCGGTCAATATCTCAGCACCACCCGCGACGCATTCGTCACTGCCCTCGAGATCAGCACCTACTCGCTTCCACAACTCGCGCGCGCCGCTGCGCCGTTGATGACCGAAGGCGGCAGCATCGTTTGCATGTCTTACTACGGCGCTGAAAAAGTTGTCTCCGGTTACAACGTGATGGGCGTCGCAAAAGCGGCACTCGAAGCCAGCACTCGGTACCTCGCCAAAGACCTTGGCCCGCGCAACATCCGAGTCAACGCGATCAGCGCTGGTCCAATTCAGACGCTCTCCGCTCGCGGCGTCGCCGATTTTAGCTCCATGTTGAAACATCACGCCGAACACGCGCCGCTCGGCCGTAACGTCGATGCGCGCGAGGTTGGAAACACCGCCGTTTTCCTATGTAGCTCGATGTCTTCCGGGATCACCGGCGAAGTGATCTACGTCGACTGCGGTTACAACATCATGGGTATCTAAATGGCGAAGAAGGGCGACGAAGAAACCATTTATCGCGAACCGGTCGAAAGAACAACGCAGGACGAACAATTACTTGAAAGTCCGCGGGCGGACGAGTTTACCCACACGGATCCCTGGCGTGTCTTCCGAATCATGGGCGAGTTTGTCGAAGGCTTTGACGAACTTGCGACGCTGAACCGCGGCATCTCGATCTTCGGTTCCGCCCGTTCCAAACCCGACGATCCTGATTACAAAGCAGCGGAAGAAACTGCGGCGTTACTGGTGGCTGAAGGATTTGCCGTGATCACGGGCGGTGGACCAGGCGTCATGGAAGCCGCGAATAAAGGTGCGTTCGAAGCCGGCGGACTTTCCGTCGGATGCAACATCGAGTTGCCCTTCGAGCAACGGCCCAACGCATATCAGACGAAGAGTCTCACGTTCAAATACTTCTTCGTTCGCAAAATGATGTTCGTGAAGTACAGCCTGGGATTCATCATCTTTCCCGGCGGTTTCGGAACCTTTGACGAACTATTCGAAGCGTTGACGCTGATTCAAACGAAGAAGATTCGCAACTTCCCGATGATCCTCTTTGGTTCGAGTTACTGGAATGGATTACTGAAGTGGCTACACGACGTTGTTATGGCGGAAGGCAAAATCAGCGACATTGACTTCCGAATGATTCAAATCGCCGATTCTCCCGCGGAGGTTGTCGAGATAGTGGTCCGCAGTCAGAGTTCTCTAGCCGAACTCGCCTCCGACGACATCGGAATCCTCGGTTAAGCTGAGGGAGTTTTGACGGCGGCGGTGAGCCAGTCCAGGTAAGGCGTAGAACCAGCCACGATCGGCAACGCGATGATCTCCGGCGTTTCGTAGCTGTGCAAAGCGCGGACTTCCCTTTCCAACTCTGCAAATCTTGATCGTGTTGTTTTGGCGAGTAACAGAATCTCAGCCTGGCGCTCGATCTTCCCTTCCCAACGATAGACGGATTCCATTTCCGGAAGTATTTGAACGCAGGCGGCGAGGTGGGCGCCGATCAGCAGGTCGGCAAGACGCGCGGCTTCTTCGCCGTTCACGGCCGTCATGAAAACTACGATGGCTTCGTCAGCAGCGGCGGACACGAAAACTACTCCTCACCTGGGACTTCATCGTCGATCAGACCACCGGTCAACGGCGTCGTATCGCGACCGAAGAATGAATTGTAAATCTCGCGGGCTCGATCGAAATCTCGCTCGTCCACGAAAATTTCCGCGCCTTCTGACGTTGCGGAGAGGAGTGGTGAGAATGAGTCCGCGCCACCGGATTTAACGATTGAGCGAATCCCATTTTGCGTCAGCAGATCATTCACCATCTCAGCTTCCGCGGGCGAGCCCATTTTATGCAGTGAGACAAACCGCGCCTCACTGAGATCGTGAAGCGTGTTCTCGGGGGTCAGTTGTTCGACTAATGCCGTGTTGTCATCCGGACATTGCGTAATCCCCGGTTCGTACTCCGCCTCACAAACGGGACAAAACATATAAACCCTCCAGGTTGTGCTTTGTATTTTGTTGTTTGTGCTTGGTTCACTTGTTTACGATCAGCGTGATATCGGCCGTTCAGCTAGCGAACAAAAAACTAAGCACAAAGCACCAAGCTCTATTTGGCTTCAAAAGGTATTTCGTCAAAATGCGTCATGCGCTTAAACGCGCGGAAACGATCGTTGATCTCCGAATGCGTCAGTCGCCGCACGCGTTCAGTACCAAACTCCTCGACGTTGAACGACGCCATCACCGAGCCGAAAATCATCGCGCGGCGCATCGCGTCTTCGTTCAACGTTTCCTGGCTCGCCAGGTAACCCATAAACCCACCGGCAAACGTGTCGCCCGCGCCGGTTGGATCGAAAACTGACTCCAGCGGATACGCGGGAATCGCAAAATAACTATCTTGCGTAAATAACGCCGCGCCGTACTCGCCGCGCTTGATGATCAGCGCCTTTGGTCCCCAGCTCAGGATCTCGCGCGCAGCCTTGATCAAATTCGGAATGCCGGTTAACTGTCGCGCCTCCGCATCGTTAATGATCACTACGTGCACGCCCTTGATCGTACGGACCAACGAATCGCGCGTGTGTTCGATCCAGAGATTCATCGTGTCGAGCGCAACCAGTTCGACGTCCGGCATCTGCTCCCGCACGCCTCGCTGAAGATCCGGTTGGATGTTGCCGAGGAACAACAACCGGGAACGTTTCGATTCTTCCGAAACCTTCGGTTGAAAGTCGGCGAACACGTTCAGGTCCGTGAACATCGTGTGCGCCACGTTCAGATCGTATTCGTACCGACCGCCCCAGCGAAACGTCTTGCCGTCTTGGATGCGCTCGAGATCGCGCGTGCCGATACCGCGAGTTTCAAACACCTCTTGTTCGGTGAAATCACCGCCGACGACGCCGACGATGCTTACGTTCGTAAAAAAATTGGCCGCGATCGAGAAGTGCGAGGCTGAACCGCCAAGCATCTTCTCGCATTTTCCGAAGGGGGTTTCTACAGTGTCATAGGCTACAGAGCCAACAACTAAAAGGGACATATTTGGGTTACGGGCCTTTGGTCTTGGGGATTTGGTCTTTGTTCAGTGGTCAGTCGTCAGTTGTTTCTTGAACCCAATTATCACGGGCAACTGACCACTGACGACTGACCACGGACAAACCACTCACTGTTTCGGTTTCTCAAGCGCCTGCAACTCTTCCTGCGCCTGCTTCGCATAAGAGCCGTTGGGATACTCAGTAATCAGCTTATTGAGGTACGCCCTGCCCATGTCGAGGAACTGTTCCGACGTGAGCGTGCGCTTCTCGCCGCCTTCAAAGCTGACATACTGTTCCGGCTTCTGCTTTCCTTTGCTTTGTGACAGCCAAATACTGCTCTGTCCGGCCATCAACAAGACCTCTTCAATCTTCGCGAAGTTTGGGTTGCCGGCGATGATCTCCTCACAACGCTTCAACGCCGCGACATAGGCCTTCTTTAATTTGAAGTAGTTCTTCGCGACTTCGAGGTTGTGATGCGAGTCGCGCTCCAAATCAGGATCACGAATCGTCGAAGGATCCGGGCCGCTGCGCACGCCCTGCGCATAGCTCGGAGGCGCCGAAATCAGAAGCGCAAACAAAAACACGAATAAAAACCGTAGTTTCATAGCTCACCTCACTGACGATACTTTTTGATGATCGCATCCAACTTCTTTGTTGTCGCCTCTGGCCAAAGATTAGGCGCCGTGAAGATCGCGTGCTGCAACGCGGAACCGCACTTACAGCGACGCTCGCCGGTCTGCAATCGTTTCACCGTCTCACGCAAAATGATCTGCGCATTACGCACGTTCTTGTTCAAGTACTCGACAACAGTATCAATACTCACCGCTTCGTGGCCCGGATGCCAGCAATCGTAATCGGTCACAAGCGCGAGGGTCGCATAACAAATCTCGGCCTCACGCGCGAGCTTTGCTTCCTGCAAATTGGTCATGCCGATGATGTCCATGCCCCACGACCGATAGACATTCGACTCGGCGACGGTTGAAAACGCCGGCCCCTCCATGCAGAGATACGTGCCGCCGCGATGAACTTTCACGTCAGCCACGCGACATGCCTGTTCCAGCACGTCGCCAAGCGCGCCGCACACCGGATGCGCAAACGAGACGTGGGCCACAATGCCTTCGCCAAAGAACGTCGACTCCTTGACGCGCCCACGCGTCCGATCGAAAAACTGATCGGGAATTACCATGTCGAGCGGCGCGTATTGTTCCTGCAACGATCCCACCGCCGACGCCGACAGGATTCGTTCGACGCCCAGCATTTTCATCGCGTATATGTTCGCGCGAAATGGCACTTCAGTCGGCGTGAGAAGATGTCCGCGACCATGCCGCGGCAAAAACGCAACTCGCTGTCCCTCGAGTGTGCCGATGATCAAGGCGTCCGACGGATCACCAAAGGGCGTGTCGACTTTCACTTCCTCGATCTCGGTCAGCTCAGGCATCTGGTACAGCCCGCTGCCACCAATGATGCCCATCAGAACTCGCGGAGGACTGCTCATGAAAGCGTTTCCTCCTCGCGATACGGGACCGGCGTGAACCCTTTTTCTTCTTCAACCAACCGGCAGACCGGCTCGTCGGCGTCGTGATAGAACAAGCAAAGCCATCCTTCTTTAGCAGCCTGCGGAATCAATCGCTTCTTCGCCTCCAGAGTCTCAACCGGATAAAGATCGTAGCCCATGATCCAGGGAAAGCGGACGTGCGCTCGCAACGGCACGAGATCCGCAAACCCAAACATCGTCTGACCACCACGATTCAACTGCCAGCACTGCATCGAACGATTGTGCCCGGCAATCGTCTGCATCGTCAGCCCAGGCGTCACTTCGTAACTCCCTGGCTTTCCTTCGAGCTGGCCGGACTCGATTAACGGACGCCAGTTCTCGGACAAATAACTCGCGCGATCGCGTTCGGTCGGATGTTCGGCGTGGTCCAACTCTGCCTGCGAAACAAAGTAACGAGCGTTTGGAAACGCCGGAACTAAACTTCCCGCAGCGTCGAGTTTCGTGTTGCCGCCGGCGTGATCGAAATGCAAGTGAGTATTCACGACGATAGTGATCTGATCTGCTGAAACTCCGGTCTTCGCTTTTACGGTCTCGGTCAAGGGCCGCCCGCGATCTATCCCATATCTCGACGCATGCTTTTCGGGCCACTTCTCGCCGATGCCCGTTTCGATCAGAATCTTTTCCCTGCCCGTGTCGACGAACACGCAATTCATGTTCATGCGAATGCGGTTTTCCTCGTCAGGCGGACAAACCTGCGACCACAGTTGACGAGGAACGACGCCGAACATCGCCCCTCCATCGAGACGAAATTCGGCGTCCTGAATCACCGCCACGGAGTAGTCGCCTATCTGCATTGCGCTTACCCGACATCTGCGACACGGAACCAAAAGACGCGGTGACGCGGAGAAATCACCCCGTCTCCGTGTCACCCCGTCTCCGTGTCACTTCTGCTGCCGTTTAGCTGCCGGTTTCGCCGGCGACTCCTGAGGTTTAGGAGCCTGCGGTTGTTGTTGACCCGCTGGCGGCGGTGCAAAGCTCGGCGGCAAAGCTTGCGACGGCTGCTGCTCGGGTGGCTTCACCGAGTAATTCTCAGCGACCTTGACGTGCGAACGACTCAAGATCTCCTCGAGCAGTTTGTCGCCCTTTTCCTTTTCGATCGCCATTCTCGCCTTGTCGGCGGGCGTTTGCGGTTGACCAAGCGGATTACTGTTTGGGTCGCGGAAAAGGATGTGACGCGCGTGAACCATCTCCTTCGGCTTACCTTCAACAGTCTCGGTCTTTCGAGCTTCGAGCTTGATGATGTGCACCCCGTACGGCGTCTCCACCAGTTCACTGACCTCGCCGGGCTTTAAGGCGTACGCGGCCTTTTCGAAATCCGGGTGCATCTGACCGGGGCCGAACCAACCTAAATCACCACCCTTATCACGGGTTCCGTCACTACCAAATTCCTGCGCGAGCTTCGCGAAGTCTTCGCCGCCGCGAATCCGTTTGAGCACTTCCTCAGCCTTTGCGCGGTTCTCCTTGCCGGTGTCAGGTTGCGGGTGCTTTTCCATGTACTCTTTTATCTCAGCTTCACTGGCCTCGATTTTTTTAGACAGCGTGTCAGTCGCATACTTCTGGACCAGCATGCGCGCGTGCTGAAACATCAACTGCAACCTAACCTTGGGTTTCTTCTCGAGACCCTGTTCGGCGGCCTTTTTCTCCATTAGGTAGACGCGGCCCACATCCTGCTTGATTTCCTTCAGTCGTTCCTCGGAAAGCTCCGCACTCATCATGGGATTCCGGCGCTTCACGGCTTCGACCAATTGATCGAATTTGTACTTATTAACAGGTTGACTGAAATAATCATCAACCTCTTTGTCCGTGATGTTCGTGGCGTTCTCACCTTGTTCTTCGGCATAGAACTGCGCGAGCAACTGCGACCGTTGATATTCGAGCTCACGCTTGAAATCCGGATCTTTGTCGACGCCGTGCGCCTGCGCATCCTCAGCTACGGCAAAGAGCCGCCGCAGATCCTGCGCGAAGTTCTTGCGTGCCGTTTCATCGGTCGCGAGGCGCTGTCTGATTTGCGGTGCCTGGTTTTCCGCGAGCACCGTCATGTCGTCGGCGGTGAGTTCCACCGGTCCGGTTTTGCGCGCCTTGACCTGCCAAAAGATCAACCCACCCGCAAAAACAACGGCAACGGCAGCTGCAATCAGCGCTTTCTTTGTTGAGTTCAAAATACTTTCCTTTCCTATTGATGCTGCACTAACTCGAGCAGCACTCCATTTGTAGACGACGGATGAATAAAAGCTACGAGACAACCACCGGCGCCTACACGCGGCGTTTCATCAATCAAGCGCGCCCCTCGGCTCTTCAGCTCCGCCAGCGACCCGCGAATGTCCTGAACCTCAATCGCAATGTGATGCATGCCCGGTCCGCGTTTCGCTAAAAACTTCCCCACCGAGGTGTCGGGACCAAGCGGTTCGAGAAGCTCGACGTGGGTATCGCCCACGGCAAGCATGCAGACTTTTACGCCTTGTTGAGCTACTTCTTCGGTCGAATGGATTTCAAGGCCAAGGGCATCACGCCAAACGGCCAGACCTTCTTCGATACTCTTTGTGGCTATCCCGATATGATCAACTTTCATGGGTACTTTGTACTTTGCGCTTTGTACTTTGCTCGCTAGTTTACGTTTCAGTTGAAAATGACCGTTTGCAATGCGAACCAAGTACAAAGCACTAAGCTCTACTTTGGCGCCTGCAACAGTTCTTCCACCGCAGAATAAGGGTCTCTCCGCCGGGTTGCAACTTCGTCTGCGAGGCGATTAAGCATAGCAACCGACGCGTCAGAGTCCAAAACGCGGGCGAGCAGATTTTCACGCAACAATTCGACGATTCGCCAGCGGGCGATGGCGCGGCGGCGGTCGCTGCTGAGCGTCGCGTCACGTTGCGTTTGACGAAAACGGTCGATTGCGTCGGCCAGGGCCTCAAGACCCTGATTTTCCGTGGCTACTGTCTTTACGATCGGCGGGTCCCAGTTATCGTCACGGGAGGCCAGCGACAACAGCAATTCGAGCTCTTTTTCCGTGGCATAGACGCCGTCGCGGTCGGCCTTGTTGATGACGAAAATGTCGCCAATCTCCATGATTCCGGCTTTAATCGCCTGAATGTCGTCGCCCATGCCGGGCACAAGCACCACAACCGAAACATCCGCCGCCTTCACGATCTCGACTTCGTCTTGTCCGACGCCCACGGTTTCAACGATTATTTTTTCGTAACCGGCAGCGTCGAGAATCGCCACAGCGTCGACCGTCGCACGGGCGAGTCCGCCTAGATTGCCGCGTGTGGCCATCGAACGAATGAAAACGCCCTCGTCGAGGCCAAGGGCCTGCATGCGAATGCGATCACCGAGAATTGCGCCGCCGGAAAACGGACTAGACGGATCGACGGCGACGATCCCAACGCGCTCGCCTCGTTGTCGATAAAGCAACGCGAGTTTATCGACGAGCGATGACTTCCCCGCTCCCGGTGCTCCCGTGATGCCGATTACCAGTCCGCCGCGCGAGTGTTGATAGATCTGTTTCATCAACGCCGCGGCACCTTCTGAACCGTCTTCTATCTTCGAGATCGCACGCGCGACGGCCGCAGCCTCGCCCCGGCTCACACGCTCACTAAGACTATTAGTCTGCGCCGGCATTATTTAGACTTGTTTTAGAACTTCGCGCGCGATGATCAATCGTTGGATCTCGGAAGTCCCTTCGCCGATCGTGCACAGCTTCGAGTCACGCCAGTACTTCTCGGGCGGATAATCTTTTGTGTATCCGTACCCACCGTGCACCTGGATCGCCTCTTCACAAACGTTGACGCTGATCTCGGAAGCAAACAACTTCGCCATCGATGACTCCTTCGTCGTCTTCTTCCCGTTGTCTTTCATCCATGCCGCTCGATACATCAACAGTCTCGCAGCGTCGATCTGCATCGCCATGTTCGCCAACTTAAACTGGATTGCCTGAAACTCCGAAATCGGTTTACCAAACTGATGTCGCTCCTGCGAATAACGCACGGCCGATTCAAATGCACCCTGGGCGATGCCGACGGCGAGCGCCGCGATCGAGATACGTCCACCGTCGAGGATCTCCATTGAGTTGACGAAACCCATTCCCTCCTCGCCGAGTAGTTGACCGTCAGGGACAAGACAATCTTCGAAGACGACACTTGCCGTTTCAGACGCACGCAATCCGAGTTTGTTCTCCTTCTTCGACGGCGAAAAACCATTCATCCCTTTCTCAAAAATGAACGCCGAGATGCCCTTGCTGCGTTTGCTTTTGTCAGTCACCGCCATTGCCACGCACGTGTCAGCATGAATCGCGTGAGTGATGAAGTTCTTTGATCCGTTGACGAGCCAACCACCGTCAGACTTCACCGCAGTCGATTTGGTTCCGGAGGCGTCTGAGCCTGCGCTGGGTTCAGTTAGCCCCCACGCGCCCAGATGCTTGCCGCTAGCGAGGGGCACAAGATACTTCTGAAACTGTTCTTCAGTGCCGTATTTATAGATGTGATTCGAACAGAGCGAATTGTGTGCGGCGACCGAGATACCAACCGATCCATCGACACGCGAGAGTTCCTCGATGATCGTCGCGTATTCGACATAGCCCATACCCGCGCCGCCGTACTCTTCCGGAAAGATGACACCCATCAGTCCCAACTCGGCGAGCTTTGGTAACAGTTCGACGGGAAAGTGTTGCGACTCGTCCCACTCCATCACGTGCGGCGCCATTTCCGACTCGGCAAACTCGCGCACACTCATCTTTACCTGTTGTTGTTCTTCGCTTAACTCAAATTGCATAGTGCTTGTTTTGTAGCAAAGTTTCCCGCAAAGGCGCAAAGGCGCTAAGTGGTTTGAGTCGCTGATCCTTTGCGTCTTTGCGTCTTTGCGGGAGGATTCTTCTTCGTGTCGGTTTTTTTGATGAGCCGCGTCACCTCCGCGGGCGACAAGTGTCGCCAATAACCTGGCTTCAAGTGATCGTCTGTCAGCGAGCCAATCCGCACGCGTCTCAACTTCAACACAGAATGACCGATCAATTCAAACATGCGTCGCACTTGTTGGTTGCGACCTTGGTGAAGCAAAACCTCGTACCACGCGTTCGTCTTCGTTTCGTCGAGCTTGTTGATCTTCGCGGGCGCTGTCCGCGTTCCGTCTTCGAGCTTGATGCCGCGTCGCAGTCTTTCAATCGCACCATCCGGCGGCACGCCTTTCACTTTGACTTCGTAAACCTTGTCGACGCGGTTTCGTGCTGATGTGATGAAGTTGGTGAAGTCGCCGTCATTCGTGAGGAGCAACAGTCCTTCAGTGTTGAAGTCGAGGCGGCCCACTGGATAAAGACGTCCAAGCGAACGCGGCAAGAGTTCCGTCACGAGGGGGCGGCCTTCGGGATCGGAAACGCTCGAGAGATAACCTTTCGGTTTGTTGAGCAGTACGTAAACTTTTTCGCGTGACTTAAGCTGAGGATTGATGAGCTTGCCGTTTACTTTGATGTGATCTTTGTCAGGATCGGCCTTGGTGCCGAGTTCTTTAACGACCTCGCCATTGACTGTTACGCGACCGGCGGCGATAAGTTCTTCTGCGTGCCGGCGTGAGGCCACTCCCGCGGCCGCGATCAGTTTTTGCAGACGCTCTTTCATACCTCAGTGTGGAGATTCTCCCGCAAAGGCGCAAAGACGCAAAGAAGCAATGAGACCGTAGTCTCTGCTTTTGCGCGCTTTCTTTGCGTCTTTGCGGCTTTGCGGGATCTTTCTCCTCAAGAGCCGCCGCTTAGATCGTGGAAGTCTTCGACGCTCGGCAACTCTGACAGATCTTTCAACCCAAACTGGAGCAGGAACTCCTTCGACGTTCCATACATCATCGGCCGTCCCACCGCCTCCTTGCGACCTTTCGCCACGATCAACTTCTTATCGAGCAAAGTCTTGATTGAAGACGGCGATTGCACGCCACGAATCTCGAGGATCTCAGGAACTGTCACCGGCTGCCGGTACGCTATCACTGCCAGGGTTTCGAGCGAGGCGATCGTCAGCTTTGCACTCGGCCGCGTCTTCAGAAATGCGCGCACATGCTCGTGATACTCAGGCCGCGTCGCAAACTGCCAGCCACCTGCAACTTCGCGAAGTTGTAGTCCGCCATTGCGAGCGTTGAACTCTTCGGAAAGTGCGGCGAGTGTTTGATTGACGACGTCCTTATCTTCCTTCAACACGTCGGCAATGTGCTTCGCACTCAGCGGCTCTTCCGAAACATAGATCAAAGCTTCGATCACGGCGGCTCGTTCCGCCTGGCTCTGAGGCGAAGCTAGTGGTCCATCGTCGGGAGTCTCGGCATCCATCGCGGCCGCCGACTCCTCTTCCGCGACCATCGCCGCGAGCTCACGACTCGCTTCTTCGTTTAGCGCCGCTTCGTCATCTACGGTTGGAGTTACGTTCTGTTCTTCAGTCGCCATTTGTTTAAGTCACCACGCGAGCAATGATATCGCCGAAGGTTTCGCGCTGAAACAGCTTCACTTCGGTGGTGCGCACCAATTCCAGCACCGACAAAAAAGCGAGGACGAGTTCACGCCTCGACCGCGCACGTTCAAAAAAGACGCGCAGGTTAAGCTCGCCGCTCGACATTACCATGTTGCGCAAACGCTCGAGCATCTCGGCCATCGAGATCTCTTCACGTTCGATCTCGAGCAACACCTCTTCTTTGTGTCGCGCGAGAATATCCTGAAAGACCTTGAGTAGATCGAATAGACCAACCGCAACTTCCGGATTGTTCTTGTCAGTCTCGATCTCAGCACGTTTGAAGACCGCCTGCTCGACCGTCGCGCGCGACCAGAGCATTTGTGCCGCTGCTTTGTACTTCTGGTACTCGAGTAACTGATTGACGAGGTCGCTGCGCGGATCCTCTTCTTCCTCCGCGACAGCCGAAGGATCGCGTGGCAGCAACATTTTCGTCTTGAGTTCGATCAGCGTCGCGGCCATGACGAGAAAGTCGCCCGCAACGGCGATGTCCATCTCCTGCATCACACGCAGGTAGCGCAAATACTCGTCAGTGATGCGCGCGACAGGTATGTCGTAAATGCTGACTTGCTCCTGCCGAATCAGGTGCAACAAGAGATCGAGCGGACCTTCAAAATCACCGAGCAGGATCTTGAGATCGTCGGTGACGTCGTCCGTAACAATCTGCGGTGTCGCGCCGGCGACGTTGAGTGGCGCGGGCTGCTCCTCGACTGGTTCCGCTACGGTCTCGGGAGTTTGCTCGTTCATAGTTAACGCGCGATACCGATTCGTTGATAAACAGTTGCCAGCGTCGCACCGGCGATCTTGCTCGCTTTGTCTCGCCCTTGTTCGAGCAGATGGTCCAGTTGTTCGTCCGTAATCTCTTTAACGCGCTGTTGAAAGGGACGCAGGAACTCGATTGTCGCGTCAGCCAATTCGCCTTTTAGCTGGGCGTATCCCTTGCCCGCAAAATTCTCTTCCACTTCCGGCTGCGACTTGCCGGTGATGAGATGGTAGATCTCAAGCAGGTTGTTGATTGCCGGACGTGATTCGTCGAAACGAATTTCAGTGCCGGAGTCGGTCACCGCTCGTTTGAACTTGCGTAGGACCGTGTCGGCATCGTCCGTCAACAGAATGCGACTGTTCGCATCGTCCTCAGATTTCGACATCTTCTTCAGTGGATCTGATAACGACATAATGCGCGCGCCCATCTTTGGAATGAAGGCGTCGGGCACTCTGAAGACCTCGCCGTAGTCGCGATTGAATCGTATTGCGATGTCGCGCGTCAGCTCGAGATGTTGTTTTTGATCGTGGCCCACCGGAACGAGGTCGGTGTGGTAAAGCAAAATGTCGGCGGCCATCAACACCGGGTACTCAAGTAGACCGACGTTGACGTTCTCCTGCTGCTTCTTTGCCTTGTCTTTGTACTGCGTCATACGTTCGAGTTCCGACACTCGCGCGACGCAGTTCAAAACCCAAGTCAGCTCAGTATGCTCAGGCACGTCTGACTGAATGAAGATCGTCGAGACCTGCGGATCGATTCCCACCGCCAGATAAACTCTAGCGAGGTCGCGGGTCTTCTCGAGCAGCAGTTTCGGATCCTGTGGAACGGTGAGGGCGTGAAGATTAACGATACAGAAAAAACTCTCGTATTCGTGTTGCAGCGCAACCCAGTTTTTCAGCGCACCAAGGTAATTACCCAGGTGCAGATTGCCGGTAGGTTGAGTACCACTAAAGATTCGCTTGTTCATGTTCTCGGCAATGGCCGCAGTGGAACGGCCCCGCTGCTAAACTCCCAGGTAAAGTAGGTAAAAGACGAACCCCATCACGGGCCGGATGATCGCGCTCGTAAAACCCACGTAGATCAAGATCATCATGATGATGTAGCCGTGCTGTTCCAGTATTTCGAGTATGGGCCGGGCGCTCGCCGGCAAAAACGTTTCGAGCACCTTGCTGCCGTCAAGTGGAGGAAAAGGGAGCAGGTTGAAGACTGCCAGCGACACGTTCATGATCAGCATATTTCCAAGCAACATCCAGATGGGATCCGCTACCGATTCCGGGATTCCTCGACCCCCATTCATGAGGATCACTTTCATGATGATAAACGCGATGGAAGCGATGAGGATGTTCGCCATAATTCCGGCAAGTGAAACCATCACGTTCGCGAGGTCCTTGTTTCGCCAACGCAACGGATTGACCGGAGTCGGTTTGCCCCAACCGATCAGTGGAATGTTCGTACCGGTGCTGCTAAAGATAAACATCACGATCGGAATCAACAGCGTGCCGATCGGATCGGTGTGCGCGACCGGGTTGAGCGTAACGCGTCCCAACAGCCGCGCCGTATCATCGCCAAACTTGTAAGACATCCACGCGTGCGCCGCCTCGTGTGCCGAAATCGCCAGCAGCAGCACCACCATGTAAATTACTAGCTTGGGAATTATTTCTTCAGGATTCAAGGAATCACTCGTTTAAGGTCGTTGGGCGCTAAAGCGGTCAACTTAGCATTCCGCTGAATGGGTGTCAAAACCTTATATAAGTTTTATTTAGCTCGACAAAAGCGTGCCTTTTATCTGCATCGGCACACTGTAAACCGAATCAATCGACACGACTGCCATTTCGCCTGCTGCACTAAACGCGAGTCCGATCAAATTGACTCCAGCGACAGCCAATTCTGCTTTCTCGCCGTCGGGCGAGATGCGCACGATACCGCGCCGGCCGCGCATTGACGCAGCGACGTAAAGATTTCCTTCGGTGTCAAACGCGAGCCCCTGCGGACGGCCCAATCCTTTGAAGAAGACATCGACTTCACCATCCGGATCTATTCTCCAGATGCAGTCAAAACTGGTAACGGTCGGTCCCGAGACATAGAGCGAATCATCCGGCCCGAATGCCAGATGAAACGCGGATACAGAAGGCTCGATCTGCGTCCACGCTCGTTCCTCGCCGATGCCGTTAACCTTAAAGATCGTACCCGTACGATCTCCAACATGCATCACGCCATCTTGATCGAATGCTACGCCCGTAGCGACGCCGAGGTTCCTCGCAAATGCAACTGCCTCCTTGAATGGTGTGACCTTGTAGACAACTCCTTCGAGACGGCTGGTCACGAACATCGAGCCGTCAGGACCAAACACGATCCCGGTCGGGTTAGGAATATCTCCCGAGTACTCAGAAACATCGCCGCTGATGTCGATGCGAAACAGCGTAACCGGCAACTCTTCGCCACGCGACCCTGAACGGGTCACGAACAACGCGCCGTCGTCAGGATCGTAAGCTGGATTCGCAACCGGATGAAGATCGCTCGCCAGTTTACGACCAACAGTAATGTACGCGGGCGCACTGAGTTCGCCGTTGTTCAGCAACTGCACCTCAACCTGACCGCCTTTTGTTTCAGGAACGATCGCGAGCACACGGTTCGGTCCAAGGGCCACAATCGGCGCCGTCGAGTCGTCAACGAGAACGGCGCAGAGGGCCGGATCGCTCGTATCTAAGCCAACGCATTCGATCACGATCTCGCCGCCTGCGATGGCGTAAAGCGGATCTATCCTTAAGATTTTCCCAGCGCTGGCCATAAAAGCCGTTCATCATACGATGAGGCTAAGTTGATGTCTAATTAAGGGTTTCCCGCAAAGGCGCAAAGACGCAAAGGATCTTCAGTTTCGCTTGAGTCCGGGCTCTTATCTTTCTTTGCGTCTTTGCGCCTTTGCGGGAAACCCGTGACCGAGGCCTATGTTATAATCGGCGCCCGGATAGGAAGGAAAAAGCCATTACCAGCGTTATAGGTAACACCCTCGGATTAAAACCCAATCAGTTGCGGCGCATCGAAAAGCTGTATACCCGGCGCATACCTCCCAATCAAATCGTCACACCTGAATTCGCGCGACAGTTGAGTGAACTGTCGCATGAAACACGCCGGCAGATCGGTGCGCTCATAGATCGCAAGGGCCATGTCCAGTACGTGATGGTCGGCGACAACAAAGGCATCGAGCTGCCCGACTTCAAACGCGTGCGCGTCGCTTCAGGTAGATTTCGCGGACTGCGCTGCGTCCACACGCACCTGCGCGGTGAACCTCTCACGCAGGACGACTTGACCGACCTTGCGCTGTTGCGTCTCGATTTAATGGCCGCTATCGACGTCGATAATAATTCCGGTTTGCCTGGAATGGTGCGCGCCGCGCATTTGCTCCCGTTGCACGCCGGCGAATTGGACAATGCCGCGACTCCCGAGTCTTACGCGTTTCTCGAACCGAAGATTCCGTCCCAAATCGAGTCCGACTTTCTTGAGTTGATCGACTCACTCGAAGAGGAAATGGCGCGAAACCGTCGCGTCGCGCGACGCGCCGAAATGCGTGACCGAACGATCCTAGTCGGCGTCGCAACGGGCTCTCTCGCTGACGCTGAAGAGTCGATGGCGGAACTTGCCGAGCTTGCAAATTCGGCCGGCGTGGTCGTTCAGGATCAGATCATTCAACGTCGATCCGCAATCGATCCGCGCACTGTGTTGGGCCGCGGCAAGTTGGATGAACTGATCATTCGCGCGCTACAACTCGGCGCGGACATGCTCGTCTTCGACAGCGAGCTTTCTCCGGCACAAGTACGTTCTTTGTCCGAAGCAACGGATCTGAAAGTCATTGATCGCTCGCAGTTGATCCTCGACATCTTCGCGCAACGCGCACAGTCGAAAGAAGGAAAGATTCAGGTTGAGCTGGCCCAGTTGAAATACCTGTTGCCGCGATTGATTGCCGGTCAGGATTCGGCATTTTCACGTCTGGCGGGCGGCATCGGTGGACGAGGTCCTGGCGAAACGAAACTCGAAACGGATCGACGCCGCGTCCGCGATCGCATCAATCGCCTCGAACGTGAGATCGAAACGCAGCGACAACGTCGCCAGGAGCGGCGCAAGGGTCGAATGAAACAGGGCCTGCCAATCATCTCAATCGTCGGCTACACCAACGCCGGCAAATCGACTCTGCTCAACGCGTTGACGCAAAGCGCCGTGCACGCAGAGCAGCGCATGTTCGCGACGCTCGATCCGACTTCGCGGCGACTTCGTTTGCCGCGCGAGCAGGAAGTGATCATCAACGACACCGTCGGTTTCATTCGCGCATTGCCGCCGGACCTGCTGTCGGCATTTCGGGCAACGCTGGAAGAGATCGTCGACAGCAATCTGCTGATTCATGCAGTGGATGTATCGAATCCTCGCTGGGTGCAGCAGATTCAATCGGTAAAAAGAATCCTCTCAGAACTCAAGTTGTCAGAGATTCCTTCGATTCTGGCACTTAACAAGGCCGACCTGGTGGAACCCGAGGTCTTAGAAGGCGCGGTGCGCCATGCCCGGCAAATGGATAGCGGTGAAACCGTGGTGATCTCGGCCATCAAACCGGCGACGCTCGGCGTGTTACTCGAAAAGGCCGGCGCAGTGTTGGCGCGAAATCTGAACGCTCAACCGTCAAGGGATGGCGAGCGCCGATCCGAGGCTCTGTCTCGCATCGCATAAATGGGACTCCGTCCACGTTTCAAAACTCCGTTCAGTCAGGCGCGCGACCAACTGATCGTCTACGCGATGCGCCCGCTGAGGATGTTCAAGCCGCGCACGCGATTCCTCATTGCGTGCACTGCGCTGGTCCTGCTGACAACACTTCTACTCATCAATCCCCACTCATCAAGTGTCAACGAGAATTACAAAGAAGGCGATGTTCTAACTCGAACGATAGTGGTCCCGGCGGACATTACGGCAATCGATCTCGCGGAAACTGAAAGTCGCAAAACAGCGGCGCGCGAAAACACGCGTCCTGTCTTTAATTTCGACTCGAGTCGCACCGAGACCTCGGTGCAGAGTTTTAGAGCCGGTTGGGAAGAATTAAAGCAACAAGTCGCGCCAAACCAGAACATCAGCGAAGCTGAGATCGAGCGCCTGTCGTCGATTATTCGTAGCGTCGGAGAGGGTCATATCTACGACGATGCCGACGCCGAACGATTGCAAAACGAGATCGTTATGATCGACGTGCGAAATCCCGGCGCCCCATTTAATGTGCCGGTGCCGCGCACGAGAATGGTTCCGCTTTCGACCGCCCGTCGAAATCTCGAAACCAGAGTACTAAATCTCAGCGGATGGACCTCTGGGCAAAAAGCGAAACTTGCTTCGGCTTTGGCAGCGCTTATCCGGCCGAATGTCGTGTTGGACCAAACTGCGACGACTATGGCGCGCGAAACAGCGGCGAGCCAGGTTCCATCAGTTGTAATCTCGTTGAAGCGCGGCCAGTTCCTCGCCCGTGAGGGCGACACCGTTACTCCCGAGATTCTCGCGCAAATCGCCGCGATCAAAACCACTGGTCACGCCGGTCGTCCCTGGCAGAACTTCTTTGGCCTGTTGCTGATCGTCGCCGCGGTTTACTGGGCCGCGTGGAAGTTTGCGGAGCACAGGAGCGGCGGTAGCGCTCTGAGTCTCAGCAAGCATAAAGCTTTTGCGCTCGTCGGTTCGGCGATCCTCGTCCAAACCGCGTTGATGAAGATTGGTTTCATTTTTGGCGAGAGCGTCGCCGCCAGAATGCAACCGCCATTTAACGATCCAGTCATCTGGAATTTTGCAATTCCGTTCGCAGCAGCCGCACTGCTAGTTGCGATGCTCGTCGATACGCAACTGGCTTTCCTGACCGGAATGATCGCAGCATTATTCGCCGGCTTGCTGGCGCCGACCGGAATGCAGAAGGCCTTGTTCGCGATGGTGTCGTGCTCGGCGGCAGTTTACGGAACGGGACGCTATCGCGAGCGACAGTCGGTGACGGTCGCGGGGTTGCTGGTCGGCGGCGTAAACGTCGTGATGGCTCTTGCGCTGATCGCCTACTCGCAACAGCCACTGACTTGGAAAACCGTTTTGATGGCGATTGGCTGTGGCATGGCCGGTGGACTTTTAACGGCTATTTTCGCCGCAGGTGGTTTGCCGATCAACGAATCGATGTTCGGCATTCTGACAGACGTAAAACTACTTGAACTATCAAACGCCGACCTGCCGGTGTTGGGCCAACTCGCATTGCGCGCCCCGGGAACCAACCAACACTCGCACGCCGTTGGACAACTTGCGGAAGACGCGTGTCGTGCCGTCCGCGCCAATCCCCTGCTCGCGCGCATTGGTGCGTTGTATCACGACATCGGCAAACTCGCCGCGCCGGAGTATTTTGTCGAGAACCAGCAGGGCGTTAATCCTCACGATCGACTGCGGCCATACCAGAGCGCCAAGATCATTACGAGCCACGTCACTTACGGTGCGCGCCTCGCAAAAGAGATTGGCCTGCCACAGAAAATCGCGGACTTCATTCCGCAACATCACGGCACCAGAACGCTGCACTACTTCCTCCGCAAGGCCCAGGCACAGGCAAAACCAAACGAGAAAATCGACGAAGCAGACTTTCGCTATCCTGGACCAAAGCCGCAATTCAAAGAAGCGGCGATCATGATGCTCGCCGACTCGTGTGAAGCCGCGGCGCGTTCACTGGCCCGTCCGGATCCTGAAAGCATTCGCACGATCGTCGTTAAGATTGTCGACGCGATCATCAGCGATGGCCAGCTAGACGAATGCGATATCACGTTGCAGGAGTTGACGACTATCCGAGAAGCGATGATCAGCGCACTGACCGCGATTTACCATGCCCGGATCGACTATCCCGGGTTCAATCCTCCACCGACTGGTCCAATGCCGACCTTGCCTGCCGGCGATCTCGATAGCGAAGAGCGCGGCGTCACTTACAGCAAACCTTCCGACATTCCCATTAGCCGCGGCGGCGAAGTCGAAGACGAAGCCATCCCGCGCAAAGTCGGTAATCGTTAATTAAAACTTAGGACGTAATTTGGAGTAGGTAGTTGTGAGGTCTTCCGGGAGGACGCGTGTCTCGGCGACTGTCGTCATGAAGTTGGTGTCGCCTCCCCATCGAGGGAGCACATGAATGTGAATGTGATCGGCCACGCCCGCGCCTGCGGCGACGCCGAGGTTCATGCCAATGTTGAATCCAGCAGGTAAATAGACCTCGCGCAACGCCGTCTGGCCGCGTTTCGTGAGGTCCATCATCTCATCCGTGATCTCTTTCGGCGTCGAATCAAACTCGGCCGTGTGCAGGTACGGTACGACCATCAAATGCCCGCTGATGTAAGGATACAAATTCAAGACAACAAGTGTGTGCGTCCCACGATGCAGCACAAAATTCTCTTCATCATGCTCGGAATCGCCGGCGATACGACAGAAGACGCACTCACCGGGCAGTGAATCCACCCCAGACGCGATGTACCGGGCACGCCAGGGGCTCCACAATCTGTCCAATTAAGACTCCTCGATCTGTTTGCAGGTTAAAGGATGGGCGGCTGACGGTTCTCTCCTGCCAGAGACGGCGACGAGTT
Organism: Pyrinomonadaceae bacterium; assembly: GCA_035646355.1. Taxonomy (GTDB): domain Bacteria; phylum Acidobacteriota; class Blastocatellia; order Pyrinomonadales; family Pyrinomonadaceae; genus PSRF01. The sequence goes on along the minus strand of DASRPN010000188.1, from coordinate 22,408 downwards.
CGGCCTCGCCGCGTGGGAGTTGTCGTCGTTGATGAGTTCTTTCAGTTCCTTGCCTGGTTTGAAGTAAGGCACGCGCTTCGCGGGTATACTGACCGGGTCGCCAGTCTTCGGGTTTCTGCCGCGGCGCGCACCACGTTCACGCACACGAAAACTACCAAACCCGCGCAGTTCGATCTTCTCTCCCTGGTTCAAGGTCTCAATGATGCTTTCAAAGACAATTTCGACTAAACGCTCGGCGTCTTTCTTGGTGAGTTCAGCGGCCCGAGCTACGTCTTCGACGAGTTCTGCTTTTGTCATGCATCACCTCGGTTCTAAGCAAAGAAGTTTTATTAACGTCTTGATAATGGCGAGGTTAAGTAACCGTTACACTACCAGAAACGTAGCGCGTCGGGCAAGACTCAGCCGCACAAGTCAGCCAGATTGAGAACATGGACCAGAGACCAGTTACTCGTCGCTGGTGTCGGGCTTACTGATTCCAAAATCGGCCAGTTCACCCAGTGAGGCCATTCCGCCGCCCGCCTCTGAAGAATAGATCTTCGTATCGATAATCGGTTCGTCCTTGCCCACGGCTCGGGCAGAAAGACCGATCTTTTTCGTGTCGGGATCGATGCGCAGGATCTTGAAGTCCATCTCCTGTCCTAACTGCACCACGTCCTCGGGCTTGGCAATTCGTTCTTCAGACAATTCGGAGATGTGACAAAGGCCTTCGAGATTGTCGTCGAGCTCGATAAAAGCGCCAAAGTTCGCAAACCGCGCCACTTTGCCATGCACCACGTCGCCGGGTTTGTGCTCGTTGGTAAACTTCTCCCAGGCGTTTGGTTCGAGGTCTTTGATGGACAGCGACAGACGACGATTGTCGCTGTCGATACTCGTGATGACCGCGTCGATCTCCTGCCCTTTCTTCAGAACCTCGCTCGGATGCTTGATCCGGCGCGACCAGGAAATATCGGAAACGTGCACCAATCCATCAACGCCGTCTTCAATCTCAATGAAGGCGCCAAAATCGGTCAGGTTACGGACGCGACCATGCACGCGCGTACCGACGTGATAACGCTCATGCAACGTCTGCCACGGATTCTCCTGCACCTGCTTCATGCCGAGGCTGATGCGGCGCGCGCGCGGATCGACGCTGAGCACTTCAACCTCAACGCCGTCGCCTGGATTGACCACCTTGCTCGGATGTTTGACACGCTTGGACCAGCTCATTTCAGAAACATGGACCAAACCTTCAACACCGTTCTCGAGTTCCACGAAGGCGCCGTAATCAGCCACACTGGCGACTTTTCCGTTCACGCGCGTGCCGACCGGGAAACGCTCTTCGACACTGGACCACGGATCGGGCAGCAGTTGCTTGTAACCAAGCGAGACGCGCTCGCGCTCGCGATCAAACTTGAGGACCTTGACCTGAATGTTATCGCCCACTCTGAACAACTCATTTGGATTCTGAAGCCGGCCCCACGACATGTCTGTCACGTGCAGCAAGCCGTCAACGCCGCCGAGATCCACAAATGCGCCGTAGTCGGTGAGGTTCTTAATCTGACCTTCGACCACGATGTCTTCTTCAATCTGCTGAAGCGTTTGATCTTTGCGCCCGGTGTTCTCCTGTTCGATCACAGACTTGCGCGACAGGACCACGTTCGAGCGTTTGCGATTAAGCTTGATCACCTTCGCTTCGATAATTTGGTTGCGCAGGCTGTCGAGATTTCGTACTGGCCGGACGTCGACTTGCGATCCGGGAAGGAACGCGGCGATACCGTCGATGTCCACACGCAAGCCGCCCTTGATCCGATCGATGACACGTCCTTTGACGCTTGAACCGTCGCGATAAGCCTTTTCGAGATCGTCCCACGCCTTCATGCGCACTGCGTCCGCGCGTGAAAGAACGGGTAGACCATCAGCAGTCTCCATGCTCTTCACAAGCACTTCGACTTCATCGCCCGCTTTGACGGTTAGTTGACCATTCTCAGTAAACTCGGCCGGGTTAACGATGCCTTCTGACTTGTAACCGAAATCGATTACTACGCCTCGCTCGCTCAGACCAACGACGGTGCCGCGAACTACTTCGCCTTCTTCAAGAGTCGCTTGCTCTTGTTCGAACTGATCGAGAAGTTGCCCGAAATCAACATCGCCGGCGGCGCGTGATTCATCGTTATCATCAACGTCGGGGGTGTGGGTTGCTGGTGCAGGTTGAGAAGCCATGACGTTCTGTTGCGGCGGAGTCTGCGACTCGCCGGGGGTTGAATTGTTAGCCTCGCTGTTGTTCAGCTTGGGTTGTTCACTAGACATGAATACTCCTGTAGTTCCCGATGCCTCTGAGCGCGTGAAAGATCTTATCGCGCTTCACTGAACTGGAACAATCAGCGCAGGTCTTCGCTGAATGCCAGACAGTGTCCAGCGGCGCTTAGCATGATTGACCTTGGCGTTGTCGGGAATTGAAGCTGGCGAGGAAGCGAGCCGTTTGGATTTGGAAATGTCAGTTTAATCTGTTTCGATACCGCCCTGCCGTAATTACCCCGCTTGGTCCGACAAACACCCGCCGCCTTCTTTACCGGGTAGGGCGGCAATTTACACGGCAGGGTGAGCTATGTCAAGGCAACAGAAGAGGTTTCTGTGACTCTGACTAGCTACAGAGTCACAGAAACGAAAATGTTTTAGAGATGTAACTATTGAGCGGACGAAAGTGCATCGGCCATGCGCGGAACGACATACACGCCTGCCGAGTGCGAACCAACGAACAGCACATTCTGGTCGTGCGCGTCGAAGGCCAACGCCCAGATACGCTGACTCGGTAATCGTCTGACCTTCGGATCGATGCGTGCCCAGGTCATACCGCCATCGGTTGTGCGGAAGACACCGCCGCCGTTCTCGCTCGTTTGATAAGCGTTTCCGGCAAAGACCTCATCACCGTTGCGCGGATTGACGAGGATGCTGGTGAAGTCTCCGAACGGCAGATTGCCACCACGACGGCTCCAGGTAGCACCACCATCGTGCGACATGAACAGCGCCTGCTTCGTACCGACGAAAACGCGATCGGGTCGTGTAGGGTCCTGTGCGATCACATTGATCGGAACGTCGCGCGGAACACCCTCGACAGCTTTCCATGTTTTGCCGCTGTCGCGTGAAACAAGCACGCCTGATTGCGGCGTGCCCACCCAAATCGTGTCGGCTTGACGAGCAGTAGTAGCGATGCAAGTGGTGCGCGGATCGCCGGTACCGTAAGAAAGTTTCTGCCAACCCTTCGCTGGGTCGAGACTGCGGTAGAGACCGTTATTGGTTGCCGCCAGAAATCCCGGCTGTCCTGAAGCGCCATCGACCATGTGGACCAGCGTATGAACGGCATCCGCCAGAATCAAATCAGCCTTTTCAGTTTCAGCAGGACCAGCTCCGGTGCTAACACCCAGCGCCGCGAGCGTGATCGAATCGAGCTTGCCTGTAACCGGTAAATGACGATCGGTTTGGAAACGCTTCACTGCCGCGGTCGTGCCGGCGCCTGCCTTTCCATCGGGTGTGCCGAGGTTGTAACCAAGCGCAGCTAGTGCTTCCTGAGCATGAAGAATCGTTTCGTCGGGTTGACCGCGAGGCGTTTTTCGTCGTGCGACTGGCGCAGCTGTTCGCTTTGTACCCTTTTTAAGAACTACCTTTTTAGCGGGCGTACTGGGTGCCCATACGGGCGCCCATGTATTACCACGATCGATCGAGCGATAGACGCCGAGGTTGGTTCCCAGGTAGATCAGGTTTGCATCGCGCGTGTCCTGAACGATCGCGTACGTGATCAAACGCGAAGGCATGCTGCGCATCGCTGGACGCCAACTCTCGCCGTTGTCGTTGCTAACGAAGAAGAACCCGCCGCCTGTGGCGGTATTGATCGTCGACGCGTAAATACGGTTGGGCGTTTCACGGTCGGCGAGAATCGAGTTTGCGAAGCGACCGCTAAAGCCGAGATTGGTTGGCGTGAACGTCTTGCCCGCATCGTTTGACATCATCACACCATAGTTGTTAGTGCCGATGTAGATTTGATCCGGACGCGAAGGATGCACTGCGATCGAGTTGATCTCGAGTTGACGGGACGTCGTCACCATCCACGAGTCAGGATCGCCGCCTTTATCTGATCTCCAGAACCCTTCAGTCGTGCCGGCAAGAATGAGACCGGCAACTGACGGATGCTGAAGAATCGCGCGCGTGCGTCGCGACTGCGATGGTATGCCCTGAACCTTGCGCCACGTCTCGGCGCCATTCTTACTTTCATAAATGCCACTGCACGCCGACATGAAGACGTGGTTTGGATCGCGCGGATCGATATCGATCGCGAAGATATCCGAGTCGTCGATCATTCCCTCGCGAATGATCTTCCAGGTCTGACCACCGTCGAGGGACTTGTACGGCAGATACCAGGTCCCCGCGTAGATTGTCTTACTCGTCCGCGGATCGAACGCTAATGACTCAACGTGATGTAAGCCCTCGACGTGCTTAGTCGGCAACTGTTTCCAAGATTCGCCGGCGTCTTCGGAAAGAAAGATCGTGTTAAAAGTTCCTGCGATTAATGTATTTGGATCCGATTCCGACTGCGCGAGCGAGTGAATCGCTTCATTCTTGAGCTGCACACTTTCACGCCATGTCTGACCACCATCCGTCGACTTGAAAAAGCCGCCGGGCAGGTCGTGCCGGTGCGCACCCACGTACAACGTTTTCGGATTGCGCGGGTCGACAATGATGTGATCGACGAAAAGCCGGGGTTTACCCAGGTTGTGAAGCAATTGCCAGTGTTTGCCGGCATCGGACGACGTGTAAATCTGCCCGTCGAGAGTGCCAAAGTAGAAACGATCAGGATTGGAAGGATCTATAACGAGTGCGCGGACGTCGCCGCCCGGAGGTCCGGTGGTACGCCAATCGTTCGAATACAGTGCAGGATCAGCCGGATCGCCTGCTGCGAACATCACAGCGGCATTGGGGGCGAGGCTGAGACAAAGCAGCGCCACGACAAACAGGGGGAGACGCGTAGAAAGTTTTCTCATCGTTATTTCATCCAGGGTCAATGCATCCGGAGCACGTCGCTCACCTTCCGCGACTAGTTTATTACAGATCTTTCACTTTGTATCTTAAAAGCTGGGGGCGTTGCCCTAAAAGTCGAGATACTGCTCTTTCCGTCTTACCTCTGTGCTTCTCTGTGTGCTCCGTGGTTCACTATTTGTTACCAAAAATAACCACAGAGGCACAGAGGTTACACAGAGAAGAAGCCGAGTAAATGACTTTTGGGGCAAAGCCAAAGCTGGGGGCGACCGTAAGATGCCGGGAAAATCTGGCGCAGTTGCATAAATTCCAAACGACTGGCGAAGCCCGGCGAATAGGTCATTAAAAAAGACGACGGGCGACGCTTGGTAGCGTCGCCCGCGTGTTTATTGGGGTCTTGGTAAAACCAAAACCGCTAGTTGTTACTCCTCATCACCTCGGCCACGACGTCCGCGAGGTCGTCGGCGGCACTCCGGACACGGCGAGATGGCGCCCGTGGTATCAACCTGAGGCTGGTTAGCGCCTTGCGGCACCACCCACAACTGCACCGTCAGGTCTGCACGGCATCCACCGTCAACCACCGTGATGCGACTCGCTTCGATTCCGCGAGTATTGACGAGGTAGTCCTTAGCACGATCGCCGCGGGTCTGTCCCTCACCGGCACAAGTACCGTAGGCAATGATCGTTGCGGTCGAACCCGGCTCATTCTGGAGCTGGATAGCGAAGTTGTCGAGTCTGGCCTTCTCATCGTTGAAGCGGATGTTGCCATACTCGTCGAATCTCCGTGGCTCGGGTGGTGCCGGCTTGACTGACGTAGTACAGGACGCCGTGTTCGAGCACGAAGGATCTGCGCCACCTATGCTGACTGTGGCAGTAACCGCCTGTCCGCCCAGCCCAGCGGTATCAACCTGGATAGTTGAAGTTCCCTGGCCGCTGGTGATTGTTCCGGCCGACACTGACCAGTTGTAGGTCGGTGCGAAGCCTTCCGGTCCACCAGTCACAGAAGCGGTGAACGTAATCGGCTGATTAAGTTCAACTGAATCCGGACAGCTTACGGAAATTTGCGGGCATGGTGGTACGGGCGGACGGCAATCCGGGCAATCAGCGACGGTTACAGTCGCCGTACCATTGGCTGTGTGCTGATTACCATCGTTGACCTCAACGGTCGCGGTGTACGTTCCGTTCGCCACACCCGTGAGATCCCAGGTTACCGTTCGGCCTTCACCACTCAAACGACCACCGGTTACTGACCACGTGTAAAGCAGTTGGTCATTATCCGGGTCGGTCGCATTCGCGGTCAGTTGCACCTCGCTGCCGGTCGGCGTACAAGTCGCCGAAGTGGTCGGCGGCGGGCAGGGTCGCAGAATCGAACTCATCGATGCCGAAACCGTAACCGATGGCGGCTGATTCGGCGGCGGCGGTGGTGTGCGCTCGTTGCGACGGCCAATCCAGAACTGAGTGATAAAGCCGTGCTCGTCTTCGGAGAAGTTGAACCCGATCGGGAATCCCTGCGACGTAACGGCGCGGGAAGTGCCGGGAACAACCACAAGACCTCGTCCCACCACGTTCACGTTGGTGATCTGCTGGATGGGAATATTGAAATCGGCAGGTTCAAAGTGATCCTGATCCTGCGGGTTCAAGTGACGGCGATAAGCGAAGCCGAAACCGAACCAGCGACGCGGATAAATCTTAACGCCGCCGAGTGCTTCAACTGGATTGTTATTGAACGCGTTGGGCGTGCGGCCCGCGACGTACTGAGTTGAACGAACTTCGAAGATTGGCTGGAAGTGTTCGTTGACCGGGAAGTCGAAACCGACACCGGCAAGAATCTCATCCGGACGGTCCAACAACACGAAATCACCGCCCAAACCCTTCGGGTTACTGTTCAGGATGTAGCCAAAGTTGGCAGACAGGTTAACGTGTTTGCCAAGGCGTCCATCAACAACACCGACGACACCGAAGTCGCCGAGGTCTCCACCTGGACCAGCGCCGCGCTGCATTTGGTTGAAGCCTGAGAAGTCGTCGGCTTTGTCTGGATACCAGCGATAGAAACCGACCAAACCAACACCGAGCGGATTGTTCGGTCCAGTAAAACGAACCTTCGCGCCCACCACGAAGTTATTGAAGCTACTCTCGCCATAGAGCCGGTTGATAAACGGCGCATCAGCCAGGTAGGTCGGCGCGACGGTGAATGTGAGCGGTATCCGAATCGGCAACGTCAAAGACGTTTGCGGAAGAACCGTGGTTGCCAGAACCACACCGGGCAGGATGCTTCCTACTGGCGAGCCGATGCCCGGGAAGTTGTCGGCGGAACCGAAGGTGCCGCTGTTCGGCTGGGCCACTGGTGGTCCAAGCTGAGCGTTGAAACCCGGGAAGCCAAACTGCTGTCCGATTTGACCTGGCGTCAAACCGAAGGTACCTGCCGAGCCGCCCGTGAATGGAAACTGTACGAACGGTTGATTGTTCGTCGGTCGAAACACCGCAGTGTTGACTAGCGTGCCCACTAGTGGCCCAGACGGTGAGAGCACAACCGCCGGTCCGCTGCAAAGCACGGTGCCGCAGAAGAGCTGCGAATTGGGCAGGTAAAATCCAGACAGGTTTTGCGGATTGTTTACTTTTATTCCGCGATAGCCGTTTGTCTTGAAGAAGAGTTCCAGGTGGTCGTTGACGCCCACGTTGAAGCTCAACGGGATGTCAACAATGTCTGCGTTTCCTGGATCACGATCATAATTGCTATAGGCGATGCTGAACGTGAATTCACCCCGACGCAGAGTAGAACCGTCGTAAATAGTAAAAAGACCGGTTGGTCCACCCTCAGGACCACCGGTGCCAACTGCCGGAGACTGGTTGCGCGGGTCGTTAGGCGACCGCAAAGTCTGTGCTGATACTGCGGCACACAGCACCAACGAAACGAGCGCAGCTATAAGCGCCCTATGTGCGAGTCTCATCGCATTCCTCCTGCGAAATGAGTAATAAAGAGTTCGATGTAATAGCGCCGCCGACCCGAACAAAGCCCATACCGCACGATGTCCCCCCGGTGGCCCCAACTACACTCTGTCAATCGACTTAAGACCGCTTGGACCAACTTCATCCTGCGGCGCTCGGATGCGACGCAAAAGAGTACTTCGACCTTTCTCGCCGTACTCCTATTCAGCTAATTCGCTTGCCCGAGTTGTTCTGCTTTGTTCACTTCTTATTAGGAAATGAACTCCCCTTGTCGTTGATTTCGTCTCTCAAACCGTGTCTTAAGTCTTGAAAAATCGTAACGCTGGTCCGAGTCCTAAATCAGCCAGACCATACTCTACCTTAAAAGGGAAATCAAGCCTTTTTCATGACTTACCGCCCATATGTTTATGTTTTTTCGGTCACGCATAGAAGCCTCTCATGCGTGTGTCATAGGCCACACGGTCTATCGCCAACATGTATGCCGCGGTCCTTGTATCGACCGAGTGCGAGTCGGCATAACGACACAGATCGTTGAAGCTCGCGACCATCTTGTCCTGTAGTCTCTCGTTCACGACATCCTCACGCCAGAAATAGCCCATTCTGTCCTGGACCCACTCAAAATATGAGACCGTCACGCCACCCGCGTTCGCCAGAATGTCGGGAATGACGAACACGCCCTTGCTATGAAGTATCTCGTCCGCGCCAGCCGTTGTGGGTCCATTCGCCCCTTCAGCCAGGACCTTGCACTTGATCCGATCCGCGTTGTGCGACGTGATCTGGTTCTCAGTCGCGGCCGGGACCAGGACGTCACACTCCAATTCGAGCAGTTCCTGATTGGAAACAAACTCAACGCCTCCGTAGCCCTCGAACGAACGGGTGGTCCGTAAATACTCAAGCACCTCGGGAATGTTGAGTCCCTTTGCGTTGTAAATGCCGCCGTTGATGTCCGATATCGCTACAACCTTGTAACCAGCTTCATGAAACAGACTCGCACCGATGCCGCCCACGTTTCCGGAGCCTTGAACCACTACGCGCGTTTCCGTCGGCGTCATCTTGAACCGCTTGATAGCTTCGTTGACAACAAACAGTATGCCGCGGCCGGTCGCTTCTCTTCTGCCGCTCGACCCGCCCAAATCAATTGGTTTACCAGTCACAACCGCCGTCACGGTGTGACGGGCGTGCATCGAGTACGTGTCCATAATCCACGCCATCGTCTGCTCGTTCGTATTCATATCGGGCGCGGGCACGTCCTTCTCTGGTCCAATGAAATCGAGGAGTTCTGCGGCATATCGCCGCGTCATGCGCTCGATCTCGCCAATCGACATCTGTTGCGGGTCGCAGATGATTCCGCCCTTTGCGCCGCCGAACGGAACGTTGACCACCGCGCATTTCCAAGTCATCCACGCGGCCAGCGCGCGCACTTCGTCGAGATTGACGTCGGGCGCATAACGGATGCCGCCCTTTGCTGGACCACGCGCGAAGTTGTGCTGGACGCGGAATCCTTCGAAGACCTGAATGCGGCCTGAGTCCATGCGCGTCGGGATGTAAACCTTCAACTCGCGATTAGGAACTCGCAAGACGGCGTACAAATCCGGATCGAGGTTCAACAGTTGGGCCGCGCGGTCGAATCGCGACATCATCGACTCAAACGGGTTCTCTTCTTTTATCTCTCGGATATCGTCTACGTATACTGTGCTTGGCATGCTAACCATTTGGCCCTCACGATCCGCGGTTCTTGCGCAATGGGTTTAATCAAGGGCGATTGATTGTGATTGGTAAGGCTTCGTTCATCGAACCACTGCGAAATCCATGCAAGTCGAGAGTGACGTACTTAAAACCCAGCTCTCGAAACCGCGCCGCCAGTTGATCGATCACGTCTTTCTGCAACACACGGTCCATTTCTGCCGGCGAGATCTCGAGACGGACCAGCGTGTCGTGATGACGAACTCTGAACTCGCGAAATCCGAACTCTCTCAGGATCTCCTCGCCACGATCCACGTTCTGAAGTCGCTCGATCGTGACCGTGGTCCCATACGCGATGCGCGACGACAAACACGGACTCGCTGGTTTGTCCCACGTCGGCAATGTCGCGCGACGGCTCAACTCGCGTACCTCATTCTTATTCAGACCGACTTCAATCAGGGGACTGCGTACCGCGTGCTGCTTTGCGGCCTGACGTCCGGGACGATAATCGTCTAAATCATCCACGGTTGAACCATCGACAATGTATTCAATGCCGCGGCTGCGCGCGACGGATTCGAGCTTGCCGTACAACTCGTCCTTGCAGAAGAAACAACGGTCTCCGTTGTTCGCGCGATAACCAGGAAGCTGCAGCTCGTCAGTATTAATAACTTCGTGATTGAAACCGAAATTCTTAACGACCCGATCGATCTCTGCGTTTTGATAAGAAGGCAAGCTTGCCGATTGACCTGTGATGCAAACCGCACGCGTTCCCAGTTCAGCATTTGCGACGTAAGCGACGTAGCTGCTGTCGACGCCGCCTGAGTAAGCGACGATCACTGACTCCAGTCCACGAAACAACTCGCGCAGTCGTTCTTCCTTGGCAATTACACTCATGTATTCGGTGACCGGCATGTTAGCTCATGCATCAACGGCAAAGCAACCAGCATGTCGCGGCATCTTAATGGCGCGATCTCTGCATAATCCCGAGAGGTTGTGCTAACATCAAAACCTCCCCGGATCGTTCTTCAATGCAGCGACTGAATACCTCATTTTTGAAGAGATTCCTGCTGATCGCGACCTGTTCCGGCTTGCTGTTCGCAGGTTCAACTCTACGCGCAACAGCGCAGACTGACGAGTTCGGAGACAGCGCCGCGGATCCGATTAAGCTATTCGAGCGCGGACAAAGCGCGCACGCGCGCGGCGATCTCGAGAAGGCGCTCGAATTCTACGAGCAGGCGCTCAAAGTCAAACCTGAATTCCCGGAAGCTGAGTTCCAGCGAGGCAATGCACTCGCAGCGTTAGGCAAGCTCGCGGAAGCAGAGGGGGCTTTCCGGCGCGCGATCGCTCAGAAGAAGAATTGGTCGTTACCCCATTCCGCACTCGGGGCGTTGCTGATGCGCAGCCAGCGTGACTCCGACGCCGAGCAGTCGTTTCGTTCCGCATTAAAGATTGACGTAAACGACGGCGTCGCCTTGCGTATGCTGTCAGAAATTCGTTTGCGTGCCGGCGACAAGAAAGAAGCATTGGATCTGGCGAAACGCGCCACGGCGATTCAGGACGCGCCCGCGTCAGCGTGGGTCGTGCTCGCAGTCGCCGAAAAAGCAAATGGAGACCCGGTCGCGGCGAAAACAACGCTCGATCGCATCCTCGGAGACGAACCAGCCAACGTCGCGGCGCTGCTCGAGCGCGCAGATCTTTTGACTGACGAAAAAAATTTCGACTCTGCAATCGCGGATCTACGCGCAGCAGCGAAAGTAAAACCAGGCGAGAAGACGATCATGTCGCGACTTGCCTACGTTCTTCAGCAGGCAGGCCGAAATGAAGAGGCGGCGGAAGTAGCGAAGTCTGCCGGACTCGAAGTACAGCATTCCGGTGGTGACAGCAAGGGTGGCGTCGTCGGAACTCCGGAAGAGATCGAAGCGGCAAACAGCGAGGACCCGGCCGTCGCGCGCAAGGCTCTCGAAAAACTTCTCGAGAAGAATCCGAACAACGCAACGCTGCTCGCCAGGCTTGGGGCGTCGTATCGCAAGGACGCTCCGGTGCGATCGCTCGATTTCTACCGTCGCGCGTCACAGCTCCAGCCGCAAGCCGCCGAGTACGCGATCGGCTATGCCGCGGCGTTGGTCCAGGCACGTCGCTTCAACGACGCAGTGCAGATCTTGCGGCAGGTGGTCCGCCTCGAGCCGCAAAATTATGCGGCCCGCGCGAATCTCGCGACGGCTCTGTATGAATCGAAGCGGTTTGTTGAAGCGATCCCCGAGTATCAATGGATACTTGAAGCAAAACCAGAAATCGTAATCGCGCATTATTTCATTGCTTCAGCGCACGATTATCTTGGAGAATATCCGGAAGCACTCGCATCTTATGAGAAGTTTCTAACCGCGGCTGATGCAAAAGCCAATCAGCTCGAGATAGATAAAGTGAACCTAAGGCTGCCGTCTCTGCGGCGGCAGATTCAATTGGGTGAGGGCGCAAAAAAGAAAAAGCCCTAAGCGATTCATCGAATGACCAAACAGGAGAAGTTCAGCAGGTTGGTCCAATACTTATTGCCATGGTCTATGGGACTGTTCATGGCCGTGTTTATTTGCGTACCCGCAGTCAACGCGCAGGAACCAGAACCGTTACCCGCGGAACGACCGTCGCCGACTCCGCTCATGGCGCCGCCGCCGATCAAAATCATCAGTAAAGACGAGCGCGCGCAGATCGATCAGGCCGGTGACTCGAAAGCTCGCATACGGACGACGATGGATCTCGCCTCTATGCGCATTACCCGCGCTGAACAACTTGCTAAAGACGCCAAGTACGACGACGCTCTCACCGAAGTTGGCAGTTATGAAGCGTTGATTCAAGACACACTTGATTTCCTTAAGGCAATGAAGCGCGACAGCAATAAGACGCGGGATTTATGCAAACGTGTCGACATCGCGCTGCGCGCCCATGGTCCACGTTTGACGACGATGCGTCGGGAGACGCCACTCGAATTTGCAGTCTGGATTAAGAAGGTCGAAGAGTTTGCTCGCGCCGCGCGCACAGAAGTGCTCAACACGTTCTACGGCCACACTGTCGTTCGCGAGCCGGAAAAGACCAAGACCGACAAAAGCCAGGCCAAACCGGCACAAAGCCCAACTCCAAACCCAAAAGAGCACCAGCCATGATTACTCGTATTCTGACCGCCCTTTCCTTCGTTCTTCTCCTGCTTGTTCCATGCATCGACCCAGTTGGGGCTTCCGCTCAGAAACGGGATCATCTCACGCCGCAGGAAGTGGATCTGGTTAAGGCGAATCAGGTTCTCGACAAGCGGATCGAAGTGTTCATCAAAGCCGCCGAAAGAAGGTTGATAGTCATCAACGGTACGGCAGCAACGAACGCGAAGCAGTTAAAGAAGGATACTGAGAAATGGGGTGAACTGCCGGCGGGAACGCGTTCCGAGCTTGTCGGCGACATCACACGCATCCTCGATGAAGCGATCACGAATATCGACGACGTGAGTGGACGTGATGAACGAAACCCGTTGATTCCCAAGGCGCTGAGAAAGTTGGCGGCCTCCACGACGAGCATCATGGACCAACTCAAGGCTGTTCGCGCTGAAGCAAAATCCGAAGCCGATATTTCAAGTCTTGAGTCGTTGGGCGAATACGCGCAGTCGATCCTCGAAGCCGCAAACAAGTTACCGCCCGAGGTTGATAAAAAAGCCGCTAAAAAGAAAAACTAAATCCCCGCTACCTAATCGTGTGCTTGTTTTAGCGTGTTCGTCGCGCGTTTGATCGCCTGCACAATTTTTTCCAGCGACTCTTTCGCATTTGCTCCGTTGCGATCGTCGAGCGCCTGACGAAAGTCGGTCAACGGTTGCGCGGCGTATCCGGTGTAGAAACCCGGCGCATAAATCTGGTGTTTGTACCAGGCACGCCCGCGTAGCCCACGCGGGTCGATAAACTGTCGCTCTGTCAGCATCAACGCATCGTTGATCCGCGAAAGTCTCGCACGATCCGAATCACGCACGGCATCCTGCCGCAGCTTGTTCACTCGCTCCGCTTCTTTCGCGAAATCATCAAGCGCCTCTTTCATCAACTTCTCGTCAAATGAACCAGCGAGTTTCCGGCGACCGGCGAGAGAAACCGTTTCTGCGAAGTAGTTTTGAATCTGTTTGGCGTAATCGACGTAGTCGAACGGCAGTGCGTCGGCCTCGACCAGCCGCAACGTGAGCATGCCCCACACTTGCGCCGCCGCTACGTGATAAACAAACCCAGGATCGCCAAACTTGTCCATCCAGTGAAAAGAATCGTACGCCGAGTGGTAGACACCGTAATCTCCACCGAATCCCATGTCGGTCGAAGCAATGCCGAGGTGTTGGAGAAACGGCGTGTAGTCTGATCCTGAACCAAGTGGTCCAATACGCGCCTCTGCCGTGTCGCCTTCAGGACGACTCTCGCGTGCACGATCCTGCCATTGTTGATAGACACTCTTTCCGGTCTTCGGATCCTTGACGTCGACGGTCGCGGCGCGCATCACCTTCCATAACGACGGTACGGAAGAAGCACCGAAGTGTGGACCGGAAACCGCCGAGTCGAGATTCAAATAAGCAACAGCCTTCTCCTTTAATTCAGGCGCGAGCTCTTCGGCCCATTCCGTCGAACCGATCAGTCCATACTCTTCGGCATCCCAGCTCCCGAAAATGATCGTGCGTCGCGGTTTCCAACCTTGTTTCAACAACTCGCCAAACCCGCGACCAACCTCGAGCATCGCCGACGTACCGCTGTTGGGATCGACGGCGCCAAATACCCACGCATCGCGATGATTGCCGAGAATCACCCAGCGGTCCTTTTCTTCGTTGCCGTCGATACGGGCCATGACGTTCCAGATCTTTCGGATCTTGTAGTCCATGTCTGTCTTCAGACGGAGCCTGACGTCATCGGTGCCGCCGAGGTGATAAGCGAACGGCAAACCGCCCTGGAATCCACGTGGTCTCACTGGTCCTTTCAAGACCGAAAGAATCGCTCTTGCGGCGTCGTACGAGATCGGCTGCACGGGAATGCGGGTCAGATCTGTTGCTTCTTCCGGTTTCAAACGAGGGACGCCGGGAATCGCGGGACGGCCGGGCGTTAACGGATCGCCGGGATAGTCGAAGAGATACTGGACCGATCCACGCTGACCTGACTCACCGGGACGCCATGGACCTTTCGGATAAATATCTCCCTGCATGTAACCGTCGTCAGCCGGATCGGAATAGATGATGCAACCAATCGCGCCGTGATCTTCAGCAACTTTTGCTTTCACGCCACGGAACGAGTTGCCGTAACGTACGATCACGATCTTTCCTTTGACGTCGACGCCGGCTTTCTTTAAGTCGTCGTAATCGTTGGGCAGACCATAGTTCGCATACACGACGGGTGCGGTCACGTCGCCGCTAGCAGCGTAGCCGTTGAATAGCGGAGTGATATTCGGATGCGATGTGCTCGGATCCCCGGGAATGACTGGTTCCTGAATGTTTAGTCGCTGCCGGCGCGACGCGATAAGTTCGACGATGCTTGGCGAGTTTGGATAGTTGAGCCAAACGTCGTACTCCTTCAGTTCGGCTGCGATTCCGTAACTCCGCAGTTGGTCGCGCACGTAGATCGCGGTGTCGTAGTCGGCTTTGGTCCCGGCGATGTGCGGTTCGCGCGTCAGGATGCGCAAGTGCTCGCGCGCGGCCTTTGGTGTGGGCACGGCGCGGAATCGTTCTTCCCACCGACGTTGGGTTTGGGCGCGCTCGGCACTGAATCCGTCGATCGCGGTCTGCGCCGCGGTCAGTGGCGTAGCGAGCAAAAGATTGAATATGAGCGATAGAGTTAGAACAAGTTTCATATTAGTATCGTTTACGATGAGCGAGACCGCAGCGAAAGGAAGCCGCTATCAATGGACAGTAGATACTACCCGAATGTAGAAGCCGACGTGTCTCAGCTGAGCACGGAACTACGCAGCCTATTTGACAGCGAATATGAAGTGCAAACATTCCAGGTTTCAAGCACCAGCATCGTGCAAGCACGAAAGTCCAACACCTTGCGCGATCTGACTGGCCTCTCTTCTGCGCTGACGATCAAGATCACACCGGAGCCAGGCGGCACACGCGTAGAGATCGGAATGCAGAAGTGGTTCGACAAGGCAGCGGTGGCCGCGGTCGGTGCGATCGTGTTCGCGCCGCTGCTGGCGCTTGCCGCCCTGGGTGCGTACTGGCAATACAGACTAACGGAAGACGCGTGGAAGATAATCGAAGATCACATCTCGCGCAAAGCGGGCGGTTACGTGCCGCCGTTGCCTGGTCGTTGCGGCACGTGCGGCGCCGCGAACGTTGCGGGATCGGATTTCTGTTCCGCGTGCGGCGCGAATTTAAAGGTGGGCCGCGGTTGCCCGTCATGCGGAGCAGCACAGAAAGACATCTCGGCTCGTTTCTGTAATCGCTGCGGTACTGCGCTCGCGGGTTAAGTAAAGGTTCCCGCAAAGGCGCAAAGACGCAAAGGAAGAAGTAAGGAGAGCTTCATGATTCACATCCTTCTTTCTTTGCGTCTTTGCGTCTGTAGCGCCTTTGCGGGAGCCTCAATCGTGTCGCAGGGCGCGAACGGGATCGATTCGCGCCGCGCGTGAAGCGGGGTACAAGGCTGCAACGATTGAGATTAAGAGCGCGAAAAGAATGGCGCCGATCCACAGGTAAGGTGGGATCGAAAAGAAGTCGACAAACGAAGCGCCCTGCGGCTTCAAAATAAAACGATAGGCAAGGCGGTTGGCGAGACCGTCGATTCCCCAGGCCAGCAACACACCGACTACGCCGCCGGTCAATCCGATCACCGCTGCTTCCACGAAAAAGATTAACTTGATTTCGCGATCCTCGGCCCCGATTGCTTTCATGATCCCGATCTCGCGCGTGCGTTCGAGGATCGACATAATCATCGTGTTCGCAATACCAAACGACGCAACAAGCAACGAGATCCCGCCGAGAAGTCCCAACACCGAGTCGATTATCAGAAACACGAGACGGATCTGGTCCAGTTCATCGACAATCGAAAAACTCCCAAATCCCAGTTCAGTGATCTTCGCGCGAACTTCCGTTAAGTGTTTCGGATCGGTTACGCGAACCACGGCTGCGTCGTATCCCTCGTTCTGTCCCTGCGCGAGATTTCCCTGTTCGCGGGCCAACGCCAATGCCACCTGACTCATTGGACCACGATGCGTGAGGGTCCACTTGTGGGCCACTTCAAGCGGAATGTAAACTCGCGCGCCCGGCATCATTCCCCGAAGTCCACCCTGCGCGGCGCCTTCCTTCGCTTCGCCCAAAACACCGGCGATCGTAAACTTCCGAACCTCGACCGCAGTCGATTCGTCAAGACCGGGATCGTCCAAAGGTATGCCGAAGAAGTTCGGTGTCTCTTCTTCCTCTTCCTTGTTATCCGGGGGCGCCAGCAGTTCGAGAGTCTTGCCGACGGCGTCTGCGGGATTTGTAAATCCAAAGTCACGAATGAAACGTTCGGTGACGACAGCTTCATCCGCGTTCGGCGAAGAGATCATTCGGCCAGCGGCAAAATGCAGGAAACGCGCGGAATAGTTGGGGATGTTCGTTCCACCGACGGTCTGCGTGAGCACTTTCTCATTTGTGCGCACGAAAGCACCGAACGCCACGCTTGGTTCGACGTACAGGACGTTCGGTATCGCCGCGATCTCCTTGATACCTTTGTCGTCGAGAATGCGGGTCGCCGTTCGCTCGCGACGACTACTCCGGTCGCCTTCGTCGCGCGGACCCCGACCGACCAAACTGCTGAGTCCCTGTCCGAAGACCTGGACCTCGTTGAATAAATCCAGCGCCTTGAACCGCTCGAGCATGTTGCTCTGCAAACCAAGACCAAAAGAGACCATCGTCACGATTACCGAGACGCCGACAATCACGCCCATCGTCGTCAACGTCGCGCGCAGTTTGGCCTGTCGCAGGTTTCGCAGTGCGAGATGAAGTATGTCCCAGAAACTCATGAAGTTCTTTGTACTTAGTTCTTTGTACTTTGTCAGTGGGTCAGTAGTCAGTGGTCGGCATCGGAAGTCTAACTGACAACTGACAACTGACCACTGACCAAGAACTAAGCTCCATAAACCAGGTTGACGGCCTCGGCATTCCAATCGGCCAAACTGGCGGTCACAATATCAGCGCCGGCTGCACGCAAGGCCTCCGCGGAAACGGTGTTGGTAACGCCGAGCGTCCGCATACCCGCTGCGTGCGCCGCTTGAATTCCCGGTGGCGAGTCTTCGATCGCCAAACATTCCGCCGGTAACAACGGCAACAACCGTTCGCGCTGCCTTTTAGCATTCAGTTTTTCCAGACCAGTGGAGTAACACATCGGATCGGGTTTGCACGCCGAAGCGTCTTCAGCGGTGACGATCACCGAAAAGAGCGGCGTGAGGTTCGCGCGTTGAAAAACGTAGCCCACCTCGACTTTATTCGCCATGCTCACGAGGCCAAGTGAAAAGTGGCGCGAGGCGTTTTTTAGAAACGTGAGCACGCCGGGAAACAACGGCAATTGATCTTGAATCGCTTCTCGATGCGCGTCGGTCTTCGCTGCCAGAACTGATTGCCACACCTGATCCGTCAAAGGCTTCTTCGCTCGATCGAACATTGCTCGCACGAAGGTCCGATCGTCCATGCCTAATGCATCGAAATACCATTCCTCTTTGAGATCGATGTCGTGCCCGCGCAGGACCTCCTGGTAAGCCTTCATTTGAATCGCTTCGTCGTCGATTATGACGCCGTTGAAGTCGAAGAAGATTGCGTTGATCATCGGTTCTACTTATCCATCTGCACTCTAAGATCATCCACGAGCTTAGGCAGCCGTTCGCTTTCGAGCACGTCCAGACGGCGCAACACTTCCGAGAGCGAGAGTTCGTTTTTCAGGTTGACCTGGTAATCGAGATCGGCGCGAAGTCGATCCTTTTCCCCCTGCCGGTTTTGCGACATCATGATGATCGGCGCCTGCATGCCGGCGATGATCGCGAGTGCGAGGTTTAGCATTGCGTAAGGAGCCGGATCGAAGCCGCGCGCCAACAGGACCGAGTTGAAGATAATCCAAAATATGATCAGGCCGATCGAGACGCCGATAAACTTCCAACTGCCGCCAAATTCCGCGATGAGGTCGGCGGCGCGATCGGACAGCGTCAGTCGCGCGCGATCCTCTTCGTTTGCATTGCGCGACACTCTCGATCGCAACAACTCGTCTGTTCGTCGCAGGCGGTCGGTCAGTGCACTAAGCATTTCGAGCGCTACGTCCGTATTGGTCCGTACGAATCGGAGGAAATCGTCGCGCGAGAGCACGGCCAGACGCGCCTCTTCGAGCACGCGCGCATCGGCCGATCGCTGCCGCCCATCGATAATCGACATCTCACCGAAAAAGTCACCCTGGGCCAACTCCGCCAGAGTCAGTTCGTGCTCTTCCTCGTCGCGAATACTGATCCTTACACGACCGCTTTCGATCAGGTACATCGCGTTGCCCTTGTCGCCCTGATTAAAGAGAGCAGTATTCGGCGGCACTACTTTCTCCCGCAACAGGCTGCGCAACTCTTTGGCGGCGTCGTCGTCCAGCGAAGCAAACAGCGGCACTGACCGCAGCGCCTCAAGCGTCATTTGACTGGCTGGGTAGGGCATGGGAACCTCCAAAACTAATTTCGAATTTCGAAATTCAAATTTCGAATTTTTAAACCACCCTTCCGTCCTTCATAAACACAATGCGATCGGCGAAGCTGTTAGCCAGTTCGTGATCGTGCGTAACCATCAGGATCGTCAACGAATCCTGGTCCACCATCTCACGCAACAGCCCGAGTAGCTCATGGGCGCGAATTGAATCGAGATTTCCGGTCGGCTCGTCTGCAAGTAACACCTTCGGACTGTTCGCCAGTGCCCGCGCGATCGCGACGCGCTGCTGCTCGCCACCCGAAAGTTCAGAAGGTTTGTGCGTCAGGCGATCGCCGAGACCAACACGCGCCAGCAGTTCACTCGATCGCGTGCGACGCTGCTGCCCGCGCAAACCTCCGAACGCGAGTGCAAGCGCGACGTTCTCGCGAGCAGTCATCGTGGGAATCAGGTTGAAGTTCTGGAAGATCATCCCCACCGAAAAACGGCGGTAACGCGCCATCTCTTTTTTCGAGAATGGGCCAAGGGGCTTGGAAGCGAAGAACACTTCCCCTTTGGACGGATGATCGAGTCCACCGAGCATGTTCAGCAACGTCGACTTGCCCGAACCCGACGTTCCCTGAATTGCGACAAATTCACCTTCGCCGATCTCGAGCGAGACGTTGTCGAGGGCAGTCACGCTGTTGCTGCCCATTTGGTAGATTTTTGAAACTTCCTGCGCTGCCAGTATCGGGGTCATTCGTGTTTCGAGCTAACTCTCCACAAAGCAAAGCGCTCGTCTTCAAAACCTTTCAGCGCCATATCAAATTCAACTGCGGATAAACTCTCCGACTCGATCAGCTTACGCACCCGCGGGTCGTCGTATACCGCGCCCGAGATTATCACGTCGGAACCTGTCGATAGTCCTTCGAGTCGCGCCGCCATGTTGACGGTGGAACCAAAATAGTCGAGCCGATCGTTCAGCGTAACTGCAATGCACGGTCCGGTGTGCAGTCCTGCTTTGAGTGTTAGCGGCATCGTTCCTTCGGGCGGCTCGGCGAGCTTCTTTTGCGCTTCGAGCATTGCACTCAACGCGTCCGCTGCGCTGCGAAACACAGCCATGACGGCGTCGCCGATCGTTTTCACAATCGCGCCGTCGTTTTCAGTGATTTCCTTTCGTAACACATCGAAATGAGTCATCACACGACCAAACGCAGTCGCATCGCCAATCTCGCGATAAAGCTGTGTGGAGTGACGCAGATCGGTAAAGAGAACTGTCAATGTGCCAACGCTTATCTGTTCGCCGGGACGCAATGCTTCGCTCGAAAACAGATCGCGAAACATTTGCAAAGCCGTCACCTCGGCGGCAGTCGTTGCCTGATCCGTCCAGGCCATTCGCTCGAGCATCAACAGTTGTTCCGCCTTTGTCTGGTTTTCGATTCGGAGTTCGAAGTTCTCCGTAACGTGCAGCGGTGTGTTGCTCAAGCCTTGATTCGATACTACGACCTCCGCGAAGTTTTCACCTTCTGACGAAACATCAAGATCCTGTGCGCCGGGCAACTCAAGCGTCCGCAACCGGTAACGACCTTCTTCAAGCGGCAACGTCAGAACGCGCTTGTCGCCCGCAGTCAGAAGCTGTTGCGCAACAACATGCGGCGTCAACTGCGGACTGCCAACGCAGTACGACGTCACCTCCACACGCCGCACTGCCGGGTTTGGACGGAACGTCAACTCGACGTAACGATCGAAATCGACTGCGAAATCGATCTTGCACGCCTCGCAGTGCGAGTGTGCATTAACGTCCTTCAACGACAGTGGCGACTCTTGTGGACCACGACACAACGGGCACAGCAGGTCCCACTGAAAATCGAGCAAGCCGACTCGCACAGCGCGCAAGCAAACCTCGAGAACAAGACGTCGCGGTTCACGCCAGTCGTCGGCCAGTTTGTACGCGCGAATGCGACCGACGTCAAAATCGTCACCGTGTTCGACAAAGTTTGCCAGTCGATCGGCGATCGCACGCTTCTGTTCAACCAGTTCCGTACCCGCAATCGATTCGATCAACTTTTGATGAAGCGATTGCAACCGCGACACATCAAACGAAGAGAGCGATGTGTTTGCCTCGCGTGGAGCCGTTGCGGCACTGTCGACCGCCGACTTGTCATACTCCTGAATCGCAGTTCGAAACTTTGGCTCAATTATGAGTTTGACTTGCGACGGTATAGCGACCCTGCCCACCAGGTTGCGCGGTGTGGCCCACAATTCATAAATGAGGTGCGTCCCACCGTCCGACTTTTCGTTTAATTCCGCACGCACGCGCAAGCGGGCCATTGGTCCTTTACTGTAAACACGCTCGATGCCGAACCGCACCGGTTTCACCCACTCAAACGGTTGCTCTTCCCATTCGACCGGCATTCCGTAAATCGACAAACGCACTTTGCGACGCGCATTCGGCCGTCGTTTCCCGTCTTTCTCAACCTGGATCTTGGGAACGCCAGTGTCGCGATTGAAACGATTGGTATCGGCAATGAACGGCGATAGCCGCTCGGGGCTCGATTTGAGGTCAAACGTCCATTGAAAATGAAACTCGCGATTACTCATCTTAGATCTGAGATCTGAGATCTCAAACCTCTTTGTATTCGGAGTCGACGTCTTCGTGAGAAAGCGCGACGCGGTAATTCTTCGACTGTAGCTGTTTGGTAATCAGCAGATCATCTTTGGTCTTGAGGAGATCTGCACGACTATAAACTGAGAGCTCGAAATTGTACCCGTGCGTGATCGCGTCTTTCGGACACGCCTCGACGCAGTATCCGCAAAAGATGCAGCGGCCGTAATCGATGTTGTAGACCGAGGCGTAGCGTTCGTCGACGCCAATGCGTTGATCCGGCGGCCGTGGATCGTCGGCCGCGACGATATAAATGCACTCCGAAGGACAAGCGGCCGCGCAAAGATAACAAGCGACGCACTTTTCACGGCCCAGTTCGTCGACGTGCAACAGGTGTTGCCCGCGATAGCGCGGCTGTAGGGTGACGGGTTCGTCAGGATACTCGACGGTCCACTTGCGTTTTGGAATATAGGACAACGTCACTCCCATACCCTGAATAATTGCTTTTGTCGATTCGATAACGTCGGTGATGATTGACATCTGTGTTTCTT
>DASRPN010000187.1:0-7717 GCA_035646355.1 Pyrinomonadaceae bacterium | reverse complement strand
TACCCAGTCAAGCCATATAGCGTAAACGTCATCGATTCAGTCGGTTCAGCAGGGGTTGCAGGGTTGTCCTGAAGCGTGGCGACGTTGATTTCATCGATAGTCTTACTGCCATTGAAATCGATCTGGAGCCAATCCGGCTGTGTGCTGGCAGTGGCATCGTTCCAGCCGCCACCGTTATTCCAGTTCAGACCGCGTCGATCGCCATTGATGGTGCTGAACGCCGGATAATTCGCGCTGTATTGAGAGGAAGCGCTGGCAAGACCCCCGAGCGCGAAATTTGTTCGTGCCGGTGCAGCTTCATTGCCCCACGCTTCAACTTCCGTGATGCGGCTGTAGGCATCAGCAGAACTACTAGTGAGGACCCGAATCTTCGTAGTAGTAATAGCCGTGAAAGTGAACTTCTTCCAAACTTTGTTGTTGCCGCTCACAGTGCCGCCAGTCAGAGTCACCCATGCACTGTCGTTCCAGTACTGAACGGAATATCCAGTCAAGCCATATAGCGTAAACGTCATCGATTCGGTCGGTTCAGCAGGTGTAGCCGGATTGTCCTGAAGTGTAATGACGTTGATTTCATCGATAGTCTTGCTGCCGTTGAAATCGATCTGAAGCCAGTCCGGATGTATGTTGATGGTGCCATCGTTCCAGCCACCTCCGTTGTTCCAGTTCAGACCGCGTCGGTCGCCATTGATGGTGCTATACACCGGATAATTTGTACTGAATTGAGAGGAAGCGCTGGCTGTAGCGCCATTCGCGCTAAGCGCAACATTAGTCCGCTCGGTGCAAGCGAATCCCTCAGCGGAACCAACAAAGAAGAATGGCAGGAGAAATGCAGAGAACTTAAGGAGGAGTTACCTGAGGGATTCACGGGAGTGACCTTTCAGTCTCTGGAGCGCTGGATCTGGGTAAGTCCCCGAACCTGGTATTCGCGCGAGGACTTGAATTTAGGGGAGATTCACTGCGTCGGAGGGCGGCATGATAGTAGCGACTTCGAACTGTGTCAACGAAATCCCACCTCCGAGATCCACTACCGCCGTATAGGTGTCCGGTTTTCTCTGTCATGCTGACGATGTAATTCAATATGACTGGTCCAATCGAACCGAATAAGTACATTTCTTTTCAATCACTTACAAGCATCAAAATTTAACAAAAGGGCAACCGAAGGAGTACTTGATCCATCTCAGTGGCGGTCGTGATTACGACCTCCCCGAACAAGTTTTTGAACGTAGCGCAGCTCCCTAAGGTGAGGTCTGCCCGGTAGAAAGTCAGGTGCCTTTATGGTCCCCGTTAGCATGGAGATAATGACGAATGAAGTTGCCCCAAAAGTTTCCCCTGTTTCGCACTGTGAAGTATCCGACCTTTGCGCTCGTTTCGCTTTTCATCTTTACCAACGTCACAGGTGTTCTATTCAGTCGCGTCCTCGCGCCTGAGGCAGTTGCACACCCGGCGATGAAACAGATTGCCGGCGACATTCCCACATCCGGAAGTGAAAGTATCGATCGTTTGATCTTCGACGCCGGTGCGCGCGAAGGCGTAGACCCGCGCTTTATCCACGCGGTGATCTGGCAGGAATCGAAGTACAAGACTGACGCTGAGTCCCATGCAGGAGCGGTTGGCTTGATGCAGTTGATGCCCGCTGCGGCGGAACGCTTTGGTTGCGCGGATCGCAACGATCCAGCCTCAAATATTGCTGCCGGTACGAAGTACCTGAGCTGGCTGCTTAAAAGATTCGACGGCAACGTTGAGTTGGCTTTGGCTGGCTACAACGCCGGCGAAGGTTCCGTCGACAAGTACGACGGAATACCGCCGTACAAAGAGACCAAGAAGTACGTGAAGATCATCTCCGAGCGTTATGGAAAGACGTATCACCCAGTGCTTCCTCCGCCAGAAGCAGCGGAGGCCTTTAACCTCTACTCCGAATCCGAAGTCGCGATGAGCGAGTAATTACCCCCTCCAATCCGTGTTATCTGAAGCCCAGATAACACGGATCCGCCTTGACACTACGCCCCGCCTTTTGGCTGAATGCATCCGGTCTTTCCCTAAAAACCTGCGCAGAAAACAGAGGAATCCGTTTTATGAGCACATCGAGAGATGCGGCGGTACGTCCAACGGCCGCTGAAGATCGCAGCTTCTTTGGCCATCCACGCGGGTTATCGACGCTGTTCTTCACCGAGATGTGGGAACGCTTCTCGTTCTACGGGATCCGCCCGCTGCTGGTCCTGTTTATGGCCGCGGCTCTCAGTGATGGCGGGTTTGGTATCGAACGGACGCAGGCGAGTGCCATCGTCGGTATCTATGCGGCAAGCGTCTACCTGGCGTCTTTGCCCGGCGGCTGGGTGGCCGACAGGTTGTTGGGCCTGCGCCGCGCCATCATGGTGGGCGCCGTTTTGATCTCGCTGGGCCATATCTCGATCGGACTCTCTTCTTTCGCGCAGTCGAGAGTGCCGTTCTTCCTGGGATTGATATTTATCGTTCTCGGCACGGGCCTGCTCAAACCCAACATCTCGGCCATCGTCGGCGATCTGTATCCCGAGGGTGGTGCGCGACGCGACGCCGGCTTCTCGATCTTCTACATGGGAATCAACACCGGCGCTACCTTAGGTCAGATTGCGACCGGCATCCTTGGTGAGAAATTCGGATGGCACTGGGGCTTTGGAATTGCCGGCGTGGGGATGTTGCTTGGATTGACGTGGTTCGCTTTGAGCGCCCGCAGGACGCTCGGGAATCTCGGAACGACAATCGCACGCCATCCGGATCCGGTGAAGCAGGCGCGCGCTGAAACGAGGATGAAGCTGGGATTGGCGATTGGTCTTGGCGTGCTTGCGCTTGTGGTCGTACTGGCTGCGACCGGAGTCATCACTATCGATCCACAAGTCGTGGGTCAATACATGACGTACGTGCTTGTGGGAACGGCAGCCGCGTACTTCACCTACGTTCTCGCATTTGGCGGGCTGACAAAGGAAGAGAAAAAACGAATCGTCGTAATCGCGATCTTGTTTGTGTTCGCTGCTATCTTTTGGTCGGCATTTGAACAGGCGCCCACTTCATTGAACCTCTTTGCGAAGGACTTTACGGATCGCGTTGTTTTCGGTTGGGAGATTCCGGCAACCTGGTTTCAATCGGCCAATTCCTTTTTCATCATCTTGCTTGCGCCTGTCTTCGCGTCAATCTGGTTAGCGCTGGGAAAACGCGGCAAGAATCCCACGAGTCCGGCGAAGTTTGCATTAGGGTTGCTGTTTGCGGCGATTGGCTTCGCAGTGATGATTCTGGCGGCGAACCTGGTAGTCGGCAGCGGCGGCGGGGTGAGGGTTTCGCCGCTGTGGTTAGTCGTCAGCTACTTCTTTCAGACAGTCGGCGAGCTGTGTTTGAGTCCGGTGGGCCTGTCGTCGATGACTAAGCTTTCGCCACGGAAGTATGTCGGTCAGATGATGGGGATCTGGTTCCTGGCCAGCTCGGTTGGGAACCTGATCGCGGGCCTGGTTGGCGGCCAAGTCGATCCGGAAAAGCTGGACCAGATGCCGAAACTGTTCATTGGAACGACGCTCGCGCTGGTCGCAGCGGCCCTCCTTCTCGGACTGATGGTGCCATTCATCAAGAAGTTGATTCCGAATGAAGACAAACTCGTAGGAGATTAAACGTTGCTCAATCGTTTCTGCGTTGCGCTGGCGTTTGTGCTGGCGCTCACTCTTTCCGCCCACGCCCAACAAAAACTTCTTACGATCGACGACATTTTCGATCCCGCGAAGCGAGTCAACTTCAACGGGACCACGCCGACGGTTCGCTGGCTCAAAGACGGCAATCACTATCTCGTCACCAACGAAGCATCGCGACGCGACGTGCCGCGGTTGCAAAAAGTGAACGCAGCCACGGGACAAGCGACCCCCTTTTTCGACGCGGCAAAAATGCAAGCTGCGTTTGCGGCATTGCCGGGTGTTAGTGAAGCAGACGCACGTCAACTTGCCGGGCGAGGGAATTACGACCTGAATCCAGCAGAAACCGCAGTGCTAATCAACTGGGCCAACGATCTTTTTTATTACGAGTTTGGCAGCGATCGCGCGATTCGACTCACGAGCAATCCTGAACCGGAAGTTGGCGAAGGTTTCAGTCCGGATGGACGTATGGTCAGCTTTGTTCGCGAAAACAATCTTTACGTCGAAGACCTGACCATGCAGCGTCGTGAACGCGCGCTAACGCGCGACGGCAGCGCGAAGATTTTGAACGGGCGTCTGGATTGGGTTTACCAGGAAGAGTTGTATGGACGCGGAAACTTCGGCGCGTACTGGTGGAGCCCTGATTCAAAGACGATCGCTTTTTTGCGATTTGACGAGACGCCGGTGCCGGAGTTTACGGTCGTGGACCACATTCCGCTTTACCAGAACGTCGAGGTCACGCCGTATCCGAAGGCTGGTGCTCCGAATCCGATCGTCAAGCTGGGTGTGGTGAACGCTGCCGGAGGGGAGATTCGCTGGGTCGACACGTTCAAGTATCAGCCAGCTGATTTTTTGATCTCGCGTGTAACGTGGACGCCTGACAGCAAGAATGTCGTGTTCCAGGCGCAGAATCGCGAGCAGACGTTTTTGGACGTCAACTTCGCCGATGCGCGAGACGGAAAGTCAAAGACGATTATTCATGAGAGCTCGAAAGCGTGGGTGGGGATCAATGAACAACCAATCTGGTTGAAAGACGGATCCTTTTTGTGGGCCAGCGAGCGCAACGGCTGGGAGCATCTTTACCACTATTCTGCTGATGGAAAGTTGTTGAAGCAGGTTACTGACGGCAAGTGGGAAGTGAGAACGATTGAAGGTGTCGACGAACAGAACGGATTCATCTATTTCACGGGGACGAAGGACAGTCATATTGCGCCGAGCGGTTACCGGATCAAGCTCGACGGTTCAGGTCTTACGCGCCTGACGACAAGCGAGGGAACGCATCGGATGGATGTGAGTCCCACATTCAACTATTTCATCAACGTCTGGAGTGATCTAAACACGCCTTCGCAGATTCGGTTGTATGACGCCTCGGGGAAGCTCGTTCGAGTGATTGTCGAGAACAAGGTTGACGCGCTGAAACAGTACAAGCTCGGGACCGCGGATTTGCTTCAGGTGAAAACACGCGATGGCTTTGTGATGGAAGCGATGATGATCAAGCCGCCTGACTTCGATCCGTCGAAGAAGTATCCGGTGATGAGTTTTACCTACGGTGGACCACACGCGCCGCAAGTCAGAAACGCGTGGGGTTCGACGACCTACATGTGGCATCAACTGCTCGCGCAAAAGGGTTACATCATCTGGGTCTGCGACAACCGCACTGCGAGTGGTAAGGGGCTCGAATCAACATGGCCCGTTTACAAGAATTTTGGCGAGCTGGAGTTGCGCGATATCGAGGATGGCCTCGCATGGTTGAAAACGCAGTCGTACGTTGATGGTTCGCGCATCGGGATCTGGGGATGGAGTTATGGCGGGTTCATGACCAGCTACGCACTGACGCACAGCCAGTCGTTCAAGATCGGAATCGCCGGCGGCAGCGTAACTGATTGGCGCGATTACGACAGCATCTACACCGAACGTTACATGGGGACGCCGCAAAACAACCCGGAAGGCTACAAGAAAAGTTCGCCGGTCCACGCAGCAAAAAATCTGCACGGCAAGCTTTTACTAATCCACGGCGCGATCGACGACAACGTGCACATGCAGAACACGATGCAGTTCGTCTACGAGTTACAAAAGGCCGGTAAGCAGTTCGAGCTGATGCTCTACCCAAAACAGCGCCACGGCGTCAACGACCCCCTACAGCTCAAGCACATGCGCCAAATGATGACCGACTTCATCCTCAAAAACCTGTAGTACTGAGGTCAAGAAGATCGTCTCCCGCAAAGACGCAAAGGCGCAAAGCGCTGCCGCGTTTTTAAAGGATTTCTTTGCGCCTTGGCGCCTTTGCGGGAGACATAAGTCAGAAAAGAGGACTTTTCGTGCAAGCCTCTCTGAAAACATCCACCGACAAACAACCTTCGACACTTATGGGTGGCACGGGCATTGCCAACGGGAGGACGTAGGCCAGCGTGCGGCCGCGTCCTCGACTGCACCTCTCTTGCCTCCAAGGAGGTCCTTGATGTCCACACCTCTCGCATCAGTAGCTCAAGTCACCCACATCGCCACCGAACCGGAACCGCAGTTACCACTCCTCTGCAACGAGGTCCAATTCGATACTCAAACCGAAGTCCAACGAGCCGTACAGGCCAACCTACAAAACGAGATTGACACCGTAATAAGCCTCATCGAAAACCCTCAGTTACGCGAGGTCGCACAAACAATCCTCTCCGAATTGGTCCGCTTTTTCGACTGGCTCGACCGCATCGAAAACAACCTTCACAAACTCGACACCCTACTCGAAAGCCTCTCGCTTCTCGAAGTCCTCGAGTTCGAAGTACGCTCGCTAATTGATTACATCGAGAATAAGGGGATGAAGGCCGCGGCAGCCGCCGGACACGATCGCCTCAACGACGTGCTGGACGGCATTTCCTACGGAATTACCCACGATTTACGCAGGGTTTTCGAGCGAGAACTGGTCCGCGGCGTCACCGAACAATCGACTCCCATCGTCTACGGCAAGATCCTTCACGCTCACGGCCTGTTAACGAACTGTGCCCAGCAATCGACTATCACGTTGCTCGCGGTCTTCAAACCAATTGACGCATCAGTGCTCTTTAACGACATCGAGCAGCGCTTGCAACAGTCGCTCGTACTCTGCAAAGACCTGTCATCGCTGATGCGTTTTGTGCGTCTTTCTCAGGCAAACTCAGACCCGGACGTACTTCGCACCGTCGCGGCGCGGATACTCGAGTTTCGCGACGGGAGCATGCAGTACCTGATGTACAAAGACTGGCGCGGCTATGAGACTCTGGCGCTGGAAGTGATCTCGGCAATCGAGAACAACCTCGACGCCAAACCTTTGCTGCACAAGTTCATCTGCTTCCTGGAATTACTTTACGGCCACGTGAAGATGCGCGCTGTATTGGCTGAGAATTTCCCGTACTCCGGAGGAGAAGACGACTCTCAACCCGACGCCCAGTTCTGATCCGCCACGCTTAGGTGCCGCAAACTGTTAATCGCCGGTAACATAAATTGTTACTCGGGGTGCTTCACTCATGAACGGAGCAGTTCCCGCAAAGACGCAAAGGCGCAAAGAAGATAAACCCAACTAACAAAGGATGTTCTTTGCGCCTTTGCGTCTTTGCGGGGAACTTCTTCATCGGCTGAGAGACACCAAAGGCGCAAACTTCATCGGCGGTGCGGCGGTCCTTGTAACCGTCACTTTCTGACCGCGCATGAACTCCATCATGCCGTCCTTGATCTTAGGCGAGGAGAGAAACAGCGGATCACTATGAACCGCTCCGTCGATGATCAAGTGCGTACCGTTGGTGAAACCCTTCAGGTATTCCTCGGCGTTACTCACGGGTGTGCGGGCGTCCAACGTTCCGCTGATAAACAGCACCGGCACGTTTGACTTCAAAGGTGAACGAAACTCATCACCAAGATCGGGCGCGTTCCACTCCTCACAGACTCCCGGGAAGGGAAAGTTCGACAGATCCTCGAGCAAAGTATCTTTCGCTTCGCGAGCGATGAGTTCGCGTCGTGCGGCGGTTTGCCCTGAAGCGCAGTCCATCATAAAGGTCATCGCAGAAGGGATTCCCTGGCGCGAGATGTTCAACCACACCTGGGCC
>DASRPN010000186.1:0-37965 GCA_035646355.1 Pyrinomonadaceae bacterium | reverse complement strand
CACAGCTCTTCTGGTTTTGGTTTTTATCGGAACTGGATGCGGTACTACTCAGAACACAAACAACGCCAATACCAATGCGACAGTTACCGCTTCACCAAGTCCTGCTGCGAGTGCGGCGAATGCGAACGCTAATGTGCACGGCAACATGAACGCAAGCGAACATGCGAACATGAACATGAATGCGAATCGCAACAGGAATGCGAACGCTAGTCCGACACCTTAGAGTGTCCGTTCGTTCTCGATGGCAACCACAATTGGTTGGCATTTAGCACCCAAGTCGCATTTCTGAAGCTACATCTGTCTCTTCATAGGTCGAGTCGACTTAGCGGTCGGCGCGAAAAATATTTGGCTGAGCTCTTGACTCTGTACTCGACTACGGAGTTTAGAATGTTTCCGAACTTAGTTGTTGGCCGGTTACATATGAAAGAAACGACAGTACTCAAAAGCAAACGAGAAATACCGGGTGAGGCGCGGCCACAGCTAAAAATCGGCGAAGTAGCGAAGCTGAGCGGAATTGGTATCGAGGCCCTCAGATTCTATGAGAAAAGCGGGCTTCTGGGCCGTCCCCCTCGTACTCAAAGCGGCTACCGCCTTTATGACTCGGGTGTACTGCAGCGTCTGGACTTTATCAAACGCTCACAGATGCTTGGTTTTTCACTCGATGAAATAAAGCGAATCATTGCCGACAAGGAAGCCGGCAAGAGTCCGTGTCGAGAGGTTCGGGAGATAGTGCGCCGCCGACTCGATGAACTTGATGAGAGACTGAGGGAAATGCGGAAACATCGTCGCGAACTGGGCTCTGCCTTTCAAAAATGGGAAGAGACAGGCGAACTTGACGGGCACATTTGTGGCCTAATCGAGGGAACGAAGATTGAGCACGAGGATCCAACACGACGCCGCTTCAGTACA
The DNA here is from genome assembly GCA_035646355.1 of Pyrinomonadaceae bacterium. Classification (GTDB taxonomy): domain Bacteria; phylum Acidobacteriota; class Blastocatellia; order Pyrinomonadales; family Pyrinomonadaceae; genus PSRF01. The sequence goes on along the minus strand of DASRPN010000186.1, from coordinate 37,056 downwards.
AGTAAGAAACGGAGCTGAATAGACGTAGCGGTCACAGTGTGCGTCTGAGGAGAAAAACGAATGAAATCAGTTGTGAAAATAGATCGCGGATTTGATGATGCAACACATCACGGTAGGGCCAGCCAAGCGAGCGTGGATCCTGTTTGTGGCATGACCGTTAATCCAGAGAGTGCTGCGGGCTCTTATGAATACAAGGGACAAAAGTACTCCTTCTGCAGCGCTCATTGCCTGAACAAATTTCGACAGGATCCGGAGAGTTTCTTAAAAGAGTCAACCGAAACTGCAATCGAGCTACCCGCGAATCAGCCAAAGAAGCCGTCACAAGCGGGATACACATGTCCAATGCATCCGGAGGTCGCGCAGGAAGGGCCCGGCGCCTGTCCCAAGTGTGGAATGGCTCTGGAACCGATTACGGTTTCCGCTCCAAAAGAGAAGATTGAGTACACGTGTCCTATGCATCCTCAGATAGTTCGAGATGCTCCAGGCAACTGTCCGATCTGTGGAATGGCGCTAGAGCCGCGTACCGTCAGTCTTGCTGAAGAGGAGAATGAAGAACTTAAGGACATGCGACACCGCTTCTGGGTAAGCGCTGTCCTCACGGTTCCCGCATTGGTGATCGGAATGAGCGATCTTATTCCCGGCGCGCCGTTGCAACGCGTAATCCCGCCGAGCGCATCCGCGTGGTTGCAGTTAGTGATTGCGTCACCCGTGATCCTCTGGGGAGGTTGGCCATTCTTCGTCCGGTTCTGGCAATCCATTCTGCATCGCAGTCCGAACATGTTCACGCTGATTGGACTTGGCGTGGGCGTTTCTTACACTTACAGCGTTATCGCCACGGTTTTCCCCGATATTTTTCCTCATTCCTTTCGCGGACATGGTGGGAGTGTTCCCGTCTATTACGAAGTCGCGGCTGTAATCACCACTCTCGTTTTGTTGGGCCAGGTTTTGGAATTGAAAGCGCGCAGCCAGACGAGCACCGCAATCAAAGCGCTGCTGGGACTGGCGCCGAAAACGGCGCGACGGATCGCACCCGATGGTAGCGAGCAGGATGTTCCGCTGGACCAAGTTCAGGTCGGAGATCTGTTGCGCGTGCGCCCGGGGGAAAAGATTCCCGTTGATGGCGTGGTGGTAGAGGGAAAAAGTTCTGTAGACGAATCGATGGTTACCGGTGAGCCCATTCCCGTCGAAAAGGGACCTGATGACAAAGTAATTGGAGCGACAGTTAATGCTACCGGATCATTTGTAATGAGAGCCGAACGTGTTGGGGCTGAGACTTTGTTGGCTCAGATTGTACAGATGGTCGCAGAGGCACAGCGTAGTCGCGCGCCCATTCAAAAACTTGCTGATCGAGTTTCCGCTTACTTTGTTCCTGCCGTTATCGTGATAGCGATTGCAACCTTCATCGTGTGGGCCACGATTGGACCGGAGCCGCAACTAACTTACGCGCTCATCAATGCGGTGGCGGTATTGATTATCGCGTGCCCGTGTGCGCTCGGCCTCGCTACTCCCATGTCGATCATGGTGGCAATGGGTAAGGGAGCACAGACTGGTGTGCTGTTCAAAAACGCGGAAGCCATTGAGCTACTGCGCGAAGTGAATACCTTGGTAGTGGATAAGACAGGAACACTGACGGAAGGCAAGCCAAAGCTTGTGACCGTTACGCCGGCTCCCGGAGTCAACGAACGAGAACTGCTGCGCTTCGCGGCGAGTCTGGAACGAGGCAGCGAGCATCCACTGGCTGCCGCCATTGTGGCGGGTGCTATCGAACGGGGGATCGAAATAGTTAACGGTTCGAGTTTCGAGTCAATTACGGGAAAAGGAGTGAAAGGCAAAATAGAAGGTCGTGACGTAAGCCTAGGAAATCCTGCGTTGATGGAAGAGTTGAGACTGGACGTGAAGGAAATGGCGGCTCAGGCAGAGAATTTTCGCGCTGACGGTCAGACGGTGATGTTTGTCAGCCTGGACGGCAAGATAGCGGGTCTAGTGGGTGTGGCTGATCCGATAAAGGAGAGTACTCCTGAGGCGATCAGGCAACTGCATGAAGATGGTATTCGCATCGTCATGCTCACTGGCGATAGCCGCACGACGGCAAATGCTGTCGCTGCAAAGCTGAACATTGATGCGGTCGCGGCCGAAGCGCTGCCCAATCAAAAGGCGGAGATTGTTAAACGATATCAGGGGCAGGCTCAAAAAGTGGCGATGGCCGGCGATGGGATTAACGATGCACCCGCGTTGGCCCAAGCTGATGTTGGTATCGCCATGGGAACGGGAACTGATGTGGCAATCGCAAGTGCGGACGTAACCCTGGTTAAAGGAGATCTTAGAGGTATCCTGAGGGCACGCCGGTTGAGCCGAGCGACCATGGGCAACATCAAGCAGAATTTGTTCTTTGCTTTTGTCTATAACGCGCTGGGAGTACCTATAGCGGCCGGAGTTCTGTATCCATTTTTCGGCTTGCTGCTGAATCCGATGATTGCGGCCGCCGCAATGAGTTTCAGCTCGGTGTCCGTGATCGGCAACGCGCTACGTTTGCGCCGCGTCAATTTATGAGGCCGAAACCGCTGGAAGAGGAGCGCCCGTTCACAACTCTAATGATGAGGACGCCGGGATTCCGCGTTGGCTCTATGCACTTGGAATCATTGCCGTCGCTCTGCTCGTCGTGTTTTTAGCCATCCACTTCATCTTTGGTGGTCCAGTGGGCCACGGCACCCAGCGGCCATGACGATGTCACCGAGTCTCCGCAGACTCGCGCTTACTGCGCACATAACCTCTACGCTCGGTTGGCTCGGAGCAATCGTTGGATTTCTCGCTCTCGCCATCGCCGCTCGGACAAGCCCGGATGTTGAGCTTGTGCGTGGCGCCTATCTAGCGATGGAGTTGACCGGCTGGTATGTGCTTGTACCCTTGTGCATCGCTTCGTTGGTAACGGGACTCATCATGTCGCTCGGCACACCGTGGGGTTTGTTCCGGCATTATTGGGTTTTGGTGAAATTTGTGATAACCGTGTTGGCTGCAGTCATATTGTTCATGTACACACAAACACTCGAACAATTGGGTGCGACGGCGCGAGACACTACGTTGACAATCGACGCTTTAAGAAATGGTTCTCCCGTTCTGCACTCCGGACTTGCTGTGCTGGCGTTGCTCGTGAACACAACGTTGTCGGTGTACAAACCGAGAGGCATGACTAAGCACGGGCGACGTAAGCAACGCGAGCAGCGTGATGTGGGCCAACGTGTAAATTCAGAGCTTTCTGTCAGCAGCGACTAGGTATTGGTAAGGCTGTGTGCTGATTTAGTTAGTCAGTATTGCGATTCGTGTACCTCAGGACTACAATTCTGTCCGAACCTCCCGGCAGTTAACTCAGTCTACTAACATCAACAACTTCAAAGGAGAGCGTATATGAAATACCTCAGAGTAACAGCTATTGCAGTAGCACTCGCTGCCGTCTCGATTGGATTCGGAGCGGCTAGTGCAGTAGACAACAACAACAACGAGCAGGGTGCCTCTTTTTGCGCAAGATGCGGCGATGGGGTCTGCGCTAAGTCGTGTGAGAACGCACAAACTTGTCCGCGGGACTGCGGCGGGGGAGGGGGCGGCACAACAGCTCACTAACTGCAGCGCTTAGTAGAAAAACGAGTTGCTTCAATAATTTGCAACTCATCACTCTCGGCCGATTCATTCTGGATGGCCCAGACAAGTATGAATCGGCCCCTTCGACGCCCCCTCTATTACTTCTCTTTCATGATTGACAGCAATTCAGGACGAGAGTGGGGTTCCGCGCTATTGATACCCCGCCCTGAATGCAGCAACGTCTCCATTTTGTAGCCACCTACCGGGCGAACAAGGATAGACCAGTTTCACGGTGATCGATTCATTTGGCGTCAACGATCAATAAAGCCTCAACAGTTGAGAAACAAAACGAATCGCTCCATTACGGCGTCAACCTGATCCAACGACCCAGTGACGGAACACGGCTCGCGTTAAGTATGAAGAGCAGGTACCACCCTGGCGGGGCAAGATTTACCTGCGGCGCCTCATCTACATCGAGCGTGCCGGCACCAAAACCCGTGATCATAAGCTCAATTCCTCGCTGCGACATGTTGTACCCGTGAGTAACGGCTCCGGGACGTAGCAGCACGACTTCAGAGATATCACCGGGATTCGGTGTATCAATGGTGAAGTTGCCGCCATAGTTGATCGTGCCAGGCGCATTGGTTATTGCCGGTCTCGACATGTCAAAGTAGTCTGGAAAGAATCGCTCGTGCGGCGTCGGCACACCTGCAGCCATAGGATCTCCCCCTCCAACGATGCTCCCATCGCTGAGAAGCAGGAACGAGGAGTGATAGGTGCGCACATATTTCATCGCTGGTCCAGCAACCCAGCCTGCGCCCGGATTTTTCGGATCGAAGATTTCGCACACACCACCATCGCCGCCTCCGCTAACACCACCGGCAATGAACACGCGCCCATCTGGCAGTAGAGTGGCAGTGAACTGCTCCGCGCGCGGAACGTTAAGGTTCGGCAGTGAAGTCCATGCAGGAGCCGCGGCTGAGAGATCGATCTGCTCGGCTGTCTGCTGCGCGGCCGGAGGGTTACCGCCCATTATGTAAACGATCGGTTTATAGTCCGGCGGTCGCATCATCAACAGTACTGACGAACCTTTCTCTCCACCGGTGCTGCGGTTGCCGTTGATCGTTGGGAACGGTTCGGCAGCCGCCGGCGCGGCAAGATCGAACCGGTGAGTTGGGTCGTGAGGGCCGGCTATGAAGAGTCGTCCGTCGGGCAGCACGTAAGTCCACGGATAATACTGGTGGTGATTCATGCTCATGGGCATGCCGATGGGCGCGTCCCAACCGGCACCGTCCGTGTAGATTTCAATCGTCTTGACGTTGCCGTACAAAGTTGCAGCGCGACCGTCACCCAGCGTCAACGTTGTAGCGTAGAACCGATCTCCAGCCGTGTCATCAACGCGAGTCCACGTCAGGGGACCAGGATCAAAAACGTAGGACGTGAGTGGCGTAAAACCTCCGTGAATCAGAACGCCGCCCGCTGTTGTATCGAGAATTGCGTGAGCGCCGGACCAGAGATTCGAAGTATTAATATCAAGTCCCGGCGAGTCGATTGGCTGGTTCGCCGGTAGCATGTAAGTGCCGGCCGGAGTCGAGTAGTCCCACACGCGCGATTGATCGGCGCCGGTGTAACCCCAGTACAAGACACGTTGCGTATTCGGCAGCAGGATCGAATGCATGAACGACTTTTCAGGCGCACCGGTAATCTCTTCCCAACGGCCGCCGCCGTGAGCGCAAGGATGCGGATGGACGTCCGGACAGGCATTAGTTCCATCGTCGAGCGGCAGACCGGTACGATGGCTTATCTCATGTGCCATGTCGTCGGTAAGCCAGATACTCTGCCGCGCGCGCACCAGGCCTACCATGCCGTTCATCATGTGATGGTGCACGTGACAGTGGAATACGAAATCACCCTTAAGACTGCGAAGTGTGGCGCCCTCAGGGCGATGTTCGGGCAGTTGCGCCTTTTCCTCCTCCGCGGTCAGTAACAACACAGGTGGGATTTCAGCTTCGACAACGAACGACTCCGCTGGGCCCATGCTGCGGCTGTCGATTGCTTCGCCACCAAACTTCCAGCGCATCGCGTGCGGGTGGAAATTATGCCAGTTCACACTCGTGTCAAGATTGTAGACGTACCATCGAATACGTTGGCCGGTTCGTCCGACAATTGTCGGCGTGTTACCAACGAAACCGCGCCCGTTGATACAGTGAGTTGACATCGCTGCGCCCGCTGTAGAGGTGACGGTGTGGTGGTGATCGGTATTATTCGTCCACTTGACTGTACCTCCGACACCTACCGTGATCTCGGCTGGACTAAAGGCCATGGGTGGTCCATTCACCATCGTGACGTTGACCGGGTCGGGACCTCCGGGTACGACGTGCACAATTCCCGTCATTTCTGGATGGTGCCGGCAGAAGTAGGGAAAGTCACCGGCGGTATCGAAAACCAGTTCTGCTTCACCACCAAGTTCCTCGATGTCTTCGGTATCGAAAACAGGTTTAGCATCTGGATTCGACATCACATGGAAAAACACGGGCACATGATCGGTGTTAATAATAGGTCTCGGTATCAATAACTCTTTAAGCGTGAATTCTTCCAAAAAGTCGAGCCGCTGTCTCAGTAATTCGCGCGTGGTATCTTTCAACTTTCGGACGTGAACATGAGGCGCAACAGGCACGAGCGTTTCTTCGTCGAATTCCATTTGTTCCGGGTGACGCTTATCACGAAACACGGGTATGCGCTCGAGCTGCTCAATTTCGAGATAGATTGGTAGCAGTACTCGCCACGGAAAAAAGAATCGGCGCGGCGGGCGGTCGCATGGGCCGAGCACTACGATTCCCCCAAACAGCCCCTGGTCTATTTTCGTGAAGTGGTGATGTGTGTGATCGTGGAATGGCCACGCCCCCAGCGCGTTGTCGGGAACATCGAATGTATAAATCCATGTATCTCCGGGACAGATGGCATCAGAGCGGCCGCCATGATGCGCGACTTCGGTGCCGAACGGCCAGGAACCGTCTGAGTCAATTCCATAACGCAGGCCATGCATATGCAGGGAATGCGGCACATCATCCGTGTTCCATACGTGGATCTTCAGCCGCTGGCACGGTCGCGTGTATATAACCGTACCAGGAACGCGATGCGTGTAGAGCGGTTCATTGATGTCGGCAGCGATCAGTTTGTCCGATTTGGGAATCAGATATCCCGGATCAAGGTATTCGCGATATACAACCGCGGTCAGCGACCGTGCGTCGATCTCCGTTTGCGGAATCAGTCCATTCTCGTGCCCATCGCCGCGCATGCAATCGCGGCCGTACTGAATTGGTGGGACAGTCTTTTCTTGCGGTTTGACTGGACTGTAGTTCTCAATCCGTTCAATTTTTAGGTAGACATGACGCTCATCGCACGATGGTGGCTTGGGATGAGGTGCCTCGATTGTGACGCCAACATTCGGCTCCGCTGCATTCCACAGCACCGAGTCCTCCGTCGACACGAGGAGTTCGTTAAAGCAAAAGACCTTAAAGTAGAGATCTGGCCTATTGTCAAAAAAGAGATCCCGAAAGGCGCTTTCGTCGAAGGTTATGGAGAATGACCCGTCGCTACGCGTACTGGCGAATCCGAGAAAGTCGTCCAATCCGAAGTCCTTGTCCCAGGCTTCGACGCGCACTCCGCCAATGCCGTCGCCGCTGAACTGATCAATCACGCGTCCTCTAATTTCGTGTCGCATGCTTCCTCCTAAGAATGTGTTGTCTTACCGCAGGTATTGATTGAGTGTCACGCTCTCCACTTCAGCCGGAAATGAGTTGGTCGGAAGTGACGTCTGGAACAACTGTCCTCAACCTTCTGTGAGAATCTGCTTAAGGTGCGAGCGAAGGTCTCACGCTTCCTCTATATGAAATGTGTTTTCGAGGCAATTTGTTTCTAAGCTTATGTGAGGATCATGACGACGCGTTCAAATGGCTCGGTGCCGTGGAGAACATCAACAATCAGCAGGTCAGCAGGTTGTATTTTCAGATATCGCAACCGGGAACAGTTGTGCAGAGCTGCTCCTATATTGTCTTGCTAGTAGAGCGCGTTTGTATTATTGTCCGGCCTGCAATGCCTCAAAGGTAACGGGTTCCCACAAACTCCATACTCGCAACTCGGAACCCCAACTTCAACCGGCTGCTCCTCAAAGCCCGCGAATCCAGCGTCCCTGGGATGCTAGCTTCATAGACTTCCGGAATTCAGTCGGTTTCACCTAATTGGTACCAGCAATTCGTACCTGGCACCCCGTGGTACCTTCTGCAATGACAAGGAGCTAATCATGGCCTTGGGAGATGGAATCCGAAGAAATATCCTCACCGTTAGCGCACTAGAGCAGCAACGATTTGTCGACGCTATAGTCGCGCTCAACAGCCGTCACTATCCAGGCAGCAGAACCGAGTTTCCCGCTGGTGGGGTATCCCAATGGTTCAAGATGGACGAGATCCACCAAGCTACCCACGTTCACGGTGGGGCGGCTTTCTTGCCTTGGCACCGAGAACTCTGCAATTACTTTGAATCGCTATTGCGGCAGGTAGACCCTCAGGTGTCTTTACACTACTGGGACTGGAACGATGACATCAGCCCGCTATTCCCTCTGTTCGGCAACATGACTGGGGAGGCCGGGGAACCTTGGTTAAGTGCCGGATTCTATAACCCTACCGTGGCAGGCGATAACTGGCGCGACGAGGGCTTTCACGGCAATCCCTTTACTCCGCCCTCGACAGGAAACTACGAATTACACGCGAACCCCGCTGATCCCCCAAAAAACCGAGCGCGCAGTGTCCAGTCCGGAGCCCCGCCCGTGGGCACCCCAAACTGGCCGAGTGATGCCACATTCATCAATGCCGCAACCTATGCGGAGTTCGATAGTCTTATGCAAGGTCCTGCTGGGAATGCACACAGCGCGGCCCACAGTTGGCTCGGACTTGGTAATGCCCACACTTCTTTCCGCGACCCATTGGTATTCCTGCTGCACTCCAACGTCGATCGTTTATGGGCTATGTGGCAGACGCAGCCAGGCCACACGGATCGCCTCGACCCGGCCCATGCATACGATCCAGTAACTTCTGATCCGGAGATTACTGAACCAATGCAGCCATGGGAGGGCACTGGCTCGTGGCCCACACGTCCGTGGTACGCACCCGAAAACGAATTTGTTGTAAAGACTCCCACACATGCTTCGGTGGTAAGACCCCCGTGCTATGACACACTGCCCACTTATCCGACTGTTGTTACTCCCGAGACGATGACCATCACCTTCAACGATGTCCCCGCAGGTGAAACAACGGTTCGAGCAGCAGTGTTCTCGGTCATATCTTGCGGCGACGTGCATTTCCAGATCACCAGCGGGCCAACTGTGGGCTTAGGCAGCCCCCCAGGAACCAGTTTCGGCACTCCGCTTGGTGTCTCCGACACAGTGCCATCAACGTCTGACTTCACGCTGGCCCAGGCACATCTGTGGATCTCGTTCAGAGGAACGGCTGCTGGAGACATGGCTACCGGAACGGTAACGATTCACTGCACCGAGACAAACGAGGACTTCATTATCCCGATCAGTGCCGAGACTATCGCCCGTCCCAGCGTGGCGGTCGTAATGGCCCTCGACAAGTCGAATAGTATGAACTTCAACTCGGGCATCGCTGCACTTCCCCATCGGATTGACGTGCTCAAGTATTCCGCCCCCTCATTCGTCGACGTGATCCAACAAGGAAACGGATTGGGTATCGTGAGCTTCGACCATAATGCTTATGATGTGGTGGGAATAACAGGACCGCTCGGACCGCCGCCAGCAAACCCATTTGACGATCTGACTCGTACGAACCTCAAGAATTTCATAGCTTCACACACCCCCAATCCGGCGGGGAACACCTCGATCGGCGATTCCGTGGTGCAGGCCCAGAACATGCTGCTGACCCCCGCTGCTGCCGGGTATGCTAAGACAGCCATTGTTGTCTTCACGGACGGCTTCCAGACCGCGGCACAGTACATTTCAGATGTGCACGATCAGATAACCTCTAACGTGTTCGCCGTGGCTCTTGGCACGGCGCAACAGATTCAACCAGCTGCTTTGACCGCGCTCTGCGACGACCACCAGGGGTTCCTGCGGTTAACTGGCGCGCTCAGTAACGATGATCTGTTTCGGCTCAACAAATACTTTCTGCAGATTCTTGCCGGAGTGACGAATGAAGATATCGTCGTCGATCCCGAAGGCTCTATTAATCCCGGAGATACGCACCGCATCGAGTTCCGCCTAAACGAAGCGGACATCGGTAGCGATGTGATACTGCTGACGCCGGCTCCGCAATTCATCGACTTCGCACTCGAGGCGCCGGATGGAACTATTGTCGACCGTGTTTTGGCCAATACCACGCCAGGTATGTCGCATTCATTTGGCACCAACGTGGCGTTCTACCGAATGACACTGCCGGCATTGATAAACGGAGTCGGGCAACAGACAGGACTCTGGCATGCAATCCTTTCAGGCCAACGGCAGGTTCCCGGGAGGGACGTCGTTCAGGGGTCGCTAGCCTTCAGCCAACAAAGCGTGCATGGAGTTCGCTACAGTTTGATGGTTCATTCCTACTCGAACCTGCGCATGCGCGCCCGCCTTACGCAGACTAGCTTCGAGCCGGGCGCGTTACTCAATCTGCACGCGGTGCTCACGGAATACGGCCTACCAATAAACCGGCGGGCAATGGTGCGTGCGGAGTTAGTCAGGCCAGACCTTAGCACCGCGATCATAGGTCTGACTGAGGGGGAGCCGGGCATTTTTGAGGCGAGTGTTCCAGCTAATTCAATCGGCGTCTACCAGTTCCGCGTGCGGGCGGTGGGAGCAACCCTTCGTGGCCAGCGGTTCACGCGTGAGCAGGGTTTAACGGGCGCAGTCTACCAGGGCGGCGACAATCCGCCTCCGACGAGCGACAGAGATCCACACGGAAATCCGACAGACAGCCAGAATTGCTGTACGCGACTGACTTGGTTGCTGTGGGTCCTTGCGATCCTGCTGCTTATTATTGTCTTGATCCTTTTATTCAGGCGCTGAGAGATGATCTCAAAAAAACAGCTTCTTTCAGGTTTGGGCTCTGGTTCTACTAAAGCTTTTCGTCGCACTCGATGATACGCGCTCGGTACTACGATGGCTGAAAGGACGGCCGCTACGTCGATAAATAACTGCTTAGTATCGCTTGGTACCACCAGGTAAGAAGCCGGAATGAGGATTTTAAGTCCGCAGCTTTCGCAAAGCTTCGTAGGCTATTTGAGAAAGAAACGGATCCGCGGCGGTTGATGCCGCTCGCAACGCAGGCGCCGCCGCCGGATCGCCAATCATTCCCAGCGACCTCGCTGCCTCACGTCGTATATCCCCATCAAGCTTTTCATCAGCCAACACATCAACCAACGCGGGCGTACCTGCGCGACTACCGATCTGTCCGAGTGCGACAGCGGCTGCGCGAAGCACGAACACGTTTTGTTCGCGTTTGCGTTTTGAGTTTCCGCGAGCTGCAAGCTCCGGCGCGAGAGCGCCGACGAGAGTAACGACAGCGGCCTCGTCGGCGATGTTTCCGAGGGCAACCGCCGCCGCCGCGCGCACGCCGTCTTCCTTGTCGCTCAACAGTCGTTCGCTGAGCGCGGCAGTCGCGCTGCGACTGCGCGTACGGCCCAACGAATACGCTGCTTCACGACGAACAAACTCGTCTTTGTCTTTCAACAACGGCAGCAACACGCTGACACTCTCATTCGTGTCAAGTGAGAGAACGGCCTTCGCCGCAGTGACTCGGATGAGCGGAGATGGATCAGAAAGATAGGGCACGGCCGCACGAGATGCTTCGGGGTTGTGGAGGTTTCCCAGTCGCATCAGCGCATCGCGTCGTTCCTCGACGTCGCTGGAGGCTAAACGCTCTCGTTGATTCTCAATTGCGATCTGAAGCGGAGTTTGTGAACGGCTGGATTGGGCGGAAACGAACGTGCAAAAAAGCGACACGTATACGGGAACCAGGACCAGCGGGACGAGTCTTTTCCTGTTGACGGAAGTACGCATTCAGATCTGGGCGTACACCCTTGCCGCTGCCCGTTTTTCTGCTTTACGACGTACCACTTCCCACTCGAATGCCTGACGTGCGCGCCGGTTCTCTCGAGCATCGGCCAAAGCACTCAACACTTCATCGTCCCCGGCTGGCTGGGGTGGTTTGCCCCGGCCCGACGACTCCATCGACGAAATGTAGTCAAGCACCTCGCACACTTCGGACTCATTAAGTGCTTCGAGTTTTCTTGCAAGAAGTTGGCGCTGGCTCACGGTTTTGCCCATTTCCGTGCTCCTTATGTTGGGACTCAGCACTATACACGACTAAAAACGGGCTAAGCAAGAAGTGAAAACGCCGATTTTGTTAATTAGTCAATGCGCGAGGCGAGGCCGTGGACCGTATCGATGATGAGGACGGCGATCGGAGGACATAGAACAAGGTCAATCAGTAAGGCGGCAGAAGTAAAAGCCATAATGCTCGATTGCACTTCAGCAACGCGATGCCGAAACAGCAGCGTTATATCGCTGAAGAAGTCCTGCGCGTGCCAGCCGATGAAAAGGCCGATCCCTAAGCTAAGAGCGTAACCGACCAGCAAAAACGTGTACGCCGAGAAACGAGTGAACGGCTGCTCCGGAGTTTCGTGGTCGCCGATGCCCTGAATCGGTTTCGGCTTGTACGTGTAGTGACCGAAATACTCCTTTAGCCGAGTCGAGAGATGCCAGACGCCGATCACAAACAGTGTCAACACGATTACGCGGCCCATCGTTGAAAACACCATCCACAGTTGCGGCCGCATCATCGCCAAAAAGAAGGTGGAGAGAAACAGCGACACGGTTGTGAACACCGCTCTTTGCCGTTCGCGATTCTCCTGGCGGTCGCGTTCCAGAACCTCGTCGACAAGACGGTCCCACTTGGCCTGCACCGCGAGATTGCGTGCGCGCTTCGCGTGGGGGTTATTCGAATCGAGAATCGAGTAGCTGCGGTTCTTTTGAGCCGTCAGTTGTTGGTCGTAGTAGGCGCGTTCCTGCGGATCGATCAGTGTGTGATACGCCTTCGAAACGAGGTCGAAATCGCGGGCTGCCTGGGAATTCTTGTTGAGATCCGGATGACTTTTACGCGCAAGTTTCCGGTAGGCCGATTTGATTTCGGCCTGAGAAGCAGTGGTCTTAACGCCCAAAATTCTGTAGTAGTCGATCACTGTGCTTCTGCTAACTCCTTAAAGCCAGCGATGGATGCCAAGGGCTGCCTGACGACACCGCGTCACTCGCCCGAAAATTATAGCACCAAGCGCAAGGGTTTTGGCCCCGCTTTAGTTGCTCGTGTTGGATGGCTGTTTGGCGAAGGGGGGTGCCAAAGGGGAGCCGGGAAAATAACCTCGAGCGGCATTCGAGGGGGCGAGGACAAATGAATAAGGCGGCTCGCTCCCTTTGGCGATTGCACTCTCGTATTACAACCGCCATGCCATCTCGTAATTCTTCAAAAACTCCAGCAAAATCGCAGATTGGTGTTTTCGAACTGCTCTGAAGTGTCAACTAGCGGAGACACCCACTGTCTACCGCTAGAGACACCGGGCGTAACCGAAACTCAGTTTCTTCTCTGCGTCTCTCAGCGTTCCTCTGCGGCTCTGCGGTACGAGCTGGTAACAAGAATAACCGCAGAGCCGCAGAGGAACGCTGAGAGACGCAGACTTGAGATTAAGAAGGCTACCGGCCAAAGATCACTTTTTGCTGGCGCGATCCACGATTCGCAATAACGTCCGGACGGCGATCCCGGTTGGACCTTTGGAACGGTACGGCTTGGCGTCGTCGCCCCAGGCTGTCCCGGCAATGTCGAGGTGCGCCCACGAAACTCCGTCGGCAAACTCCTTCAAAAACGCGGCCGCGGTGATCGTCCCCGCCTTACGTCCCCCGACGTTCTTGATGTCGGCAATGTCTGACTTAATCTGTTTCGAGTATTCCTTGTCGAGCGGTAACTGCCAGAACTTCTCGCCCACTTCCTTACCGGCGCTGATTATCTCGTCGATCAACGCCTGATCGGTGCCGAGTACCGCGACATTGACGTCACCCAGAGCGATCGAGACAGCGCCCGTCAGTGTGGCCATATCGATAATCTTCGTCGCGCCGAGTTTCTTCGCGTAGGCAATTGCGTCAGCAAGAATTAGGCGTCCTTCCGCGTCGGTGTTGATGATCTCGATCGTCTTGCCGGTCATCGCTTTCACGACGTCACCTGGCTTGGTGGCCTTTCCTGACGGCAGGTTTTCCGTGCAAGGTGCAACGCCCAGGACTGGGATCGGCGGTTTAAGTTGCGCGATTGCTCGCATCGCACCGAGAACAGTGGCGCCGCCCGTCATGTCGTACTTCATCAATTCCATGTTCTCGCCGGGCTTCAGCGATATGCCGCCGGAGTCGAACGTAACGCCTTTACCGACGAACGACAGCAGCTCCGTACTCTCACCTTCGGTTTTTGCAGGTGTGTACTTGAGGATGATCAGCTTGGCAGGTTGATCGGAACCACGCGCGACGCTGAGCAAAGAGCCCATGCCTTCCTGTTCCATGCGCGCCTCGTCGAGCACGTCGATACTCAAACCAAACTCGTTTGCTATCTCGCGAGCGCGTTCCGCCATGTCGGTCGGCGTCATGTACGCGCCGGGTTCGTTGGCGAGATCGCGAGTGAAGTTGATCGCCTCGCCAATAATTCGTCCAATTTCCACGCCACGCGAAGCTGCCTGTTCGTCAGCATCTTCGAGCACCACGACGAGACGGTCGACTGTCTTCTGCTCTTTCTCAACGGTTCGATATTTATCGGGATCAAACAGCGCGATGAATGCGCCTTGAATAGCGGTGGCGGCTGTTTGTTCAGCATCGCCAGTAGCACGCGGCATTACGGCAATCGACTTAGCATTCTTACTACGCAGCGAACGAACCGCTGTCCCAACCATCTGCGAGATCTGGCCTTCCTTATAGGCGTCAACTTCACCGGCGCCGACCAGCAACAGCCGGCGGGCTTTTAATTTGTCATTACCGACGAGGTGGAAATAGCACGTCTCCCCTTCCTTGCCCGAAAACTCTTCAGCTTCGAGCGCCGAGCTAACGAGGCCGCCGGAAAGCTCATCCAGCTCCTTTATGAAACCATCATCGGATTTCTCATTCTTGAAAACAGCAACCGCCAGGGCTTGAACGTCCAGTTCTTCTATCGGTCCCCGATTCGCTTCAACTTGCATGTGAGTGGGTTCTCCTGAGCATTTGTCATTTGGCATTGGTCATTTTTCATTTGTCATTTAAATGAAAAATGAGAAATGGAAAATGACCAATGATAAATAATCATTTGTTCCGTTCTTTCAGCTGTGCGCGCGTCTCTCTTTCGACCGTGCGCTTTAACTCGGCTTCGCGCTTATCGAACAACTTCTTGCCGCGAGCGACACCAACTTCGATCTTGATTCGGCCGTTCTTTAAGTAAAGCTGTGTGGGAACAAGAGTCATTCCCTGTTTTGCTGCTGCCTCGTCGAGTCGGGAAATCTCACGGCGGTGAAGCAACAGCTTGCGAGTCCGTAGTGGTTCGTGGTTCTCGCGGTTGCCATGAGAATACGGCGAAATGTGGGCGTTAAACAACCACACCTCGCCCTCGCGGACGGAAACATACGCTTCCTTCAATTGCACGCGTCCGGCCATCGCGCTCTTGACCTCGGTACCGGTCAAGGCGATCCCGGCTTCGTACTTATCGGAAATGTGATAGTTGTGAAAGGCCGCGCGATTCGCAGCCAACACTTTCTCTTCTTTCGCCATGCGAGGGAACGTGGAACGCCCGGATCAGTGCGTTGCGCCTTTCAACTTCAGGTCCAAAATATCGTGCCGCGTGATGATGTTCGTGATCCGGCCGTACTCCTCAACAAGCACTGCTGGACTTGTTTGTAGTCTGCGCAAAACTTCATTCGAGCCGGCGTCAACGTCAACGATCGGAAAACTCGATTCCATCACTTCGCTGACCGGTGACTCCAACAGCGCGCGATCGCGCACCACTTTCGCCAGCACACGATTCTCACGCAAAGAACCGACGCAACTTCCGTCTTCGATAACCGGCAGTTGAGTCAGTCCGAGTTCGTCCATCTTCTCGAGTGCGGTGCCAACAGTGTCTGTTGGTGCTACGGAGATGAGTGTCTTCGGCGCCTGTGGTTTCTTCGTGCCGCTGATGAGTCCCGCTGTCATCTTCTGCGGGGCAAGCAGACGTTTCTCTTTCAACCACTCGTCCGAGTGATGCTTGGTCAGATAGTGCTCGCCGGTGTCGCAAACGATGAACACGACGATCGCGTTCTCGTCGAGTGTGCTCGCAACGCGCAGCGCGGCGGCCAGGTTTGTTCCGGTCGAGCCGCCACAGAAGATTCCTTCCATTCGGCCGAGCTGTCGCGACATCTCAAACGACTCGCTATCCGTAACGTTGATCACTTCATCGACGTAGTTGATATGCACGTTGGGCGGCACTATCTCCTGTCCAATTCCCTCCACGAGGTAAGGCGTTGCTTCGATTACGTTGCCGGTCTCTTTAAACGTCTTGAAGATCGAACCATACGGATCTGCGCCGACGATCTGGATCTTCGGATTCTGTTCTTTCAGAAACCTCCCCGTGCCGGAAATCGTGCCACCAGTGCCAATTCCCGCCACAAAGTGCGTGATCTTGCCTTCAGTTTGGCGCCAGATTTCCGGGCCCGTGGTGCGATAGTGTGCCTCGGGATTCGCGGGATGTGAATACTGATCCGGATAGAACGAATTTGGAGTTTCGGCTGCGATTCGTCTGGCCGTCGAAACGTAATGATTCGGAGTGCCGGGTTTTGCTGAAACAGGAGTGATAACGACGTCCGCGCCGAGCGCCTTTAAATAACGCGACTTCTCGACCGAAGCCTTGTCGGTCATAACGAAAATGCACTTGTAACCTTTGACTGCCGCTGCCAGCGCCAGACCGATGCCAGTGTTTCCAGAAGTAGCTTCGACGACCGTCCCGCCAGGTTTGAGAATACCGTCGCGCTCAGCCGCCTCGATCATGGCCACGCCGATCCGGTCTTTGACGGAATAACCAGGATTAAGATTCTCCATCTTGGCAAACACCGGTGCTTTAACGTGGCGCGTTAACCTGTTGAGTTTAATAAGGGGGGTATTCCCGATCAGGCCGAGAACGTTCTCCTGAAATTCCATCGCAGTCTCCGGCAAGGTCTTTAAGAGCGGGTACTATCTATAACAGAAACGCGAAAGCGCTGCTAATGGCGAGCACAAAAAAGTAGGTAGAGGTACTTAGTACTTCGAGCTTTGCGCGTCGTCGGTCAGTTGTCAGTGGTCGAGTTGTCAGTTCTGTGCTGGTAATCACGGACAACTGACAAATCCGCAGCTTAAAATGTTAGGACCCGGATGTGCTCTCCCCTTCACATCCGGGCCCCCACAAGGCCACTCATCTTGCAATGTGTGACCGAACTTTAATGACGCGTCTTAGTAGCGTCTGCGTTGCCGTCGCCACCGGTTGTCGTTGTCATCTCTGATTCCGTAGGTATAAAGTGCCGCGCCTCCGCCACCGACGATCGCGCCGATGATTGCGCCTTTCTTACCACCTACCGCAGCACCTACTGCCGCACCTGCGCCGGCGCCAATGCCGGTTGTCAATTTGTCGCGGTGCCGATCCCAAAACGATCTGTCGTCCCAACGTCGGTCGCGGTAACGACGTCCGTCGTTCTGGTAATTCCGATAACGCCAATCAGAGACTCTCTGTTCATACCGTCTGCCGTCATTCAATCGTCGGTATCTCGTTTGCGCGCCGGCGGGGACGGCTGAAATCATGAGCGCCAGCAAACAAACAATAATTAAGAACCCCTTTTTCTTCATCCTCACTCCCTCCGTGCATCAGCTATTTGGCAAGGTGTGTGCCAACAGCCCAATCCGCCATTTTTTGCAGTTTTCTCGAACTTCGGATAAAAAACCTCAGGTTTGACGTCAACGATACCGTGCGTAACACCTGACGTGATTCACCTTTTGGGGTAATCAAGACTGGAGGCTACAAATGAGTCAGGAATTTCTCGATGCTGCGACACGCGGCGATGTTTCGAAAGTAAAAACAATGCTGCACTCGGACCCGTCTTTGGCACAAGCAAAGGATGAGAACGGCGTCTCGGTGATCATGAAAGCGACGTACTACGGAAAGAAGGATGTAGTCGACGCTTTGCTGGAGTCCGGCGTTGAGCTTGACGTATTCGAGGCGGCGGCTACTGGACACACGCAACGAGCACTCGATCTCATCGCGAAGGATGCGTCGCTCACAAACGCTTATTCTGTTGATGGTTTTACACCGCTCGGCTTCGCTACGTTTTTCGGGCAGCGGGAGGTTGTCAAAACGTTGCTGAAGGCGGGAGCAGATGTGAACGCCGCATCGCGTGAGTCGATGAAGGTCACGCCACTCGCGTCAGCCGCAGCCGCAAAGCAAACGCAGATCGCACGTCTGCTGATCGAGCATGGCGCAAACGTGAATGCGAGAGCCGCCGGCGGTCACATTCCACTGCATGAAGCGGCAGCAAGTGGCAACGTCGAACTGGTGAAGCTGCTGATTAAAAATGGCGTCGATGTACTCGCCAAAACAGATGACGGAAAGACACCGCTCGATTTTGCGATCGAGTACAAGCAACCTGAAGTAATCGAGTTGTTAGAAAAGTCCTGAGGCTGCGCCGGTTTCGTAGGCGTACCAAAGACCGAAAGCGATGCTCAGGCCGGCCGCGGTAGTTTGTAAGTGGCGATGAACTCGACCAACCTTTTTCGCGGTGAGTGCGAAAGGCAACCCGATCAGGCCTGACATCAAGATCATCCCAACGATCGATCCGAGGCCAAACACCGTCAGGTAGAAGAATCCTACCCACGCGGACTGAATCTGCGTCAACACCAACAACGTCAACGCGCCGGAACCTGCTAAGCCGTGCACTGCTCCAATCAACACCGGCTTAATTCCGACGGCGGAAACAGCATGACTGTGCGTTCGCGCTTTCTGATGGCGCGTACGGGATTCGTGGAAGTGAACGTGAACGTGTGAAAGACCGTCGTGACTGTGCTCGTGAACGTGAACGTCGTTTCTGTTAAGCAACGAACGCCACAACGCCATCACGCCCAAACCAATAATCATCAGCGCAACGGCAAACTCAAACCAATTGCTAACTCGCTCGGGGATCGCGATTCGTAAACTTAGTACGATAGCGCCTGTAATCAACAGCGACGCCGTATGGCCCGCGCCCCACATCGCGCCCACAAACGTCGAGCGCCAAACATTGCGCTGCTGGCTCACAATCGTCGAAACAGCCACGACGTGATCGACTTCCGTCGCGTGCTTCAATCCAAACACGAGGCCCACCGCCAAAACTGTAAGCAAATCCATTTTTTCTAAAGGATCCGTCGCTTTTAAATGAGTCGATCGCCGGTGATGGTAACCGAATCCTGCCGGTAGTGACATCCGCGACTCTGCCGATTATGTTGCGCCGCATGCGCGACTATCAGCGCCGCTTCGACCGCGTTCCGCAAACCAATCAACCCATCAGACAACTTCGTGGTCCGATAAAACGTTTCGATCTCGTTCCATAAGTGACGCAGCTCTCGGATCGCGCGCGACAGCCGGTCCGCGTTACGCACGAGACCGACGTAATGCCACATGATGTTCTGGATCGTTTGCATATCACCCTGAATCAACGCCGGATCGGGCTCGGCACTCAACCCACTCTCGTCCCACGGCGGGACGTCGGCACGCGTCGGCCGTTTCTCACCTAAAGCATTATCAAGCGCCTTTTCGATCTCGATCGCCGCCCGGTTTCCCCAAACCAGACCTTCCAGTAACGACGTCGACGCCAATCGATTCGCGCCGTGCACACCGGTGCAACTAATCTCGCCAACCGCATACAAATTTCCAATCGTTGTCCGTGCCCACTCGTCGACGAGCACGCCGCCACAGAAATAATGCGCCGCCGGAACAACGGGCACGGGCTCCTGCGAAATATCAAGACCAACTTTCAAACACTGGTCATAAATAAACGGAAATCTCTGGCGAATCGCTGCAGCCGGCATGTGCGATGCAATGTCGAGCAACACGTACGAATAACCATGCTGCTCCATTTCGTGATGAATCGCGCGCGCGACGATATCGCGCGGCGCAAGTTCCTTCCACTCCGGCGAGTAATCGGCCATGAATGGACGCAACTCCGGCGTCAATAAAACACCACCCTCACCACGAACTGCTTCACTGATCAGCAACCCTTCGGCTCCGGGCGCAGCCAACGCCGTCGGGTGAAACTGCACGTACTCGGCATTTGCGATGCGAGCACCGGCGCGATGGGCCATCGCCAAACCATCACCACGCGCGCCCACCGGATTAGTCGTGCTCCGGTAGATCCGACCGAGTCCACCCGTCGCCAGGACAGTCGCATGGGCTAGATAACGATGAACGGTTTTCTCTTCGCGGTCGAAGACGTAACAACCGTGACACGAAATAGGCTGGTAGTTGTCGAGCGGATTGCGCGAGTGGTGCGGAAACGTGATCAGATCTACTGCGGTTGAGTCGGATTCGATCCTGATATTTGGCTGTTCCTTTAGTGCCGCGACCAGGCCGTTCATAATCGCGCGGCCGGTTGCATCGCCCACGTGTAGGATCCTGCGTCGTGAATGCGCGGCCTCCTGTCCCCACACCGGCGAACCGTCTTCGTGATGATCAAAGACGACGCTCGCCGTTCGCTCGAGCACTTCATTCAGCAGCTTTGGACCTTCGTCGGCGAGAATGCGCGCCGCTGCCGGTGACGTTACGCCTGCGCCAGCGGCGACGATGTCTTCGAAGAGTAGTTCGGAACTGTCTTCGGGACCGCGGCCGATAATGCCACCCTGCGCATAACGCGTGTTCGACTCGTGAGGATCGCCGGCGCGGGTGATGATGGTGATTTGACGGTTGCGGTTGCGGGCGAGCTGGAGTGCAGTAGTCGCGCCCGCGATCCCGCAACCGATGATCAGGACCTCAAGATTTTCCATTTGTCATTTGACATTTTCCATTTGTCATTTCTCAGCAAATGAAAAATGAGAAATGTCCAATGACAAACGAAAAATGCTCAGTCTTCGCGTCCGATTTCCAGCATGCGCTCAACGGCACGCAGCGCCTTCAATCGAATCTCTTCGTCGATATGGATCTCGTATTGCTCTTTGACTAACGACTCAAGCGTGTCTTCGAGCGTGATCTCGTTCATGTGCGGGCAACGCACGCTGCACAAACGCAACATCTCTTTTTCCGGATTCGCGGCGGCGATGTTGTCGCCCATCGAGCATTCGGTCAACAGCAGATAACGCGGCGCGCGTGTTTTTTCGACATAGCGAATCATCGCCGTCGTGCTGCCGGAAAAATCTGAAGCCTCGACAACTTCCGGGCTGCACTCCGGATGGGCCAGGATCACGACGTCCGGAAATTGCTTCCGCACGTTCTTGATATCTTCGACGCTGAACTTTTCGTGGACCTCGCAGCGGCCGGGCCAACCAATCATCTGGTAGTCGAGTTCGTTTGGAAAACGTTTCAGCGGATCGCGCGTAGGAAAGATGATTCGCTTGCCGCTTTCGCGCGCAACATTGCCCGCAAGGTATTCGTCAGGAATGAAAATGACGCGATCGGTGTTGAGCGACTTAACCACCGCAACCGCATTCGACGACGTGCAGCAGATGTCTGACTCTGCTTTTACGTCGGCGTACGTGTTGATGTAGGTGACAACCGGTACGCCGGGAAATTGTTTCTTCAACTGGCGTACGTCCTCGGCGGTGATGCTCGCCGCAAGCGAACAGCCGGCCTTCTCTGACGGAATCAGCACCTTCTTCGTCGGATTCAAAATCTTAGCCGTCTCGGCCATGAACCTGACGCCGCAGAAGACAATGATGTCCTTCTCAGTCTCGGCTGCGCGGCGGCTGAGCTCGAGTGAGTCGCCGACGAAATCCGGAATCGAGTGGAAAAGCGCGGGCTCCATGTAGTTATGGCCCAGGATGACTGCATTCTTCACCACCTTGAGCCGGTTGATTTCGGCGGCGATCTCCGCCTTCATGCGCAGCTCGAAATCAGGCACGGTGTCAGACAGCAGCGCGCTCAGCTTTTCGTATATTTCGTCAGTGGTCGTATCAGTAATCATCTACTTTGTCTTAACCAACCCACTCCAAACTCACGTCAAAAACCCGTGGAGAATGCGTCAGCGCCCCGACGGAAATGAAATCAACGCCGGTATGCGCGACTTCGAGTACATTTTCGAGTGTAACGTTGCCGGACGCCTCGAGTTTTGCCTTGCCAGCGGCGATTTTTACCGCCTCGCGCATCGTCTCAAGCGACATGTTGTCAAGGAGGATCCGCTCAACGCCCAGCGCGAGCGCCTCCCGGACATTTTCTAACGAGCGGGTCTCAACTTCAATCGGCAACTGCGTCCCGCTAGCGCGGACCCGCTCGACCGCCGCGGTGATTGAGCCGGCGAAGTCGATGTGATTGTCCTTTATTAACACCATGTCAAAAAGCCCGGTGCGATGGTTTTGCCCGCCGCCGAGCTGGACCGCGAGCTTGTCGAGCGTCCGCAGACCGGGTGCAGTCTTGCGCGTGTCCAAAATTACAGCATCGGTGCCTGCGACTGCGTCCACAAACTGGCGCGTCAGGGTCGCGATTCCCGACATCCGTCCGAGAAAATTCAGTGCGGTTCGTTCGCCGGTCAAAAGGGCTCGCGCATCGCCGTTTAGCTCCGCCAGAACCACGCCTCGTTTTACGTTCTCGCCGTCTTCTACGTTCGCCTTGAACGCTATCTGTGGATTCAAACGGCGGAACACTTCGTTTGCGACTTCGAGACCGGCGATGATGCCGTCTTGTTTCGCGATGATGCGGCCACGAAGTGACGCGCCGGCAGGCACGATGCTGTCAGTAGTTACATCGCCACTGCCGATGTCTTCCTCCAGCGCACGGTTGATGCATTGGGAAATATCGAGAGGCGTCTCAGTGATGATTTGGTGCGTCTGGGTCAAGAAGTATCTTGCAATATAGGAAGGTTGGACGCAACTTCCTACCGTAGGTAGTGATGCAGTTTGAAAGCAGGTTCTCCCGCAAAGGCGCAAAGGCGCCAAGAGAATACAAATGAACTCGCAGTACTCTTCTCTTCTTTGCGTCTTTGCGCCTTTGCGGGAGACCTGGTCTCATTCAATCGTAATCTTCAGGTCGCGGTTTTTCTGAGCTTCGTTACCGGAGTAATCGGCCGCGATAATCCTCAGGATGTAGTCGCCTTTCGGTAGTTGCGACGTGTCCCACACGCCGGCGGCCGCGCGCCCGTCGCGCACGGTGTTCGTCACTTCGTAAAGGAATCTGGTCTTTGCGCTGCCGTAAACGGTGATTCCACTCTCCGCGGCATACGCAATCTTGGTCGCTGCGTCATCGGGAGGCAGACGATTAAACAAAATGGTTATGCGAGCATCTTCGAAACCCGGAGCGGGAGAGCCGTCGGGTTTCAGAAGCTGGTAGCCGAGTTTGTATAGACCAAGGCGACGGCGCTCCGGATTGAGGTTTGTTCGATCGAAGGCGTCAACAACAATGCGCACGCTGCCGCTGATGCTCCCGTCCTTTAACTGCGTTCCATTGCTGTCAAACACTTGAATCGTTTCGATCGTTGGAGCGATGTTATCGGCAAATCCGAGCGGTGCGAGTGATAACGGATTTATCTCCGCACCCGATGGTCCGACGTTCATGTGAACGTGGTACATGCGGTTGACCGTGCCGAGCGCGTCACCAACTTTAAAACGCGTACCGCGCTTGATGCGGACGCGGATGAGTTTTTCGGCTTCGTTGATTTGAATGAATCGCGGGTCATCAAACATCTTGCCGTCTTTATCGCGTCCGACGTGCATGTGGATGTACGACATGATGCCGACACGCATTCCTTCATTTAGCGAGTCGAGACCCCAGTTTGGCAGTGGGCTCGTGACCTTCTCGTCGCGAACTGAACGAACCGTATCGCCGTAGGCGCCGAAGACGTCGAGTCCGCTGTGCAGGTGATGACGGCTGTCAGTCGAGTCGAAACTTCCACGCACCTCGCCGATAGTGGCGACAACTTCGTGCGGGCTCTGTTGCGGATCGAGCGGCCACAGTAACGACTGTTGGCCCAGCGTGCCGTTCGTCAGTTTTGGTAACGGTTCCGGTTCCGCAGTGTTCTGTTGGGCTATGTTCTGTTGGGGGTCGGTTTGTGCGGTCAGTTTTCTGACGAGATAGTGGCCGTTGTCGGCGACGTACAGTTCATGAGTGTTTGCATTCACGGTCACGCCAGCCGGCTGATTGAAATCTCCGGGGGCGATTGTGTAACTCGCATTTTCGGGCGTGATTTGGATCACACGCGATCGATCGAGTTCGGTGACGTACAGGAAGTTGTCGTAAGTGATTGCCAGACCGATGGGACGCGAAAGATCCGTGTGATTTATCGTTAGCGTACTAACGTTACCGTCTGGCGAGATCTTCTGTATCTGATTGTTGCCGGTATCGGCAACTATCACAGAACCGTCGCTGGCGACGACAACCGCACAAGGCGTATCGAATGAGCCGGCCATTGTCGTCACCTGGCGGTCCGTTGAGATCTTGCGAATGCGATCGTTGTAAGTGTCTGCGACATAAACGTTTCCGTTTCCGTCCACAGCGACGCCGATTGGACCATTAAACCGCGCTTGCGCCGCCGTGCCATCCACGTACCCGGCGGTTCCGTCACCCGCGATCGTCGACACGACACCTTCCGGTGTCACCTTTCGTATGCGATTGTTTCCAGTGTCCGCGACGTAAAGATTGCCTGCCGAGTCCATCGCGAGACTCGACGGCGTGTGAAACGCGGCTTGTCCGCCGGCACCGTCAGCAAATCCTTCTTTGCCACCGGCGAGCGTGGTAACGATTCCGTCGGGTGCGATCTTCTGAATGCGATTACTCTCGCCGGCGTCTGCAACGTAGACCGCGCCATCGTTGTCGACAGCAACACCAAACGGATCAGAAAGTACGGTCGGGGAACCGTCACCGTGAACGGTGATCACATTCGCGCGCCAACCACGCGGTGTCGGCGACGGCTTACGCGTCAGTCGAAATATGACGTAGGCAGCAGCGCTTCCGAGAATCAGAAGCACCAGGATTGCGATGAAGAGTTTACGCACGGGGATCTGTGTTACGTGGTCTAATCTAAGAACGCTTGCGGTGTGGCCAACATCTCTTCCATACGATCGATGTATCTTCCGACGTGAAGTCCATCCATCAGAGCGTGGTGTACTTCAACTGAAAAGGGCATCAATGTCCGTCCATTCTCCTGCACGAACTTTCCAAACGAGATTTTGGGAACTGAGTCTTCCCTGCCCCACCAGCGCCGCGCATGTGAAAAACTGGTGAACGCAATCCAGGGGAGTGTCGTGCAATGGATCCGCGCATCGTCTTCATGTTTGGGTAGAAACCTGCCGTCGCCGGCTCTGATTTCCTCGACTGCTCGCGTTGCACCGTCCATAAAGTTTCGATAACTTTCAGAGTGATCGAAATAGACGAGCGTGAATGTCTCGTTCGGGAGAATTACCGTGGTCCCACCGTTAATCACTTCATGGACCAACACTTTTCCGTCTCGCAAGCGGTAATGAAACTGTTCGATGTCATTGGCGGCGCGTAGTGCGAAGTAGTGATACGTCAACCAAACGCTTTGCTTGTCTTCGCGTGCTTTGAGTTCTTTAAGAAGGTTCGTGACGTCGAGCCGGAGACACACATTGAAGTACGGCTTATCGAAATGTCGGTAAAAATCGAAAACCTCCCGGCGGGGCCAGGTTTCCAGGTCGAGATAGTAAGACATGGCGGGCGATTGTAACCCGAGAATCGTGATCCGTCAGATCTCGCCGCTGGAAGTGAGTGTGGTGGCCTACAATAGTGCGTTAACCTGTAAAACCAAGCTTGAATCCACGAAGCCAATGAAAAAACAAACCAGTGATGGACTCCCCCGCCGCGAGTTTTTGAAAACAACCGGCGCCGGTTTGGCGGGCTTTGGCCTGTTGCCGCCGTTTTCAACATCCGGATATGCCCAATTATCACCGCCAGCCGCGCGGATCGTCATACCGCTTAATCATAATTGGCTCTACAGCGACAAAGTTTTGCCGAATGGTGCAAGCACCACACTCGACGATAGTCGATTCCAGCGCGTAACGATTCCGCATACAAATAAACTGCTTCCCTGGCATGGTTTCGACGATAAGTCATATCAATTCATTTCCCTCTATCGTCGTCATTTCAAGCTCCCGCCGACGATGCGCGGAAAACGTATCTTTGTCGACTTCGACGGTGTGATGACGGCAGCAGTTGTGAGTATTAACGGACATCGCTTGGGTGAGTATCGCGGTGGTTATACGCCCTTCTCGTTTGAGATCACGCCGCACATCAATTGGCGCGGCGACAACGTGCTGGCGGTTGAGGTCGACTCTACCGAACGCAAAGACATTCCACCATTTGGTGGCGAAATTGATTACCTGACATTTGGAGGAATTTATCGGGATGTCAGTCTCCGCGTCGTCTCCGGAACCTTCCTCGAGAATGTTTTCGCGAAACCGGTCAACGTTTTGAAGGACGATCGTCGCGTTGATGTACGCGTGTTCCTGAACAGTCAGGGGCCTTTTGCTGGCGCGCTGAAACTCACGATTGAATTGCGTGACGGCAACCAAGTGTTGGCTACAACAACCGGCGAACTTCCAGCGACAGGCGCCCCTCATTACGACTTTCGTCTAGCGAACCTGCGTTCGATCCAGTTGTGGGATCTTGAGCGGCCAAAACTCTACCGCGTGCACGTGACGATGCAATCAGCAAGCGGTCCGCTGGATGAGTATCAAACGACGGTAGGTTTTCGCGAGGCCGTGTTCAGAGAAGATGGTTTCTTTCTCAACGGACGTCATCTCAAGTTGAGAGGATTGAACCGCCATCAAACTTATCCTTACCTGGGCCAGGCAATGCCGGCGCGGGTGCAACGGCGCGATGCTTCAATTTTGAAGAATGAGTTGAAGTGCAATGTTGTCCGCACGTCTCATTATCCTCAGTCCCCTCATTTTCTGAATGCCTGTGATGAGATCGGCTTGCTGGTATTTGAAGAGATTCCCGGCTGGCAACATATCGGCGACCAGCAGTGGAAGGATCTTTCGGTTCACTACGTCGACGCAATGATCCGCCGCGACTGGAACCATCCGTCGATCATCTTGTGGGGAGTGCGCGTTAACGAATCGCGTGACGATCACGACTTTTACAAGCGGACGAATGAGCTGGCCCGCTCGCTCGACGACTCGCGACAAACAGGCGGCGTTCGATTCAGATATGACTCGGAACTTCTCGAAGATGTTTTCACGATGAACGATTTTCAGATTCCGCTGCGACCACCCAACCGTCCGCTTTACTTAAACACCGAGTTCATCGGACACATGTATCCAACGAAACGAAATGATAACGTCGAGCGGATCACCGAACACACGATGCGCCACGCGCGGGTTCACAATCAACTAGCGTCGGATAAGCGATACGCGGGCGGTCTCGGGTGGTGTGCGTTCGACTACAACACGCATTCGAATTTCTGTTCAGGCGACCGCGTTTGCTATCACGGCGTCAGCGACATCTTTCGTATTCCGAAACCAGCGGCTGGATTTTACAAATCGCAATGCGATCCGAAAGAAGAGATCGTGCTTGAGCCCGCTTTTGACTGGGCGCGCGGGGATCGAAACGAATCCTTTACAATTGCGATGATCTGTTCCAATTGTGAGCACGTGAAGATCTATATGGCAGATCGCCTGATAGCTGAACTCGATCCGGATCGCAAAGAGTTTCCGCATCTGAGGTATCCGCCCTTCGTCGCAAACATCCGCAGCAAGTTTAATGGCCCTTGGGGTGACCTGCGGATGGATGGTTACATTGGCGGCAAGAAAGTGATCTCAAAAACATTGTCAGGAACAGGCGCCGATCAACGGTTTCATCTTGAAGCAGACGATCGCGAACTCGTTGGTGACGGCATCGACGCCACTCGCGTCGTCATGCGTGTTACTGACGAGTTTGGCGGCGCTCGTCCTTTTGCCACGGGCGCGATAGCACTCAATATTTCCGGACCAGGCGAGGTTATTGGCGATAACCCGTTCTCGTTGTTTGGAGGCGCGGGAGCTGTTTGGATCAAGACGAGGCAAGCGGCGGGAACGATTCGACTCACGGCGACCCATGCGACACTCGGATCCAAGAGTGTCGATATCCGCGTCACGCGTGCGCCAGTTATTTTGATTTAGAGACGAACGAGATCGGCGATCTTCACAGGTCGCTTTAATTCCACGCTCTTGCGCGCCGCGATGCCTGTAAGACACGACATCGCTCCGGCTCGTGAATCCGGTAAACGCATGTGCGACGGCACATCAGGTTTGCGGAAGATTACATCCTGTAGACGACTGTCTCCGCCACCGTGTCCGCCTTCGAACTTCGCGATCGCTATCTGCTCACGCTTTCCGAAGCTCCGCGTCAGAAACACCTCAGTCTCCACTTCCACTTGCCACGGCTGGCGTTCATAATCGCGGATTTCCAGACGGCCCTTCTCTCCATTGAACGCGAGTCGGTAACCTTCAAACGGCATAAACGCATTCAGCGAATAGTTCATGTGCGCTCCGTTTGAGTATTTAACCACTGCGGACATCGTGTCGTAGATATCAATGTCCTCACGAAAGACGCAGCCGTCGCGATGATATCCGTCAGCGTCTTCCGGGCCGACGTAGAGTCTCATGCGCGCGGGACTCTTCGTGATGTCATAGAAGAATTTGCATTGAGACTTATGCGGACAGGGCCGGCAATGCGTGTGACGAAACGCGCCCTTCTTCCCGTAGACTTCGAGGCTGCCTTGCGCTGAAACCTCGACGGGATCGGCGTTGAGCCACCAATTGATCAGATCGAAGTGATGGGTGGCTTTGTGTACCCACAAACTACCGCCCTTCGATTTCAACCGATGCCAGCGACGAAAATAATCAGCACCGTGATACACGTCGAGGTACCAACTGAAATCGACAGAAATGACGCGGCCAATCTCGCCCGCCATCAAGATTTCTTTAATCTTCTGGTGTTTCGGAGCATAGCGATAATTGAACGTCACGATGATGTTTCGCTTATTCCGCTTCTCCGCATCCAGCACCACGCGACACTGCTTCTCATCGATCACCATCGGCTTTTCGGTGATGACGTCGATGCCGCGGTCTAAGCCGCGCGCAATGTATTCGCTGTGGAAACCATCCACCGTCGTCACCATCAGCAGATCGGGTTTCGCTTGATCGCACATCTGATTGAAATCGGTAAACGTCGGACACTGTACCTCCATGATCTCTCGCGCCACGGCCACACGTTTCGGATTGATGTCACAAAGCCCAACTACCTCGATCACGTCAGAATATTTTTGGACCAGATTACGTCCCCACATGCCGGTAGCCCGATCGCCAGTGCCCACAATCGCGTAACGGCGCCGCGGAGCAGTCACTGAAGCAAGGGCGGATTCCCTCAGCACCAACGTCGCCGCCGCAGCGGTGCCGGCGGTCTTCACAAAATCTCTGCGCGATACGTTGCTTGACTCTGACATCGTGAAGCTCCTTTGTTCATCGACTGGGAACACTTGACAATCCACTTAGTGTCCCGGGGTGAAAACGTTTGGCTCAAGACTGTAATCATGTTTCGCCAGATTCGCCAGCCTTCGGTCTTAAACTTTCCCGGCATAATCATCTGTTGCGGATTCGGTAACTGCGCGACGAGACTCGCCGCCGATCCTCAGGACGAAAGAGGTAGATCCACTGTCCGTTTTCAGGCGCCGACCACCGCCGTCGCCGCCAAACATCTTTCCATCGAATCCAAACGCACGCAGATCCTGCGAGTTATCGGGAGATGAGGGCGGCGCTGCTTAAGCATCAGGGGGTCGGATGGTCTGTGGCATCAATTGATCGATAATCCGGAGTCATGGGCTGACACTTCGAGTACTGAATGTTTACGTTTTCGATGATTACTGGAGTGAAAATGGATGGTTCGATGCGCGAGTTTACGGACCCGCACTCGAAACGGGCATCACAACCGCCGCCGTGCTGAATGCCACCGCGTTCCTGCTGCGCTGCCGAGCATCACCTCGAGTCGTTAGAAGGATTTGCCTGCCAGTCATTTTGATTCTCAATGACTTGCTCGGAATCTCCGCGTCAACGGAGTGTGAATTCCAGTTGCAGGACAACCCAGTATGCTACCGCTTGGCCGTCTTTCGATGCCGCCTTGAACTTCGTTTGACGCGCCGCTTCGATTGCTTGTTCGGTAAGTCCATCTGGTAGCCCGCGAACGACTCGGATCGCCCGCACATCACCACCCTCACCCACAAGGACCCGCAGGGTTACAGTGCCTTGAATTCCACTAGCACGAGCTGCCTGGGTGTATTTCGGAGTCGGTCCACTTAGGCGCACAGGTTTTGTGTCGACGCGAGAATCTACCGACTTTTCGGTATCGCGCGGAGCTGCATCACGCGAAAACGCCGGGCCGTCTCCCCTACCGGCTCCGACCCCTGGTTCACCTAAGTGCTTTAGGTGGGCGAGCAGAGAAGAGGGGAAGGCTAAACCGGCACTGCTGCGATCGGCACTTTCCGCCGCTATACCTATCACGTCGCCATGGCGGTCGAAAACCGGCGCCCCTTTGTTGCCGGAGTTAATTGGAATACTTATCAGGAACGCGCTCGTGTCCTTCATTGTCGTTGTACCGGTCACGGTGCCCGCTGCGATGGCTCCCTGGTCGCCGACCATGTACACGCTGTCGTTTACCGCGACTCGTTCGCTATCGCTCAAACGTAGTGGCGATACTTCCAATTGCTTTTCCAGCAGGACGTAAGGGAGAAAATAGGTTCCTGCAGACAAAACTTTGAGTACGCCTTCTTTTATAACAGCCGCAACGCGCACGCGCGAACCTTTGTCAAGCTTCTGGATGTCAGTCGCGACGAGATCGTTACGGATAAAGAAACCGACCCCCTGAGAGACTGGTTGACCTGACTCGTTCTCCACTCTCACTATTACGATCGAAGAACGTGACTGCTCGATGCGCGCTCGAGCGGACGAGTCAAGTTCTTTGGGAACCTGGGCCAAAGATGTCGACCCCGCCCACAGGCTTGCAACGATTGCAACAATAATGGGTGTTACACGACGCACTGACTGTTTCATTGCAGTCCTCCAGTTGCGCGAACTCCTCCGTGATGCTTTGCGGAGGGCTTTATCTCTTTGCATCCTTGGCCACTTTCCGCAAAATCCTTTTTTGGATCCATTTGCACGAGCTTCTTAAGATCATCGACTTGAGGGCCAAAGTATCCAGGGCCCTTGAGGAGCCGGCGACCGTGGTAGATGAGAAGGCCGCTTTCATCGAAATAGGCGCGATGCTGCTCTCGAGTGCCATTGGCAGCATAAGTGGTCATTAACACAAACCGCAGGCGACCAGCATCGTCGAAGTAGTAATTATCATCACGGGATGAATCTTCTCCCTCCCCATAATTCTGATACCACCTGACCACGCCTTTTGAGTCGCGCGCGATTCTAAGTCGACTAAACCAGCCCTTATCACAAATTCGGTGTTCAGTCTTGAACGCGCCATTCCTGACGCCGGCAATATCCGAATTGACTATTCTGCGGATCGCAACGATCTTCGGATGTTTCTGCCAATTCTTGTCCGAGAGTACCTCACCGGCATTATCGGATTGATCCTCGCTCGATTGCAATTGAGGCGCGACTGTAACAATGACTGGAAAATTAATTGCTTTTGTTGCCGGAATGACTCCCATACTTAACAGAAAAAACCAGGTAGCAATACGTATCGTGTTCATACTCTCTTCCATTTTCTGACGTTGTGGATTTTCGCACGGTTCACGTCACAGCGAATCTGCCGCTCTTGATCCGTGATGCGAAGTTCGCAAAAGCATTTCACCCGCGGCGTTCCAAAGCTTGACTGCTTGCTCGTTCAGGAGATCAACGAACGGCAGTTCTTCAACCCTGCGATAAACCGGAGCATCGTCATCCTGAAGGATTCTTGAGCAGTTCACTCTCCTGGGACGGCGTACGTCGTTCGTCTGAACACACTGCATCCCTGTCTGTAAGACGCTTCCTTTCACGTCGTAAATCATTTCCTTCACGACGTCGCCGTCTACGCCAGGGTCATGAAACTTAAAACGCATCTTTGCCAGTGAACCGTCTTCTCGAAAGTAATAGGCGACAACCCGCTCCCCTCCATAAAAGTAACGGTTCGGCTCAAACTGCACTATCGCTACCTTCCCATTTTTTATCCACACGTCGGCTCCGTCGTAGGATGGGGAATCCGGGCGCTTCACCGCCGTAGATTCTCTTGCCTTACGAGTTGGGAACTCCTCCCAGAATCGCGATGCATCGTGGGGAACAGGATAGGTCGCCTGATTTGGCGAAATGAGATTGCCGAAGATCCTGGCCCGATTGGGATTGCGTTTCTTAAATGTGTCCAGGCTCCTGACGTAAGCTTGAATCGATGCTACGTCGTTGAGGCGTTGAGAATTGAGCAAGCGATACATGGGCAGGCGCTGTACCTTCAGGTAAGCCGGCCCTTCATAGCGTGAGTAATCTCCCGAACACTTTTTCTGCCGGCCTTTTTCACCTAGTTCAAAACATTGCAAGCGTTTACTCAAACGCTTTCCGCTAGCGTCATATATTCTCGTTTGCACCAGGCGGGCGCCCGATTCTTCCGGGTTGGCAAACGGATGAAGGTTGAAACCTGCGAAGGTGCTGCGCATCTTCGCAATCGTACCGTCGTCACGAAAGTAATACGTTACGAACTGTGACCAGTCACCCGAAGGACTTCCGAACCAGAGATCCGCCAGTACTACCTTCTCATCCTTCATCCAAATGTCAGCGACGTCATAAAGGTTGTCAC
The DNA here is from genome assembly GCA_035646355.1 of Pyrinomonadaceae bacterium. Classification (GTDB taxonomy): domain Bacteria; phylum Acidobacteriota; class Blastocatellia; order Pyrinomonadales; family Pyrinomonadaceae; genus PSRF01. The sequence continues at coordinate 4,492 of DASRPN010000186.1, read as the reverse complement.
CCGTGGCAGCTGACTGTCTTGCCTTTCGACTCTTAAACTCTTGCCATTTGGCGGACGGGGCATTAAGCGTCATGCCCGAGCGATCCCATGGAGCCACATCACCGAACCAGCGGGCCTGATTTGGTTTGCGCTTCTTGAAGCTATCGAGTTCTTTGCAATAGGCCTCGATTCCAGCCACATCAGTAAGCGGTTTAGTCGTCTGAGCAGGTTCTTGCGTCTGTGCATTCGTCAAAAAGCCAAAGCTCAGGAGGACGAGAATCACAGATGACTTTTGGACCGTCTCTAAGCTGTTTCGCATTGTCTTCATGTTTTTGCTCCACTACTCTCAGGTTGATGAACCAGTGTGTAATGCCCTTCAGCGGTGAGTGCAAGATGGCGTGAAACATTTCACGGTGCGTATCATCGTCGCGCCACCCTCACCGTGTACCGGTGGTCAGCGCCACCATCTGTTTTCTCGAGGTGCAGCGCGAAAGTGAAATAGCCGGGGTTGAGAAGTGTTGCCGGTAAGTAAAATGAAATAGCGCGGCCATCGCCTAACTCCTCTGAACGGGTCCAGAGCTCCGTGCCATCTGCTGACAACAACCGCAGCCGATAACTTTGAAATCCGCGCGTGTCTGTCTTAAAAGTGATGCGGACGAGCCTGGCTTCTTGTGATATCACCAAAACTGGCGTCTGCCCTCGGTTGGACCGCAGAGAAAAGAGAGACGAGCGCGCCGGCTCGGCGCCGAGTTCAAGTGAGAGAATGCGCGGAGCATTGGCATTTTGACGGCGTAAAATTTCCTCATCAAGTAAACGGCGTTCTTCCTCCGCCTGGGCCAATGATTTAGCGATCAACTCAGTGCGCTGTTGCTGGCGGGCGAGCTGCTGTCTTAGTTGCTCTTCAGTTTGTGCAAGTCTAACCCGCTGCTGTTCCGCCTGGTCGATTTGACTACGAAGTTGCCCTTCGCGCTCGTCAAGAACACGACGCTCTTCATTTGCCTGCTCCAACGACTTCGCTATTTGTTCAGTGCGTGCCTGCTGCTCAGAGAGCTGTGCCCTGAGCTGCCGTTCACTCTGTCGCAGCCGATTCTTTTCCTGCTCGGCACGAGCGAGCTGACTGTGCCATTGCGCGTCGCGCTCCTCGTCAGGCAACCGGACTTGCTCTCGTCTTTGATCCAGTGGCTTCCCAATCTCGGGGTTTCGTTGTCGCTGCTCGGCAAGTTGTTCTCTCAGTTGAGCCTCATTCTGCTCGAGGTTGATCTTTTCCTGGTTGGATCGTGCCAGTTGTGTGCGCAATTGCGAGTTGCGATTCACCAGGAATACGCCGCCAACAAAAATGATCAAGGTCGCAAGGACCAGCCCATAACGCGCCGCAGTGTTGCTAAAGAAAACCGCTGCCAATGCTTGCCACCACGGCGTCTTTTCTACTTGTGCTCCGTCGCTGAGGAGATCGACCTGTGCCGTGAGCGGATGGTTTGCCTGTCTCTGAATTCGTCCGATTAACTCCACACGGAGACGCTTCTCTGGAGTGGTCAGATAGTTACTCTCAAATTGTTTGGCCTCGGCGGCCGTCAGCCTTGCAGTAAGGTAATCCTCAATCAACTGGTTTTCCGCGACCAATAACTGATCCAGGTAATCATCCTGAGTGAAGTAAAGCTGCTCGGTAAGCTCTTGCTGCGACTCAGAGAGATCGCCCAGTAGATATCTTCGTAGTAATTGATTGTGGCTGTTTTGCTGGTTCGTCCCCGGCATAACGCAACTGCTCCGTTTAGCCAACGCGAATTTCTGACGCGGCCTCTCTGGTGGCGCATTCCTTAATGCACTTTTCTAACTTCATACGAATACGGCAGACCCTAATGCGCAAGGCATTGAGATCGATGCCTGCGTGTTCTGCCAATGCTTTCCGGTTATCGATCTTTGCCTGCTTGGCTTCCTCGTAATAACCGAGAATCAGCACGCGTTGTTGCGGGTCGATCTGTTCCAGGCAATGATCCAGATACTTAAGCCGTGTTTCCTGAATTTCCCGTAGATCATCGTCGTTCGAGAATTCGAAACGTGGTCCAGCAGTGCTCGCCGGCAGCGCTTCCGGATCTTCGAGCGGATCGATGTCTGGGCCACGCAAGATCGTGATCACATGGCGTTTGGCTACCGCGAGGAAGTATGCTGTTATGTTCTCGATCATTTTTCCCTCCGCGAGTTGCCGGGCCACGATGTTAACGACCTCGTCAGCGTGATCGTCCGGTGATGGCAATGAGCGTCGCTCGAAAAACTTCACTAGTCTGAGTCGCGTGTTCTCATACTTAATGCCGGCGGAGTCGCGGTCGGTGTCCAGTTGAGCCAACAACCCATTAAACGCGGCTTGCGTCAGTACCCAATGCTTTTTGCTGGAAGGGGCGCTGTCCACGATCGGAGGACCTGCTGAATGAAGGTCTTTGGAGCGCGCACATTCTATCACTCGCCACTGGATCTTATCCTCAAACTTTGCGCGGGCAATTGCCGAGCAGGACACACCTTCCGCTGAGAGAGTGCAGGGCGGGTCAAAACATTTCACTTCAGCATTGCTGAAATGTTTCAGAGTAGTTTGCACTCGGTAGGTGATGGCAGCCTGATTGGCTCGCCCGCAAAGAGGAACGAAAGATTCGGAGGAGGAATAAAAATGAGTACGGATTTTCGCAAAACGCTAATGGCTGTGGTGATTGCAACCTTGAGCTTTTCGGTCATCGCCTGCTCATCGTCACTCGAAGGCAAATACACAAATGGGACCGGCATGGTAGTAATCGAGTTCAGCACGGATAAGGCTTTCGTCACCATGGGAGCTCTGACCGCTGAAGGCTCTTACAAGGTTGACGGCGACCAGATAATCATTGAGGCCGAAGATGAGAAAATCGTCCTGACGCGAAACTCAGATGGTTCGCTCTCTGGCCCAAAAGACAGTTTCATTGGCCGTTTGACGAAACAAAAGACGTAGGATATTGGGGTGCGGCAACCCTGCGGCCTTTTGAGCGGGCGACGCTGCACTCCAAGCCACTTTAAGGGGAGAATGATCACCATGCCTAAACAATTTGGGATCGCAACGTTGGCCTTGCTGTTGATTTATGCAAGTGGCCCAGTCGCTGGACAGGCGCAAAGTAATTTGCGAAGAGCGGATCATGTCGTAATCGACAGATTCATTGTCAAGCAGCAATCCGAAGACACCGGATTCGAAGATGAGGGTAACGAACGAACCATGATGATTGGCGATTTGAATCACGATGGTCTTTCTGACGCGGTTGTTCTATACATGTTGGAAGGCCAGAATGGAACTAATAACTACGTTCAGCACTTGGCTGTCTTCGTGCGCCGGAGGGGTGTACTTGTACCGCTGACGGATGCCGTTGTAGGCGGGAAGTATTATCGCACCGCGGAACTCAAGGGCATAAAAAATAAGCAGATTCTGTTTGAGACACTGGACTATGCCGATAACGACGCGCGTTGCTGTCCGAGTATTAAGGGAAAGACAGCCTACGTGCTTAAGGGCGCGCAACTTAAAGAACAAAGAAGTAAGTCAAAATAGAGGGGGCTGCTTTGCCCTGACCAGCAGTGGAACGGCAGAGTTGTTCCTCATGAACCTATGAACATTAGACCGATCCAGCCAGCTAGTGGGGAGCAATATCATGCCGATAACGAGGCTCGCTGTCACAGAATTGGCGATATCTACTTCGGTGCTGGCCCGGTTGCTTTTCTATTTCCTCGTTGAAATTTTGTTATTAAGTCTGATCGGTAATCAACGTTGCTTCCTGATCCCGGTCGTTGTTTGTTTGCTGCAAGTCAGACCAGTGGGTGTGAAGGAATTTGTTTTGACGACACCAGCAGCGTGTGTAAACGTTCATAGCCGTAACGCACGCGCGCCGCTGCCAGTCTTTCAAACGCAGCCGCAGTTCCGTTTGTGGATCGGCCCGGCTGCGAAGGTTTGCACTTAGCACCGCTCTCCGACAAAGTGTGAGTACTAAAAGTTAGCGAGCATAAAAGCAGAAAAAAAACCAAGCTATCATGGGTTTTCAGCCCCATGCTCTCACCGACTCATATGGACCACTTCCGGTCGGCATCGCCGCGTGAACCAAATGCAGCTCAGCTAGATCAGCGAGGATGCGCTAAATGAATTTCCACAACTCTTGACACGAGTTCGCAAAAACCTGGCAAGCGCAAGTAGCACGAATCCAGGCATAGAGGTAAACCGTAGATTTTGCGGAAGTACGTCCACCTGGTGAACATCTCAACTGTGTTAGAGCGTGGGAGTGAAAAAAGCGTAAGGAACACGAATCAACAATGGAGGTAAACTTGATTCTGCTATACTACGCCGACACGGCGGGGTAGCTCAGATGGTTAGAGCGTGGGATTCATAACCCCAAGGTCGGCGGTTCGATCCCGCCCCCCGCTACCAATAAAATCAATAACTTACAAGATCTTTCTGATTCGTGCTTGGGAGTTTCACTCCCAAGCACACAACGGAATATCTTTACTCACAGCAACTTAA
>DASRPN010000185.1:0-35202 GCA_035646355.1 Pyrinomonadaceae bacterium | reverse complement strand
CGCGTCGATCTCACCCGTGTCGCTGACCTGGACCAGACCCTGTTCGGCAACGATGGCTTCAGCACCCTTGCCGGTTTTGAACATTTCAACCAGCACGTCCTTCGCTTGTTTACCGCTGATCGTTCCGTCGTCGATCAGGTTTATCAGTTTCCCGAGGTTTGCCGGAGTAACGGGCGAGTCTGCTGCTGAGAGTCCGGCGGCTTCTAGTTCGCGCAATAACTCGGATCTGATCCAGTTTGAAGCAGCGCGAGGATTTGCACTGGCTTTGACTGTGTCCTCGTAGTAGTCAGCCAATGAGCGATCCGCAACGAGTTGCGAAGCGTCGGAAAAACTCAATCCATATTGCTCGTTGAATCGCTTTCGACGCTCCTCTGGCAGCTCGGGCATCGAGTCGCGGACCTGGTCGATAAACTCACTCGAAACGATCAATGGCGGCAGATCTGGTTCGGGAAAGTAGCGATAATCGTGCGCCTCTTCTTTCGAACGCATGACGCGAGTTTCCATCGCGCGGTCATCCCAAAGCCGCGTCTCCTGCGTCAACCGGCCACCTGATTCAAGCACCTGAATATGCCGCGCTACTTCGAACTCGATCGCGCGTTGCATGAACCGGACCGAGTTCAGGTTCTTCAGTTCCACCTTCGTGCCAAACACTTCATCACCAACGCGCCGCACGGAGACGTTCGCTTCGCAACGAAGGTTTCCCTTCTCCATGTCGGCTTCCGAAGCGCCGACCCATTGCAACGAACGGCGCACGTGATTGACATAATCGTAAGCTTCCCACGACGACCGGAAATCTGGTTCGGTGACGATCTCAGCCAACGGCACGCCGGCGCGATTCAGATCGATATAGGAATAACGATCGACATCCGGTAGACCTTCGTGGACGTTCTTGCCCGCATCTTCTTCGAGATGCAAACGCGTTATCCGGATCATCTTCGGCCGCCATTCAAGCGGATGACCCGCCTCATCGCGTTCCGCGGTCATGATCTCGAGCTCGCCGTTGGCCGAGAAGGGTTGATCGTACTGCGAGATTTGATATCCCTTCGGCAGATCGGGATAGAAGTAGTTCTTGCGCGCGAAGATCGATTGCTGGTTGATGTGCAGACCAAGCGCGAGTGCAGCGCGCGCGCCGAGTTCTATAACGCGCCGGTTCAGCACGGGTAATGCGCCCGGCAGACCGAGACAGACCGGACAAGTATTCGAGTTAGGTAGATCGCCGAAGCGTGTAGCGCAACCGCAGAAGATCTTCGAATCGGTGCTCAGTTGCGCATGAATCTCGAGTCCGATGACTGTTTCCCAGTTCATGTTTCGTTCTATCGTCGTCCGCCGCGATGACCACCTCCGCCGTGGCGGCCGCTTCCGCCCGACCTGGGAAACGAATACAGCAACCTTCCCCTGAGGTGCCCGGGAAAGTGGCCCCTAAATCCGAAGTTATTAAATCCAAATCTGCTGAAGCCGAACTTGTGCAAGCCGAATCTATCGAACTGGCTGTTGAGGCCGCGAGAGCCGTCAAACCCAAATGGAAAACCACTCGTGACGATTCCCACTCCATACGGATACGCCCATGGATATTCGTCAACCTGGTTAACTCGCATTTGATTTTGCGTTGCAGTTATTTGCGTCTCGAGCGTCATCGCGCGGTTGCGCCAGAAATCGAGTTCTTCGCGGGAACGCATGTCGCGAATTTGCTCCTGCGTGCGGTCGTCGATCTCCGCGACCTCGCGCCGTCGCTCTTCAACAGACGGCAAACCTAACTCTTCTCGCTCTCGTTCACTTTGGAGCCTCGAACGTCGATAGACTTCGAGATCTTTGTTCGTTATCGATTTCGTGGCCGTCTGTCGTCCCGTCTGGACGACCGGCGCGGTCCTTTCCGGTTTCGAACCTGAGGCCATGAAAGAACCAGCTGTTTGGCCGTTGACGCGTTCAGTGGTGGCGATGTCGATGCCAGTCAACTGAATCGTGACCTGAATTCCCGGCGCTGTCTCGTAAGTCAGCGTCGAATTTGTCAGCGTGAACTTATTCGGGATTTCAACCCTCCGGCCGTTGCGCATCACGATCGTGTAGGCGCTTGCCGCAGTCGCGGTGAAAATGAGGAGAAAACTTGCAACCAAAAGTCTGCGGAAAAACATGACAAACCTCGCTTGATTGAAAAGCATTTGCTGCAGGGGTCGCGTCCAAGTATAGCACTCGCGAAATGCGTGATCCCAGACCAAGCCGGCCAATCAAGAGTGTAAAATACTTGGCAACTAGCCGCTCTCTTTGATATACATGCGGCGCACCGAACGGACCATCCCCCTCAGGGTTTCAGAAAACGCGGACGCCTGGTAATGCCTCTGGGCGATGACCGCCAGTTTTACCACCGTTTTCAAAAGGAGCGGCTGAGAAATGGCAAAAACCGTCTGCAAGATTCTTGGGGTCGTCTTTGTTTTAGTGGGTCTGATTGGTTTTGCGAAGCCGGATTTGCTCGGCGCGCATCTGACGGGGGCGCATAACGCCGTCCACATCGTGTCAGGCGCCATCGCTCTGTACCTCGGCTTCGCTGGTAGTTTGTCAGCGGCGAAGACGTTCTGCCTCGTGTTCGGCGTCGTTTACCTGGCGCTCGGAATTCTCGGCATGGCCCTTGGCGTCGGTAACGACCGCATGTGGAACGTCGCCGGGATATTGCATCTCGGCCAGGCCGACCACGCCATTCACGTCCTGCTCGGCGTCGTGTTCCTCGCGGGGGGATTGTTTACAAAGAAAACCTGAGGTTCTTCAGCTTCCGGGTTGCAAGGACGGGTCTCGTAAGTGACGCACAAGCGTCCAGAACTCATAATCCTTGCAACCCGGATTTCCATGTTCGTGATTAGAACCTGACGGTGATTCCACCGCGTCCTACCACTCCCGGCGCCAGAAAACCATTCTCGAAATACTCGCGATCGAAAACGTTTTCGACTCCGCCGAAAAGCACCACGACAACTCGTTCGCTTCGCCTCGTTTCGTAACTCGCAAAGACGTCTGCCTTCGTATGCCCGCTAAACGTCAGCTCAGCCATGCGAAACGGAAATCCGTTTTCGAAAACAGGCGCGATGTACGAGCCCGTCCGGTTCACGTCGACGCTGAACAACAACGATCGATAACGCTGGCGCAACGTTAGTCCCAACAAGTGCTTCGGTATCACGTATTCAGGTTGAAGGCCCTGCGGAATAAGCGAGCGATCGCTGTTGGTGAACGTGTACGAAGCATTAAGGTCCATGCCCTTCACCGGCGATGCGTTTAGATACGTCTCCACTCCGCGCGAAAGCCCGCCGGGACGGTTGACAAAACCACTGAAACGGTCCAACCCAAGCGGATCGACGGCGAAACCTGTGAATGCGACCACCCGTTGCAGGCGCGTGTAGAAGTACGTAGCGCCAAACATCACGCGATCATTTGCGACCCGTTGATCGAAACCACCGTCAACGCTGATCGACTGTTCCGCGCGCAGTGTCGGATCACCAAACCGCGTCAATCCAGCACCGCTGAAATTTCCTTCACCGAAACGTTCGAAAAGTGAAGCTGCGCGAAAGCCATTGCCGACGTGCGCGCGCAGCTTCGTGCCGCTGCTTCGAATGAAGTAAGCAATCGCTCCGTCGCCGGTAGCGGAACTTTCCGCCTGCGTGCCCTGTAAAATACCGGGCCGGTCGGCGCTGCGAATCCGGTACCACTGCCCACGCACACCGAGCGACAGTCGCAGTCGATCATCGAGAAACGAAAGCTGGTCCTGACCAAACACGGCGAATGTTCGTTGTCGATCAGTTGTGTTGTTGAAAGCATTGAAGGAAGGCTGCGAACTCTGGAAGAACGATTCACGTTCAAACTCAACTCCCGCCATCGCCAGGTTCGATCGCGAAAAGCGAATGTTCACGCGACCGTCGACCGTGTCGATGCTGCCACGATTAACGTTGAGGAATTCGAAGTCGCCAAAGGGCAGAAACGGTGCGAACTGTGGATCCAGATTTGGACCATTGTAGTTGCGCCGGTTACTCGACACGCGCTGGTAAGCGACTGAGTAAGAAATACGATCGCTTGCGACGTGGGTGAATCGTGCAGAGCCGACGATCAGCCGTTGCCTGCGTCCCTGGTCGGGATTGTTGAAGTCTGGTTGAAAATTTACCTCGGAAACCGCATCCGGGAAGGGTTGCGAACTGCTAAACGCTGCGGGTAGTGCGAAGGGGCTGTCGTTGAGACGTGCGTTTGCAATCGTGCCGTAGAGATTTGCGGCAATCGCTATCGATTCAGTTGGTTGAAACTGAAGGCGTCCGGCGAATCCCGTGTTGCCGTAAGCGTCGTCGCCATCGATCCCGTTGCGCACGTCGATACGATTCACGCCCAGTTCGTATCCAAACGACTTCCCACCGCCTGTCACCTGCAAACGCTCGCGGTACGTACCCAAACCACCGCCTTCAAATCCCGCAGTAACGTGAAAGCCGTCCGATCCGACCGCGGGTATCACGTTGAGCACACCGCCAATCGCGTGTGTCCCGAAGATCGACGAACCCGAGCCGCGAAGAATCTCAACCCGATCAAGCGCGACCGGAACCAGGTCGGTGATCAACGACAGCGCAGAGCCGTTGATGTCGCTCGCGTCGCGGATACGCAAACCATCAAGCAACAGAGAGGTGTCGAAATTTCGTTGACCACGAAGGCGCACAGTTGTTAACGAACCCGGCGAGCCTTGTTGCTGGACGCGCACGCCCGGAGTTCCCCGCAATGCTTCCGCAAGACTCAACTCATGTTTTGCTTCGATCTCATCCGCATCGAGTGTCGAAATAACCTTCGCCACTTCATCAGCGCGTTGCGCTGTTCCCGTGGCGGTGACGACTACACTCGCATTGATCGCCGCGACTTTGAGTTGGACTGAGAGTTCTTTCGTCTCTGTGCGATCGAGTTGGATCGCTTCTGATGTGAACTCTGAAAATCCGCCGGCTTTTACTTCAATCAAATACGATCCGGAGCGCAGGCCCTTGTATTCAAAAACACCTGATTGATCGGTTTGAGTAGTGAGCTGAACGCCGGGCGTGAAATTCAAAACAACGCGAGCGCTCGCCACCTTCGCACCGTTTTCATCAGTAACTGTGCCGCGGATCGTGCCGCCGTTCTGCGCAAAAAGATTTGCTGAAGTGATCAGCGTAACCGCAGTTATCAGAACAATTCTCTTCATTAGTTCCTCCTAATCGGCGTGACACGAGGCGCGCCCGAGATTGGGTGCGCGTCAACCAAAACTTCCACCCCAAAAACTTCATTCAGTAATTGTGGCGTCAGCACTTCCTCCGGCTTTCCTAATCGAACAACCTTGCCGTCTCTCATCAGCAGAATCCTGTCTGCGAATTGCGCTGCTAAATTCAGATCGTGAGTGACCACCAGCGCCGACGCCTGTCGCTTGTCGCAACGGTTTCTGACCAGCGCGAGCAACGTTGCCTGATGCGAGAGATCGAGATTCGCAGTCGGCTCGTCGAGCAACAGGAACGACGCCTCGGTCGCAAGCGCGCGGGCAAGAACGGCACGTTGCCGTTCACCGCCGGACAACTCGTTCATCAAGCGTCCACTCAGTTCCATGAGCTCCGTTTCAGCCAGCACTTCAGCGGCCACGCGTAGATCGGTTTCAGTTTCCCAGCCCCAACCCGAGTTCGGCCCCCACGCAAAACGGCCGCCGAGCACGAACTCCAGCACTGTTACGGGAAACCGGAGCTCCGCCTCCTGGGCCACGACCGCAACACGACGACCGATGGTCCGCCGGTTATATTTCTCGATGGGTTGACCGTCCAACAAAGCTTCGCCGGATGTGCGAGCGACCTGTCCGTTCAAGCTTCGCAGCAACGTGGACTTACCCGCGCCGTTTGGACCAACGAGCGCGGTTATCTCACCTGCCTCGAGCGACAAGGTCACGTTCGACACCGCAACGCGGTCGTTGTAACTGATGGTTAAGTCGCGCGCTTCGAGCACGTCAGCCCCTCTTCAACAGATAGATAAACAACGGCGCTCCGATCAGCGCCGTGATCGCACCGACCGGAAGTTCGCGCGGCGCGATTATCGTGCGTGCGATCGTGTCAGCGACGATTACAAACACCGCCCCGCCAAGTGCTGCGGCCGGAATGCTGATCCGGTTATCGCTCCCGAGCGAGAGTCTTGCGAGATGCGGTACTACAAGTCCGACATAACCAACCGATCCACTCGCCGCCACGGAACTGCCAACCAACAAACTCGCAACGACGAAGACCACGATACGCACACGCCCAACTTCAACGCCTAGATCAAAAGCGTCGCGTTCGCCAAGCATCAGTAAGTTCAGCGAACGAGCGTTGAGCGTGAGCGCTATTGCTCCGATGACGGCAATCGAAATCGTGACCGGCAGCAGCGTCTTACTCGTTCCGGAAAGATCGCCAAGCAGCCAGAACGTGAACGAACGAATCCGCGTCGCGTCCATGAGCGTGGTTACAAAAACGATCGCCGACGATAGAAATGTCGTGACGATGACGCCGGCAAGTATCAGACGTTCCGGCGTTGCGCCCGCGCGTCCGCGCGCGAGCCGATAAACAGCGAACGTGGCGAGAAGCGAACCGGCGAAGGCCAATACTGGCCGGCTCCACTCGTTGGCGCCAAAGAACACGAGCGCCACCATCGTTCCAACCGCAGCGCCGTTTGAAATTCCCAGCAGGTACGGTTCGGCGAGCGGGTTTCGCAGCAGCGCCTGGTAACTTGCACCTGCCGTCGCGAGTGATCCGCCAACAGCGGCGGCTAATAAAATGCGCGGCAAACGAATTTGAAACAGGATGTCAAACTGGTCCTGGCTCAGGCCGCACGGCGTGGTCCCCAACGACAGGAGCGCGCACAACGAAGAGCCGACCGGTAGCTGTTCACTTCCAACGAGCGACAACAAGATCACCGCAAGCAATAACGCGAGCGCCAGCAGAGCGCACGAGACTACCGTCTTGCGCAACGTGACGCGGTTGTGCCGCAATGCAATTGGATTTGAAAGCGCTGCGGTCATCGTTTGGACCTTGTCTCGAGATACCTGTGTCGAACGATCTCACGCAAAGGCGCCAAGGCGCCAAGTAAATCTAAGGCTTCTTTCTTTCCTTTGCGTCTTTGCGCCTTTGCGGGAGAAGTCATTGTTTGAACGCCTCCGGATGTAGCGCGCGGGCCATCTCCTCGAGTCCATCGATGAGACGTGGACCAGGACGAGCGAGATGATCGTCATTGATCCTATAAACGCGACCTGCGAGCACGGCAGGCGAGTTGCGCAACGCTTCAGTCACCGACGAGTTTGCCGCGCCCATCGATCCGCCTGTTGGCAGAATGATCGCTTCCGGCCTCGCGGCAAGCGCCGACTCGTTGCTGTATCTGGGCCACGCGCCCGGGACGTCCGCAGTAACTGAAACACCTCCTGCGCGGCGGATCAGATCCGTGAGGTACGCACCCTTACCAACCGTGTAGAGTGGTTCGCCCGAGACTTGATAGAACACAGCAACAGGTTTTGTGTTTTGGACCGCCTGCTCGACCGCAGTTGTGCGCGCGCGTAGTTGCTTTACGAGCGCTCCTGCTTGTTCCGCTCGTCCGACTATCTGTCCAATCTGCTCGATTGAACGAAAGATGCCATCGAGGTCGTGCGGATCCGTTACAAATACGGCGATGTTCTGGTTGTGGAGTTGCTGCGTGAAAACTTCGAGCTGCGAAGCTGTTGAGATCAGGACCACTTGCGGCCGGAGTGCAATGATTCGCTCGAGACTCGGTTGCAGTGAGTCGCCGACCTTCGTTATCGCTTTTGCTGCTGCTGGATAGTCGCAGTAAGTGGTATTTCCAACGAGTCGATCACCACCGCCAACCGCAAATACGATCTCGGTTAGATTAGGCGCGAGCGTGATTACGCGATCGATGCGCTCGGGAAGTGATACTCGCCGGCTCGCGTCGTCGGTAATTTCGCGCGTTGCTATCGAGCTGTCGCGAGTGGGCCTGCCGGAGTTGCACGCGCAAGCGAGCAACAGACAGATTAGGACCAACGCACGGATTGACGTGGTTGTAAAAAGAGGTGCTAACAAAAAAGTCCCACCGACTCTCGATTTTCCTCCGGCAAGGAAAACAGGCGTCAGCGGGACTCGTGTAAAACCCGTAGCGGCCTGAACACCTTTGCGCGAAGTGTTTAGAGGCAGCAAAGTGTTCAGGCAGGTCTCCTGGCTAAGAACATCGCCGAGGCGTGTTCATCACAGTGGCGCGACCGCGCGGGATTCACACCCGCTTCCCTATTCTCCCCTCATCGGGGCACCCGGACACTCTTCTGTGCAAAGATCAGCGTTTACGAAGGCGGCACACTAACACGCGCGTCAATGGGCTGTCAAACCTAAAAGCTAACAACAACCTAACAACAACCTAAACCACGAATGACGCGGATTGCACGCAGCTTTAAGCGAAAGTAAGATGCTCGCACATGATCAAAACAGTCGAGTGGACAAAAGACGGAATACGTATGTTGGACCAGCGGCTTCTGCCGTCTGAAGAAACCTACCTGATGTTGCGTTCTTATGACGAAGTCGCCGAAGCGATCCGGAAGATGGTTGTGCGGGGCGCTCCAGCTATCGGCGTCTCTGCCGCGATGGGAATCGCGCTCGGCGCGAGCCAGTCAGTGGGAACGTCGGTCGCCGATCTGGAAGACGATTTGCTTTACATCTGCGACGTGATGGGCAAGACGCGACCGACCGCAGTGAATCTTTTCTGGGCCATCGAACGAATGCGCAGCACCTTTCAACGAAACAAACAAAGCGGCGACGTTGAGTCAGTCAAGAAAGCCCTCGTCGACGAAGCACTCAAGATCTTTGCAGAAGACATCGCCGCTAACCGCGCTATCGGCAAGCACGGTGGACCACTCATTCCGGACGGCGCCACAGTGCTCACCCATTGCAATGCCGGCGCCCTTGCGACAGCGGGAGACTATGGCACGGCGCTCGGCGTCATTCGTGGCGCCCGAGACGCGGGTAAGAAAGTTGCCGTCATCGCCGATGAGACTCGACCGTTTCTACAGGGTCTTCGCCTCACCGCATGGGAGCTCGCAAAAGATGACATTCCCGTGACTGTGATCACCGACAACATGGCCGGCCACGTTATGAAGAGTGGCAAAGTCGACGCGGTTGTCGTCGGGGCCGATCGAATTGCGGCGAACGGCGATACTGCAAACAAGATCGGCACCTACATGGTCGCGGTTCTCGCGCGCGAACACGAGATCCCGTTCTACGTCGCTGCGCCGTTAACGACACTCGACCTGTCGCTCGCCTCAGGCGATCAAATACCGATTGAAGAGCGTGATTCGATGGAAGTGACTCACATTCGCGATCTTCAACTTGCGCCTGACGGAGTCGCAGTCCACAATCCGGCATTTGACGTCACCCCGAACCACTTGATCACGGCGATCATTACTGATGCAGGTGTGGCGCGCCCGCCGTTTACTGAGAGTTTGAAGCAGCTTTGCTCGACTGGCGCTGATGAACAATGACGCCCGAATCCACAGTCTCACCCGTGCGTGATATCACTTGAAAATGCATCTGGTTGTCGTCGACCTCAACCAGCATGAACGACATGTCCGCATCGTAGGCCTTTGCCGTCAACGGCGAGCCCTGCTTCACGTCTCCCTTTCTTAACTTTCCGCCCGAGCCGGAGATGAAGTAGTAAATGCCTTTCTGCGGTTTGATGCGTTCGTAAAAGTGTTCGTGACCGGCGAACACAACATTCACGCCATACTTGATGAATATTGGTTCGACGATTTGCCGGAGTTTGGTGTCGGAACCATGCGCGCCACCCGAGGAGTACGGCGGATGATGGAAGTAAGCGATCTTCCAGGTGGATCTGTCAGTTGCTAATTTGTCGTTTAACCAATCGACCTGTTTCTTATCCATGTAGTTGCTGTTTAGCGAGTAGAAGCTGACGTTGCCTTTTGTGAACCGGTAGTACTCCTGGCCTTCCATGTTGAAGAACTCGTAAAAGCGCTGGTTCGATTCGTCGTGATTGCCGAGTGCCGCGTAAAACTTCACTTTCTGATCGAGTAATGATCTGTAAACATTCTCGAATTTTTCTTTGTAGTCGGCCGCCTTTTCGCTGCCGTACATGTTGTCGCCGAGCATCAAAGCGAACTCGTACGGAAACGTCTGCCGGTAACGAAGCATTATCTGCGAGAGTTGCTCTTGCTTGTCGGTGCCGGTGCCGGTGTCGCCGATCACCAGGAAGCGCACGTTGCCTTCTTTGTTCGGCAACGTCAGCGAAATCCCCGCCTTGGGCGGCGCGCTTCCGTTCTTGCGGGTTGAATTGTTCTGGGCGTTGACGCCCGCGACTATCAAAAGAATGGTCAGGATAAGTGATGAAAGGATACGTTTCATGATTTCAACCCCTGTTTACGGAAGCGCATTAGTCATGTAGTCAACGATCAGTCCGTTTTCGCGATCGACGAGCAACAGGTTGTTACGAACAAAGCGATAGCGTAACTGTTTCGGCAGTTGTGGTAGACGCAGCAAAAGTGTCGGCGGCATCTCCATCAACTCCTGCGATTCCGGATACGGATAATTAACACGCAGCGGAACTGCCTTGTTCTCCGCTTCCCTCAATACCGTGTCGCGAAACTCAACGCGCTCGCGGCCTTTGAATTCGTCCTTGATAATTTTGCGAATCAACGTCATTGCGTCGGGCGTGAACACATCACCACGTTTCGCACTGAGACGCGCATTTCGCACTCTTTCCTGAAATTGTGTTTTGTGCGCTTGAATCTCTTCAGGCTTGGCCTCTTTCGAGAGCTTCGGCATTTTTTCTTCCAATGCCTCACGCATCTTCGAATAGGTTTTTGCGCGTTTCTCGAATGCTTCAGCAGTCTGCTTGTCGGTTGGAGACAGCGGTGGCGGCGCCGGTGTTTGACTTTGCGCTATGCCTATCCAGGCGCTGATCACACACACAATCGCAATTAGTTGCTTGCTTCTCATTGTTGCCCTCATCGCAATAAAGAAAGGCAAGCAAGATGCCGTGAGGAATAATGTCCGCACTCGTACCAATCGCTGCGGATATATGGAGTATTCCGGGTCGCTGCTGTTCGAACTCGATACGAAGTGATTTGAACTTAGCGGGTCGCGAAACGGCTGGTTTTCCACCAATCGAGCGTTCGTTTTAAGCCTTCGCGCAGGTCTACTTTCGATTCATACCCCAGGAGTTCGCGCGCCATTGTGATGTCTGCAAGACTGTGACGAACGTCGCCGACGCGAGAATCGCGATACTCAGCGGTGACTTCTGTTCGTCCGGTTAATTGTTTCAATTCGTTGAGGAGCTCATTTAGCGTGATTCGCTCGCCATTCGCGACGTTAATCACATTTCCTGCTGCCTTAGGAGCGGACGCGGCGCTGAGGTTTGCCGCGACTACATTTTCGATGTAAGTGAAATCTCGCGACTGTTCGCCGTCTCCAAAAATCACCGGACGTTCGTCGCTCAAAAGCGCGCTGATGAATCGCGAAACAACTCCAGAGTATTGCGAACCCGGATCCTGGCGTGGTCCAAACACGTTGAAGTAACGCAGCGAGACGGTTTCAAGACCGTAGACCCGCGTGAACACGCGACAGTAGTATTCACCCACCAGCTTCGCCACTGCATAAGGCGACAACGGATCCGGCGCCATTTGTTCAACTTTCGGCAACGTCGGCTGATCGCCATACGCCGAACTTGACGCCGCGTAGACCACACGTCTCACACCTGCTTCCTTGGCAGCCAGCAACAGTGAAAACGTGCCGTCGACGGAAGCGATATGGGTGTTTCGGGGCGACTCCACTGATCGCGGCACCGAGGGAATCGCCGCTTCATGAAAAATCAATTCGACGTTCTCGAGCGCTTTCGACAACAGTTGTTCGTCAGCGACGCTGCCTCGAACGAAATCGATGTCGCCGCCAATCTCGTCGAGGTTCTCGCGGTGGCCCGTCGACAGATCGTCAAGCACGCGGACGCGCGCGCCGCTTGAAGCCAAGGCACCGGCGATGTGCGAACCGATAAAACCCGCGCCACCAGTAACCACGGCGATTCCTGACAGGGCCATTATCTTCCCACCCCCACGTATTCGAATCCCATCTCACGCATATCTTCCGGATCGTAAATGTTTCGCAGGTCGGCGACCTTAGGCGACTTCATCAGATCGCGAATCCGCACCATGTCGAGCGCGCGAAACTGGTTCCATTCAGTCACGAACACAAGCGCGTCAGCTCCAGTAACCGCGGCGTATTCGTCGTCGGCATAAACGATGTCAGGCAGAATCTTCTTCGCTTCCAACCTCGCCACGGGATCGTAAGCGCGTATTGTCGCGCCATCCTCGATCAGGTTTTTGATGATTCCGACGGACGGCGCTTCGCGCATATCGTCGGTCTCGGGTTTGAACGCGAGACCAAGCACAGCGATCGTCTTTCCTTTTAATGTGCCGACCAATTTGCGGATCTTAACCATCATCTGTTCGGCCTGATTCTGGTTAACCTCAATCACCGCGTCGACGATACGTGACGAGCAATCGTAATGTCGCGCGACGGAAGCGAGCGCTCTCGTGTCTTTCGGGAAGCACGAACCGCCGAAGCCTGGGCCGGGATGGAGAAACTTGCTGCCGATGCGCTTGTCCATGCCAATGGCGCGTGCGACGTCGTGCACATCACAACCTATCTTGTCGCAGAGATTGGCGATTTCGTTTATGAAAGAAACTTTCGTGGCGAGAAATGCATTTGCGGCGTACTTCGTCAGTTCGGCTGCTTCGAGCGACGTGATCACAAACGGTGCTTCGATCAAATAGAGCGGCCGGTAAAGATCCTTCATGATCGCAATAGCTTCTTCGTCACGACTGCCGATGACGACGCGGTCCGGGCGCATGAAGTCGTTAATCGCTGCGCCTTCGCGAAGAAACTCGGGGTTCGAGACGACGCCGAAGTTCGTTTTGGTTTTCTTGCGGGCGTTGATGATTTCTCGAATGCGTTCACCGGTGCCGATCGGGACTGTCGACTTGGTGACGACGACCTTGTAGTCGTTCAGGTGATCCGCGACGGAGCCCGCGGCGGCTTCGACGAAAGTCAGATTCGGTGAACCGTCAGATTTTGGTGGAGTGCCGACTGCGAGAAAGATGACGAGAGACTGTTGGATGGCGTGACCGACGTCGGTGGTGAATTTGAGACGCCCGGCCTGGGTATTCTTCGCTACCAGTTGCTCGAGCCCAGGCTCGTAGATAGGCATCACGCCTTGATTGAGGTCGGCTATTTTTCGCTCATCGACGTCGACGCAGATAACCTCGACTCCAAACTCTGCAAAACAAGCTCCGGTCACGAGTCCGACGTAGCCCGTACCGATAACCGCAATATGCATTCGTCAAATCCGTCTTTCTAACAATCAAAACCTTGCGGGCCACGCGCGAGAATCATCGCGTGACCCGCAAGGTTCAAATTAGGTGCCTGCAGCGCTGGTGTCCAGTGCCACAGTATTTTTGTGCAAACCGACGATAACTTACTTGGTCGGGCTGACTACGGTAACGCTGCCGCCGAAGTTAAGATCGTTGTCATGAAGCGTGGCATAAAGAACGGCTGCCACGGCGCCGCCGACGGCCAGCAACAACACGGCGAGTGCGCCACCGCTCATGTCGTCGTCATCATCGTCAGTCTGCGGATTCGGCACACCTGCCATGGCGCTTTCACCAGCGGCGACCGTCTTGGCGGTGGTTCCCGTGCGGAACTCTGCTACGCCTGAGAGAGTCGTCATTGAGGTGCGACCACGAGAGGCGCTCACCGTGAAGCTGGTGGCTTCCTTACCGTCCACAACAACAGTACCGTCTTTGGTTGTCAGATTGACTGTCGTTCCTTCTAACGTTGATACCTGGGCGCTTCCAGTTTCGAGCATTGCCGTAATGCTGCTCTCCGAAAAACTGAGTTGGAGATTGCTATTGGCGGAGAGTTCAACTCGGCCCACCTTCGGGATGCTTACTGATGCACTGCTTTGAGGAGCAGTGCTGATCGTCGAATTGGTGAACACCGTGCCACCGGAAATCATCTTTTGGCCGTTCACCGTAACCTGCCCGGAGACCGACAACTCGCCTGAGGCCTTGGCGCCTGCTCCGGCCAATGCCACCATTGAGTAAACACTCAAAACGGCAACAGCCACAACAGTCGCGATGGACTTGCGGCTCCAAGATTTGCTAGTCATTAACTTTCCTCCCGTATAGTGAAACACAAAGGTCTTTATTGCGTACCGCGACGGCCCTCACAGTCGTGGGAATACACTCGGTAAACTTCCGAACCCGTCCAAAGCCCCTTAATGCATGAAAAATTACGGCCCGGAAAGGCGGTAACACTTAGGATTTATTACACTAATACAATCCTTGTGTCAACAATCATTTGGCTGAAGTTTGCCACAAAACTGTGTCAGACCTGAGCAAAATTTCGAGGGCCGAAGTTTACCATAGGTCCAACCGGTCCTTGAGCTTTATTTCGGGCCACGCGGCGTTCAGATCTGGTAGGACCAAATACTACGGCCCAACACGCCTTCGTACCGGGAAGGATGTTGGGCCGCGACCCGCTTTCTGGATCTGGCAAAAGCACTACTGGGCCAGCGGCCCGCACCGCGCCAGCAAAATACTTATCTCAACAAATCGAATCGGTGGCTAACTAGCGACCAGGTTTCCGGAAACGCCTTCGTGCGTACGCCCCGGCTGCGACCAGTCCACTACCCAGCAGCAATACCGCTGTCGGCTCTGGATTTGGAATGGTGCTACCGCCACCCTCACCACTACCACCTCCCGAGGAGGTCGGACCTCTGAAGAGCCCAGTTCTGTTTCCCCGGTTCGCCGTCGCCACACTAAATCCGAGGTGCTTTCCGCTACTGTTCTCGAACACCAGATCCTGCGCGTTATTCTTCAACAATCCGAGGTGTAATCCGTTATTGCCTTCAAAAAACTCAGCAAAAAGAGAAGGCACGGCGGATCGAACTTCGTCGCGGAAATTCAGGTGGTGGCCTTCGCTATTGTTCAGCGTCACCAAGTCGACGGCAGAGAACGAATCCGCACGAGCGGATGAAATGGTGAGTGTGACAAAAACCAAAACACCTAGACAAGCAGCCCACGTTCTTGCTTTACGCATACTGTGATCCTTCGGGATCGGTCCCTATTGCGTTAAATGTTGCCGCACTACCAGGGGGTTCTTTATTTAGGAGAGGATGTTTAATAACACATAACGGGTTAAACTTCTTGTGCGGAACCGCACATTCGATTCTTTTTCTAAACATGTGACAAAATCGTGATGGATTAGCGGCTTTGGAGTTCGGAAACCCCAACTCGTCACGCAACTCATTAACTTCAGCAGTAATAACACCGAGTTCGGAGGGAGCCTTCGCCGGCGACACTGTTAAACCAACCGACCGCAGTGTCGTTGTCGTGCGTGCCGGTATAAGCGAGATCCTCGGCAATTATTGGCAATTCGCCCCGGTTTGTAACGCCAAATCCAGTTCCCTTCGTTGCTATTTGGAAGGTTCATCCGCGCCTCGCCGCCCAATCCCAGAACATCCTGCAACGGTGCAACCGCCCTATTTGCGACTGACGCCCAAATTGAAGCACTCGCATTCGGAAAAGTGCATAGTCGTCGAGCCAGTAAGACTGCTGCCGCACAAACGCTTCAAACTCGGAGCGAAGAGTCGCGTCATTCGTATTAACGAAAACTTAATAAGCACTCGCGAGGATCTTGTCTTTAAGTTGATGAGCCCAACCGTAGTCGACTGGACCAACTGGGGTTTCTTCAAGATCACCATGGTCCAATAACCCCTCGTCCACCAGACGTTCCGGACTGATTAGCAGCGTGTTGCCCGCGAATGCGGAGTAAGAAGCGTAAGGCGAGTCGCCGTAGCCGGTCGGCCCCAGCGGCAATACCTGCCACAACGTCTGACCGGCCTCGACGAGGAAATCGATGAACTTGTAAGCTCCGGTCCGAGATCGCCGATGCCAAAACGGCTCGGGGACGAGGTGGGATGGAGCAGGATACCGCTTGATCGACTCACAAAAAATCAATTGGCTGTGATCACGACGTAATCCCGGCGACTATAAAAACGAATTTCATCGTCCGACCTCGTCATCATTAATGGTCGCGGGCGCCGAAGTGCCTTGTCGTTAGTTGACGATACCGAGAGGACGTCCTTTCCCGAAAGGTCCATCACGTTCATCTTTCCGTCATTTGAAAAACCAAACCCATAAGCTCCGGTCGGCAGCGCCTCTCCATTCACTTTGATCGGCGAATCCGTGATGAAGAAACCTTCATACTTAGCGCGAATTTCCGCGGAGTAACCCGAAGTATCAACCAGTCCGACGATGACATATCGATCCGTGCCGAATCTTGCGGCGGCCGTGTTACGGATCTGCGTGGGAGCGCTCTGACCTTTGAAATAGTAACTATTCGGCACGAGCCGCGTCAGATCCGAGCCTGTTACAATGACAGGCTTGTCCTGGACCATGGAGCCAAAGACGATTGAAGCAGTAAGGGCCAACAGTGTCGCAGTAACAAGAAGATGTATTTCCCAGCGTTTCATGAACGTCATCCTCAAAATTGTTTGAATATGGAGTTGCGGGTTCTGCTATCGCGTCATACTCTGAACGCAGAGGTCATTTAAGGCAAGAGGAAAAAACGAAAAGAGATGGCTGAGATGCGCGTCGGGGTCTTGACGGGCGGCGGTGATGCGCCCGGATTGAACCCCGCTATAAAAGGTCTTGTTTATCGCGGGTCTGAACTCGGACTCGAAGTCGTCGGATTGTTTGACGGTTGGCGCAGCCTGATGAATCCCGCGCCAGGCGTGCTGAAACTGAATCGCGAGATGGTTCGTCGCTGGGACCGCGACGGCGGCACCAATCTCGGCTCTTCGCGCACCAATCCGTTTCGGCAGGTGAACGAAGATGGCGAATCGATTGATCGATCGCATGAAGTACTCGAGAACATTGAAGCACTGAAACTCGATGCGCTCGTTGTTTGCGGCGGTGAAGACACGCTCGGCGTTGCAGCGAAACTCGCGCCGAGTGGCTGCCACATCGTCGGCATTCCAAAAACGATCGACAAAGATCTCAACGGCACCGACTACACACTCGGTTTCGACACCGCGCTAAGAAACGTCTCCGAAGTGATCGAGCGATCACGCACGCCCGCAGGATCGCACGGGTGGGTGCAGATCGTGGAAGTGATGGGACGGCATGCTGGTCATCTGGCGCTGTGGTCGGGCGTCGCCGGACAGGCGCACCTGATACTGATCCCCGAACATCCGTTTCGCTATGAACGCGTGTTTCATTTACTACGCGAACGTTTGGGCGAATCGGATTTAAGCCGGGGTGTTGATCAGCGCCCGCGCTATTCGGTAATCGTCGTCGCCGAGGGCGCGCGAGCTGAGGATGGTGAGATAGTGACGATCGACGATCGGCATGATGCGTTTGGCCACGTGCGACTCGGCGGGATCGGCGAAGTACTGGCCAGAAGAATCGCAAGCGAGACGCCGTATGAAGCGCGAGCAGTCGTGTTGGGCCACCCGCAACGTGGTGGACAACCAAGTCCGATCGACCGGGTTATGGGAATGCTGTTTGGTGCGCGAGCAGCGGAGGCAGTCGCGGCGAAAGAGTTCGGAAAGATGGTTTCGGTGCGCGGTGTTGCGCCGGCGTACGAGCTTTCACTGGTCGACATCGCCACCGTCCAGGGCACCATCAATATCGTCGACGTCGAACGCTACTACGACACCGGACGCTACCACCTCAAGGGAATCGGCATGTAACGGGGCGCGCGAGCTACTGAGCACTGAACGGTTCTGCTGTAATCAATCGACGATGAACACGCTCGACTAACGTAGGAATCGTCGAATCGTCGTTTGGCTTGGGGACGATCTGTGGATCAGGAGCGATAACCGGACGAATCATCTTTTGTTGCAGTTGTTCGCGCGCGTCCATCATCCAACCAAAACCGCGGAAGATATACGTCAACAGCGTGCGGTCCTCTTCTTCGATTCCGAGTGCTTCCTGCACACACCAGGCGCCAAAATCTGTGTTCGCCGTAAGCCGCAAAGGCGGTTCGTCCTGCCTGTCAGCCTTCAGCACTCCGTTCACAAACGCAGTTAGATAAATGAGCCGCGCGATCGCGAGTCGCTCGCGCTGGCGCGGTGAGATCGTCAACTTACCGGCGTCGATCGCTTTGAAAACAGGATCGATATAGATGGCCGGCCGCGGATCCTGTTGGACCTGGTTTCCTCTTCCGGCGGCTGAAATCTCCGGATGTCCGAAGGTCGGCAGTCCCCCACCCAACATCTTTTGACGAATGTGATCGGCACGTTTGTCGGCTGGTAACGCTTCAAGTTCCTGGACGAAATCAGACATGTCGTGAATGGCGCCAAAGTGACGCGCGCCGTCGAGCGCCATTTGTGAAGCGACGAAAAAGTCGGAAGCAGAAAGTGTATGCAACGTCGCCATGTAGCGCGCGACCATGCTCGAACCCGCCGACCCGTGATGGATCTGGATCGTGCCCATGCGTTCAAGTATCAAACGCTCGTGTTCATTCGCATGACGACCCAGGATGAGACTGTAGGAGATCTCGAATGCGTTTCGTCCTTCGGCAACTTCAGCGGCGATAAACTCATTCGCCGCAGCGGCGAGATCGCGTTCTGTCGCTTGCGGATTTGTCGCCAGCAAGTGGTTCAGATACGCAGAGACACCACCAGCGGCAACGTTCCGCATATGAAGACTAATCATTTCCACTAGCAGCGAAACTGGATCGCGATCGTCGTGCACGCCGTGGTCCTGCGGTTCGGCATGCACCAGGCGCGCCTTTTCGAGCGCCGCCAAATATTGGATTGCTACTTCGGGACCATTGCCCGGATACTTCTTGACGAAAGCAGCTAGTTCCTCTAGCAGTGATCCTCCTCGAAATTTGCCGTCCTCGCGCGTGCCCAGGCTTTCGAAAAACTGGTGATCGATAAAGCCCGCCAGCTTCTCTTTCGTGTACGTTGAATCGAGAGATTCACCCGCACCGCTGAAAAGACCAACAAAAATTACGTCGATTGGTCCCGCGCTGCCGCGCACGATGTCGGCTTCGGGTATAACACCACGGATTGTGAATGACCTGATGTCTAGCGTGATCGTTGTGCCGTTACAGTCAACGGGCTGATGATATAAGACCGGATTGGCGATGATTCCGGTCGATGCCGGCATCGTGGCGAAGTAACCCAATGTTGTCGCGATCGATTTCTCGCCGAGCTCATTGGCCCGCGCGGTGGCCTGCTTGACCGGATTATGTGCAGGCGCAGGCGGCAACAATGCGAAGGTGGTGTCCATTGAAGCGTCTCCCAAACGTGTGATCTTTGATGACTCTACATTTTTATTGAACTATACCATTAAGCCAAGTATAGTTGCGCCGCTCTAAATGTCTACGGCTGAATTCTCACGACAAGTACGACGCCCGGCTCGCTAATCCAGCCAGTAGTTTTACGACTCCAAACGTTAACTCCCGTTAGCGCAATTTTGTTATGGCTGAGACTTCGGTCATCGCTATCCTGTCCGCTCCGCCATCGACGAATGGCGTCGAGTTGTCCACGCTGCCCGACGCAATCTCCGTGTAAATGCTAACAACCGACACAAACGACACTTATAGCCAGCTCGAACTGACCAGCGAGCAGCAGGACCTAATCAACCGCGTGAGCGTCCTGGCCCGCGAGAACTTCGCTCCGCGGCGCCGCCCAATACGATCGCACCGCCACGTTTCCATTTGAAGATTTTGACGACCTCTTCCGCGCCGGACTTCACGCTCCGGTGGTCCCGAAAGAGTATGGCGGACTCGGGCTTGGTCCATACGCCGGCGACGTCTTCACGTTGTGGATGACCAAGGAGATCGCGCGCGTTGATCTTTCACTTGCACGTTGCTGGGAAGGCCACGTCAATTCACTCGTGTTGCTGGACGGCATGTCCACCGAAGAACAAAAGGCGCGCTGGTTCAAGGGTGTGGTGCAGCGCGGTGAAAAGTGGGTCGCGTGGAGTGGCGAGCCGCAGGCGCGTAAACCCGGTGAACCAGTCAGGTTTGGAACGCGCGTCGAGAAAGTCGATGACGGTTACATCATCGAAGGCAATAAAGCGTTCGCGACAAGTGCCGGCGGTGCGCAGTGGGCCATTCTAATGGTGAATACGGCTGGACCGGGCGGCGTGCGTCACGCGGCAGCCGGATCACTCGATACATAGTTGATGATGGCGTGTAATCTTTCCGATCCATCGGTGGAGATTGACACCTCGTGGTGTGATCCGATCGGGATGCGCGCGACCGTCAGCCATTTGGTCCATTTCCGGCGTACGTTCATTCCCGAGTCGGACGTCATCGGTTATCCCGGGCAGTATCTCAGACGCTATCTCGAAGCGCAGCTGGCTGGCAGTCTTGCAAGATCGTTTTTAGAAACTCTTTAACTACGCGTTATGGCTACTTGCGAGACGAAGCGGATTGAATGAGATCGAGAATCTTCGCAGGTGACGACAATCCGTACGCTCTCGTCCACTGGTCAGCGGCTTCATTGCCGATGAGAACCATCGGCGTGTGATCGTTTTTGTTGGTGACGCCGGCTCCCAGCGCCTGGAGCAACGCATCGATCTCGGATTTGTCACCGGTGACGAACGTCCAACCGGGTTCGGCTTTGAACTTTTTCGCAAAATCCTGCAATCGTTCGGGAGTGTCGACGGTCGGATCGACGCTGATCGAGATTAGTTGTACGTCGAGTCCGCGCGTGCGTGCTTCCTGCTGCACCCGGCGAAACGTCGCGGCTAACGACGGGCAAATCGCGGTGCATGTCGTGAAGACGAAATTGATCGCTACGCTCTTGCCTTTAATTAGATCGTTGTAGAAGTTAAGTTGCTTCCCGTTTTGATCGAGCACGCGAGCGTGTGGGATTTTCGCTGCACTGAAAGAATAACTTTCGGTTTTGGGAGTTGAAGGATCAGCGGCGGGGTCAACTGGGTTAATCTCGGGCGGCACGTGCGCGACCTCTGTCTTCGTTCGTCGCAGATTCATTCCGCACTTCCGGCACTTCGCACCACGCTTCGTCGACGTGACCTCCGGATGCATCGGACACGCGTAAACGACTTTCGTTTGCGTTTTCGTCGTCTTGCTTGTTTGGGCCGTGGCCTCGTACCCAGCGGTGAATAACGTCGCGATGACTAATAAAACGATCCCTGTTGCTTTCTTCATGTTAACTCCCCTCGATCTGCTCTTCACGCCGATGTAATCAACTGACATCGGGCCGGGTTCTTCTGCTGGACAATCTTAACCTTGCTCGGTCGAAGGCTTGGTCTTGCCAGCGGAATGTCTCCGTCTTTCGGCTCTACATAGATCTCAACCAGGCGTTGCTCACGATAACCTCCATCGATTGCGCGAATTCTTTCGGCGCTGATCTTATGTTCCTTGATCAGGTATTCCCGGGCACATGATGCACGCGTCTCCGCTTCACCCGGATGAGCCTCACGCCCCGCGTACGCGATGATGTAGATTTCGGAGTCAGTAACTGAAACCGCATACGACGCCGCAGTATCTAGCCGGTAGCGTTCGTGTGTTGGTTTAAGATCGCCGTATTCGTCGAACTTACCAAATGAGTCGGCCTGCTTGCGTCCTACTGGCAGCCGGTTTTTTGCGTCGGGACAACGCAGCTTTTCATCAGACGTCGTTGGCATGTAATAAAAGCCTTTTACGATCGCGATCGTCGTGTCATCAACGAGAATGTCGATTCCTTCCTCGTAATTAACGTAATGAACTCGATTCTGTATGTGACCCTCAGTATATTTCTGGTACTTTTTTTCGTCGATTTTCAAACCGGCCAGAAAGACACCATCTTTGGCACTAACCCAGATGCTTGTGACAGTGTCCTTTTCAACGTTCCATCCATAAGGCCATCCCTTTTCACAAGGTCCATCCGAGTACTCAACATAAATATACTGCTTGTCTGGTTCGTAAGTTGATCCTCCGGGCGTCTTTGGCGCCCCGAGGAGGCCTTCGACGTCGCGACGAGTAGCGTGCAACGGCACCAACCCGCGCCAGCCCTTCGCCCTTTCGTCCTGAACACTCCGGTCTTCGGCGCGGGTCAGGATTCCGAACGTCGCCAGCATCAGAGTGAACAGGGTTAATAGAATCAACAGCCGCATCATTGATTTTATCCCGACCCAACCGCTCCACCCTGCGAAATGTGGTTGCTAACGAGGGGGCAATCGCGTGCACGCGGTGAAGACAAGATTAATCGCTACGCTTTTCTCACCCTACTTGGCTACCAAGAAGTTATCAAAGATAACCTTGCCCGCAGCATTTGCTTCTGGTTGCCACGTACCACCTTTAAGTTCAAACAAAGTAGACGGCAACTGCACTGCGGCACTCCACAGTTGGTTGTACCGCTGTGTCCACATGCCCGGTCCGGATCCATTGCCAGGCGCAGTTTCCAGAATCACCGTGTTTGCGAGCGCATCGTGACGGATTCGCAGGTACTTATGATTGACCGGATCGTATGGAATTGTAAACAGCGTGGTCTTAATGCTGCCAATCTTTTTCAAGCCAAACAGGTTCCCGCCGCTAACATACAGGCGGTAATAATTGTCGACGTTGAGACCAACCGTAAACATAGCGTCGCCCTCAGTTGCCGAAGAGGCGGATTGAACCAGTTCTACTGAGGCGGTGCCACCCGTAAAGTCGTAAGTGTTCGTGGTGCGAATTCCTCTATAGTGCGAACCGCTTGCATTTAGCAACAGAGGACCGATCTCCAGCCGTTGAGCTGTTTCGTTCATCGGCAGCGAGTTATCGGTGAAACCGCTGAACAGGTTATTGGTGATCCATTTTGATGTGTCTAATGCGTTATCATCAAAGTCATCTGCAATGAGTGTTGTGGCACCCGCGATGAGTTGGAAATCGTTGTAGATTGCCTGGCCCGGAGTAGCATTTCCGGTCCCATATGCGCCGGCAAAAAGACTAAACCTCACCGACGTTAGAGAAAACCCGGCAACGGCAGTCTTTCGACTGGTCCATATGAGCGCGTCAGGGCTGGTTTCGAAATTGATAGCATTCGGACCCGCATCATGTCGAATGCGCCAGTAGCGATGTGCCACAGCATCGTAAGGAATAACCAACTGGTCGTTAATCCCGTTGACCATGGACCGGAGCAACAGATTCCCTGCACCGGTATCTATCAACAGATAGTTCTGAGCGTCCTTCTCGATCTTGAGCATGTTCTCGGCCCAACCGGCCTGACTCACTGACTGCACAAGTTCAAGTTGCACAGTCGCGCCACGTATATCGTAAGCAGCGTTGGAAACGATTCCGTTGTAGGTTGCGGTGTTTGCAGGCAATGTAATCTTTAATTGTTGATCCTGCTCACTAATGACCGCAGGTGATCCCGGAGCGGCGACCGTCCACTTGCTCGCATTCAACGAATTGTCGTTGAAGTCGTCGAAGAAGACGGGAGTCGTAATAGTTACTAGCGCCGACGTCGTGGTTGAGCCCCGATTGTCCGTCGCTTTCGCGTTAAGCAGATAGGAGCCTGACGGAACATTGTTCCACGTCACCGAATAGGGTGAAGTGCTGTCTGTTCCGATGAGACTTGTGCCCTGGTAGAACTCCACCTGCGTGATCGTTCCATCAGCATCGGTGGCGTTGGCGTTGATGACCAGGTTCGACGACGGCGTCACCATTCCCTGATTGGCAGGACTCGTAATACTGATGCTCGGCGCCGCGTTGACAATCAGGTTGTGCGGCGCGGAAGTCGTGACTTTGTTCCTGTTGTCCATCACCTTCGCGGTGATGTTGTAGTTGCCGAAGGGAACGTTAGTCCAGTTATAGCTGTAGGGAACCGTTGTTGAAGTACCTAAGAGTGTAGTTCCCTGATAGAAGTCGACCTTCTGAATGCTGCCGTCAGCATCGACGACGTCTGCCATCAGAAGCACCTCGGCCGCAGGCGCCGTAAGGATCTGTCCGTTTGTTGGCGAGACCAACGTTACTGTCGGAGCAGTATTCACAATCACTTGAACAGGCCCGGATGTCACCGCCAGCCCAAGGTTATCGACCGCTCTAGCGCTGATGTTGTAAGTGCCGGCTTGAACGTTGTTCCAGGCAAAAGAGTACGGCGTTGTAGTGTCTTCCCCGAGTTTTATTTCGCCGTTATAAAACTCCACCTTTGCGATGGTGCCATCGGGATCCGAGGCTGTAGCCTGAAGCGGAATGCTTCCTGGAGCGTCAACCACTGCTCCGTATGTTGGAGTAGTTAAGGAAACGGTCGGCGCGCCCGTCACTGTGATATGAACCGGCGCTGAAGTTGTCGTTACGCCTGACCCATCGGTTGCTACTACGGTCAACGTATGGGGGCCGGTGGGTGCATTTGTCCAAATGAAGTTATACGGTGCTGGGCCGGTAAGTTCACCTAGCTTCAAAGCACTTGAGTAGAACTCCATTTTTGTGAGGCTACCGTTACCGTCGAGGTCGAATGCGTTCGCAAGTATTGCAAGGTCCTTTGGCACTACCTGTCCTTCAACCGGGCCAACTATTTCGACGTTAGGCGGGTCGCTTAGCGCAGGATCGCCCACCGACTCCTCACCAGCACTAGCTATGCGAATGCAGCCCTTGCAGATTCTTCCGGTTGGTGGACGGGTTTCATTTGACGACTGTGAGTCTCCCAGGTCATTTACCGCAAAGATTCGGAAGTTCGGAAAGACACAGCATGCAGCCGGCTCAGCATTGGAAGCATTCGGTCCCGAAACAGGAGCGCCGTCGCGCTCCGAGCCATCAAGATCGTCGCGACTAAATACTGCTTGCCCCTCCTCACCGCCGCTGCCGCACGTTGGGTACTCCGTGACGTTTGGACCAACCTCGGCGACGAAATTCCAAGCGAATGTTTGCAGATCCTGAATCTCGATCCTGAACTTTGTTTCGTTGAAGGACGTGTCGAGCCAGCTCAACTTGCATGTTTGTCGAGTTAAAAAGTAAGGACGTGTAGGCACCGTGGGATTTGATGGAAGAACATAAGCCCAGGGTCCGTCCGGCGCGAAGCCGAGCGCATTCCCTTCACTTTCATTTGTGGTAAGGAAGTAGCGATTCGCAATCGTGTTGCTGTGAAACAGATACAGTGGGACTACACCGGGCGTCGAGTCATCCGGATACACATAGAATGCGATCCCATCGTACTTCCAAACTGACGCAGTCGGACACGCCTTGCATTTGGAATAGAAGAACTCCCGCTTGTTGGGATCAACATTTACAAAGCGATGGAACGGGACCGTGCCGGCAGCCTGGTCAGCATGGACAAAGAACTTCACCCCATCCTGCCGATCGTTACTTTCATTCAGCGGAATGTTTTTGGTCGAGTAGTAATACCCAAAATCCTTATGGAAGAACCTTGACACGCCCGTCAGCGACGACAAGACAGGCACGACGGTCGTGGCAACTGCTGCCTTTCCGGATCTTCCCCAGACCACGTGAACGTTGTCGGACTTTCTGTAGACGCCAAAGGCCATGCCCGACACGTACTTTCCTTCTAATCCTAAATAACTGGCGGGCACCTCTAACCTCACCCACGAGAATCCAGCGGGAAGTCCACCCATGTAACGCCAATTCTCAGTCCCGTCCTGTCCGAGAGTCTGATAGTTAGCGCCCCAGTACGCACGATGCCAATCCTTGCCGTCGTGCCACTGAATAACAAGTTGATCGGGTCTCAAACTTGGCTCAATCAATTGGACCTGCGTAAACAATATGTCACCCGGATTAACCAACTGCGGGGTTGCGCCAGTGAAGTAATGCTGGCGAAACTTTCCTTCGCCGACCGGGATATTCTTTGTTTCATGACACTTCGTGGCGACGGTACAACTAACCCAGTTCCAGGTAGAGTCCTGCTCAAAGGAAGTTGCGCCCGCAGGGACAGCTCCGTTTACCCAATCAGTATCGCCGCCGAGAGTTGGCGTCCCATTGGGATAAATGGAAAAGACCTTGCCTGCGAAGTCCCAGGTTGCTCGTCCGCCATCAAGAACGAGTGACATTCCATCGATCTCGGCGCCGCCTAAGCCGATATGTCCGGCTTTGACTTCGAGACGCACCCACTGTCCAGCCTTCGGTAATGGTCCCATGTACTTGCGGCTTCCGGTTCCGTTCACTCCTCTGTTGATTACGTTGTCGCCCCAATAGGCACGATGCTCCCAGCCAGTGGCATCTTTCCACTCCAACATGATCTCGCGGGGCCTGTTGTTGATATCGAGGAAGACGTGCGTGAAAAGTAAGTCGTTCAAATCGGCCTGGAGCTTAAAAGTGGCGCCCTGAAAAGAGTGTGAGTGGACGGTGTTTCCCGTCGCACCTCTGAAGTTTCGCGATTGATGCGACTTCGATCCGGAAAAAGCTCCGGGATTTCCATTCACCCAGTACCAATTGTTGTTGACTGTTCCGTCTTCGTCTGAGAGCGGCACTGCGCCTGGAGGGAGTGCGTCGTCGAACCAAACAGTTACACCGGGACGAGCCTGGGTGTTGATTCCGATATTCGCCGCAGTTGAGGTCGTGGTCAGACCCAAAACGTCAGTGGCCACAGCGGTGATGGCGTAAAGTCCATCCGCCGGTTGACGCCACGTCAACAGGAAACGTCCGTCCAGACCAACGCCCGTTCCAATCGATACACCGTTTGCAAAGAATTCCACTTTATCGATCGAAGTGCTCGTCGAGGTGGCAGTTGCCGATAGGCCAACGTTCGTTGATGACGGAAAGGTCGTTCCATCGATCGGAGTGAGCATAGAAACTACCGGCGGAGTACCGATCTTAACTGTGACAGGAGCCGACTTGGAGGGTACGTCGTTAGCATCCCTTGCCACCGCCACGATATTGAACTGGCCCGCAGGCAAGTTGGTCCAGGAAAACACATACTGGTTCTGACCGTTAAGCACACCATGGCCCAGAGAGGTCTGGCTCGCAAAAAACTCTACTTCCGAAATGGAACCCGTGGAGTTTGTGGCGGTGGCCGAAATCGTCAGGGTTCCGCCCGGGTCCGTAATCAAGCCGGACGCCGGACTCGTAATACTCACGTTGGCCGCGCCGTTAACGAACACGACCGAGGTGTTAGAGACGGTCGACTTTCCGCCATTGTCAGTCGCAAGGGCCACCAGTGCATGCGATCCGCACGGTAGTGCATGATGATCGTCCTGATCGTGGTGATTTTCCGAAGGATTACAGGGCTGAAGCGTCGCTGTAAACGCATAGCCGCCGCCTCCGGTTGGAACACCAAGACCGATGAACTCTTTATTGTCAAAGAACTCTACCTTTTGAATCGAGCCGTCGGCATCTGTCGCGGTAGCGGTCAGTTGGAGCGAAGCCGGACCACTAAGCAGTTGCCCCGAGCTTGTGTTAAGAACAATCACCGGAGCAATATTCGAATTCGGCAGGACAGTAGTGGTTAGCACCGACGTGTTGTTCGACGGATCGTCCTCCAGTTCTGCGGCTCGCACAGTCACGGCATTCTCAACCTCGAGATTGCCTGTGGATCCGTGGCGAGGCAGCACTTTTAAAGTCACAGTCGCCGAAGCACCGACGCCAAGCGTATTGAGATTGCAATAGACCTCAGCGCGGATAGCTTTACAACTTCCCTGACTAGCTGTTGCCGAGTCAAAGCCTGCGAATTGCGAGAGAGTGTTCCGCAGAGCCACCTCTGTGGCTGTTTGGGGACCGTTGTTGGTTACTGTAATCGTATAGGTCAATTGATTATCAGATATCACGGGATCAGGACCATCCGTTGAGGTCACTGAGAGATTCACGTGATTCGTATTCGGCGGAACTACCTGGACCAGTTTCCCGATTGCAAAGAAACCCAGGCCAGGCGTTTTGCTCGTCAGAATCCGATTTGAGAAGTTCGGGGCGGGCGAATTCGGGGGCAGTATCGTCACATCAACCCACACCATCTTTTCAGGATCGAACGCATCAGGCACACCATGAAAGATCCTGAGATTGTCAAAAGTGGCTTGGTCGTTGATTGAGACTGCGCCGAAGTCGATCATCACGGGACCGGTAGCTTCAGCCTCAGTCGTGATTAGATACCCGAGGTTGTTAAGCGACACATACCCGGGAGGAAGCGGCGGAAGTGTTGCGGAATTTATGATCTCCACATGGTTTTCTCCGGGCTCAAAAACATCGCCCAGGTCGAAGGACAACGGACCATCCTGTGTAGCTACCTGTGGTGCGGTCGACTCGGCCGTGAGCGACAGCTTCACATTGCTCAGAAGCTGCTCGACAGGTCGATACCAGCCGGTATGCCAGAACATGTAGTCGTCTGATTTTGTGGAACTTGCTACGTACCAAAAGACGGGCGACTCGTTGGGATTGGCTGGTATCGGTTCCAAGCCGGAACAAAAAAGGCTGCGATAATCGGTGGGATCTTCCTCTCCGCTTCTCCATCTGACGATGGCTACCTCTAATGAGGCATTCGGATTACGCACAACCGGCGGATTACCGGAAGCCGGCGGGTACACGAGTGGAAAGGGCCCTCCGAAGGGCTTGTCGTCAAACTCGCTGCCCCAACGCCAATGCATATGCACACATTCAGGACAACCGGGTCCGACGGTCCCATCGGGGATGGGCACACCGATGATGGGAACGGTAAAGTTAGTGAAATTCAGGGGTGGAGTTAAAACATGATCCTTCCACGTCTGGTGGAGGTTATCGAAGGGTCCGTCTTCCCTGCATGGTCCATTCGTATGACCAGCTGCTTGTCCATTTGAAATACCACGTCCCCAAAGTTCCTGGACGATCGGATTTCTCGCGACCTCAAACCCCATTTTTCTACGCATGTTTAGCCATCCATCGGCGTCCCGGAATAATCCGGCACGATGCGAAGCCGGCTCGTTGCTACTCTTTCCGACTGAATAGTGGTGTCTTTGCGGAATCTCGATCCTCTTGAGCGACTCCTGGTTGGAGGGCGAACTGAATTGGTAATGGATCATGGGCCGGAACTTTGCGCAATCCTTGATGGTCTCGCTCGGCTCACATGGCCCAGTCCAGTAGGGAGGATTATAGTCGCTCGTACTGACCTGAAAGAACTGGAAGTCTTGCGCTATCAGGAGACAGGCCTTCGGCGAGCCCGGCATCTTGTCAATCGCATAGACCGCATGGAAAAACAGTCCGCCAGGGTTCTCAACGCCGCTTTTGGGCGGGTGTAAGATCACTAGTTTGCTACGTAGCCCGCCGCTTGTACCGTTGCGCATCAATTCTCCGCGTCTTGGTCCCGGACTCTGCCCTGACGTTTGAGTGTCGACCACAAAGTAAGGAACACTGATACGCGCGGCCATGTATCTGCCGTTCAGCTTTACATCTCTAATAACCAGACCATCGTTCTGCGAAATCTCGTACGTCATGGTCCAGCCACCACCCGAGACAGGGATTATCTGTCCTACGGTGACGTCGGTCTTAGCCTCGTACGAACAGTTACTCCTGTCGAGAGGCTCAGCCCAGACAGGATCGGTGTCAGCACCTGTTCCGCCAGACCCCATTGCCGCCACTCTGTACTCATACCGAATGCCGGCAGTTACATTTGTATCGACCAGTGAGGTAGCGTTGGTCGTGATCACGTCCAGAATATTCATTGGACTCCCATCTTCTGCCATGAGAGCCGTAATAGTGCTTCGTTTGAACGCATCACTCTCAGCGGGAGTGTGACTTCTCTTAATGATGTAACCCGTCGCTCCTGGGGAGGCAGTCCACTGAAGATTGACAGCTTCCTCGTCCGGAGTCGCTTTCAAATTTGTGGGCGGAGGAGGAGGAGTGGGAGTGGGCGTTGGTGTCGGCGTAGGCGTGGGCGTCGGCGCTGGGACGATGAAAGCAAAATTGTCATAACCTAAACCAAGAGGATCTGTGACGTCATGCACAACTACCTTAGTAATGCTCTTGAACCCACTAAAATTGACAGACGGTATGTCAAATATCCCGTTGCCATGAACTGTGTGATTTGTCAGCGTCCGTGCTCCGTTTTGATAGAGATCTACTAGTGCGATGGGTCCGATTTTATCCGGCGCGTTGACCGTGAAGGAAAGATCGTTCACTGGTTGCGGAAAGGTCGCAATGAAATCAGCAAAACCTGCATTTAAATCACAACAAGGCGAAGCTGTATTTGGATGGCTAGTGGGAGGAGCCCAGTAGTCCCTAGCCTCAATCGTTCTTAGTGGCGATGAAAATTTAACGTGGGGATAACGGTTCTCGACGTTGGTGAAGGGCGGCACGTCGTCGAAATTCACAATGACTTGAGTGCCGCCACTTTGTAAAGGTTCTGGCACGAATAACGTGTCTGCCGCGGTGAGCCCAAGCGCAGCTTTGATGTTGATGAGCGGCGCAACGCCACTAGAATCCTTCTGAAGCCGCTCTGCACTTTGCCGAGTCGCAGACGCCTGACGATCAATGTCCGCTCGATGTGGAGAGGGCCGGACCGCCGAGGAAAGACTCGACGAGGGAAGAATGATCGCGAGTACAGCCGCAGCGATCGTCAACGCGAGCACGATAGCCCGGCGGTTAAGATTAGTTGCTCTCCTTGCGTCGGAGGATACGGTGGATTGTTCGCGTTGAGTGGTGTTGTTGCGCATGGGCCTCTCGATTAATCGTCGGTTGAGCCCTGCCAACGTTTACGCTAAGATTCGCAGTGGATCGGAACAAATCTTTGCGCTTCGAGTGGCAGAGAGTTGGTTCTGAACGGCCTCGTCGCTACCTGCAATAGCGACGGGGCATTCTTCGTTGGTGGTAAGCCTGAACTGCTACTTCACTGAGGCACCTTGTAGCTCTATTGATTCTTCAAGTTGCGATCTTTGACGACAATATTGACTTCAGACGACTCACCCCGCGTTCGAAAATCGTCAATCGCCACGGCTTTGAGTGTGTATTTACCCGCCTTTACGTCTGTCCAGTTGAAAATGTATTTCCCTTCCCTTGATGTCGAGCCTTGCTTGATCAACACGCCATTCGCGTAAACCTCGACGGCATAAAACAGCGCGCCAACACTCTCGCAATTGACGCTTACTTCGATGTTCGCTGGTGCTATCAAACCAGATCCTTCGGCGGGCGCTGCGATTTTAACCATCGGCTGGTGCGACGCCGTGAACTCGATCGGCGGTGATTTCGAGATCAAACCCGACTCGTCTTTCGCTACGGCCTCGATTGTGTAGATCGATCTTCTCAAATCACGCAACTTAAGAGTGAACCGATTGTCTTCAGCCCGTGTTGCCTGACCAAGCGAGGTTCCGTGTGTAAAGAAGAACTCCAAGGTCTTGACGTATCCATTAACGGCTTCGGCCGTCAGAGTCAGATCTTCACCAGGTTTCAACAGAGCTTTAGCCTTTGGTTCCAGGATTCTCACCTGGATTGGTCCATTCACAAAGACCTGCTGCGGATAGGACGCCGTTTCGCGGCCGCGATCATCCGTGGCCACAGCAATCAGGGAATGCTCACCATTAGCTAGTTCGCTGACGCTTAGGGTGAAGTCTTTGTCATTGGTGGAGGCACCGACACCCAGGCTCCCCTTGGAATAGGCATCGAAAAACTCAACCTTCTTGATCGAGCCATCAGGATCGCTAGCCGTGGCCTTTAGGTGAATGGTTTCGCCTTGCTGGAAGAATCGTTGGGGAGGACCGTACTCCAATCCAACCACAGGCGGTTCGTTAGGGTCCTTGATCGTTAGCACCGTTCCTTTGGTCTGGTTGTTTTCGAGGTTGCTGTCTTTCTCATTTCCAGCCACCCGCATAGTACTTTCATACGATCCCGCGAAATCCGGCTCCGGCTCAACTGTGAGCTTTATTGTCGCGGCAGCCCCCACAGCAAGCTGGCCCAACTTGCAATACACGCCGCTCCGGAAATATTTACAGGTTCCCTGACTTGGTGTCGCAGAAATGAAGTAGCCTCCGACGCGTGATTGATCCATCTTGGCTCCGACGTTTGTTGCGCCATTAGGACCGTTGTTCTTCACGGAGATCGAAAATGTAACGTTGCCCGGCATCTGCACCTGATCGGGCGTGCTCTTCGCTGTTATTTCCAGGTCCGCATTCCCTTCGATCTTAGGAACCAGCTTAGCAACCATATAAATGCCGGAGTGTAATTCAGTGCTATGGCCAATGATCATTTTTTGACGGAAATCGTGGGACGGCTCTGGGTGATCAGACGCAGCAGTGCGATCAACCCAAACATAACTGTCCGGATCGAATTCATCGGGCTCAAGGTGCAGCACTCGCAGCTTCCGGAAATCTTGCTCATCCATGCCTGAGTTCAGTTTAAAAATCGCATCGTATGGACCCGACGCAACCGCGGTAGTCGACACCACGTAAGCTTTTCTGTTTAGCGACACAAACCCTTGTGGTATCGACGGTAGCTTTGCGAGATCGGCTTCTTCAATCTTCGTGACGCCGCGTTCAAACACATCACCCAAATTTACTCTTATCAGCCCCTCCGTCTGCTCTTGAGCAAGGCTTTGAATCCCAATCACGGCACCGCAAAGAGAAAGGCTAAGAACCACAGTCTGGATTAACATTTGTCTGCGTTGTCGCTGGGTCACTTTGATACCCTCGATCTTTTTTCCAGCACCTCAGAGGAGGATGTGCCAACTTTTAAGTTGTAAGTGGCCCATCGTAACGTTATTGCCGGAACTTGGCATTCGTTGACAAGGTGGCAACAGCATCCGAAAAACAACTCTAGCAGGCTTCTCAATGGCTGTCAGAGTTTATGTGCATGATCACCTCTGGGTGTTGAGGCCTCATATCAGTTTCGCAAACGCTGAATCAGAGCGGCTCTGGGCAGAGCAGGTTATGTACAGAGACAGAGAATAAGTTCAGCGGTTTTATTAACATTGGATTGGACCTAATGCAAGTGAAATC
This sequence comes from Pyrinomonadaceae bacterium, assembly GCA_035646355.1. Classification (GTDB taxonomy): domain Bacteria; phylum Acidobacteriota; class Blastocatellia; order Pyrinomonadales; family Pyrinomonadaceae; genus PSRF01. The sequence continues at coordinate 2,330 of DASRPN010000185.1, read as the reverse complement.
TCGGGCCGAATAGGTTTTGGTGTGTACTCTGAACTTCGATAGAAATACACTGGCCCATTAGCGCACTGGTTCAATTGATCCCAACCCAGCCACTGACGGGCACAAATTTCTTCTCTTTCAGATCGACCATGACGATGTATGCGCCCATCGCCCCGATGCGACGATTGGGGCCGTAGGTTATTGGAGGCGTCAATCCGGCCTGATAGTTGTAAAAGCCTTCGAGCGCCTGGATAAGTTTCTCGCGGCTCAAGTCCTTGCCTGTTCGTTTCAAAGCCTCAATCAAAATCCTGGCGGAACTAAAAGCCGAAATCTGAGCCGCGAGATGTTTCGGAGCTAACTTATACTTTTCTCCCAGCAAACGAAACTCTCTTATCGCTTCTTCAGTCTGATCGACTGGACCAGTCGGGAACGTGCAGAAGACTTTTCCGTCGAACCCAGCGGGCGCGTCGAATAGCGCCTGGCTTGCAGTTCCGCTTTGCACGAAGATCTGGGGAAACCAGTTAACATTAGCCGCTTCCTTCATCATCGCCAACAAATCGGTCGCACTTCCCATAAAGAATACACCGTTCACGTTCGCCTGCTTCAGACGCGTGACTGTTTCCGCTGCGGCGAAACTTCCGGCCGCGTAAGCGACGACGTGCGGCGCCGTTAACTTCTCTTTTCGACTCTCATCTTTTAGTGCGTCGATAACGCTAGTCGCCAGATCACCGCCGGAATGGACGGCGCCCAGTATCAACGATTTCGACTCCGGCTTTTTCAACATGAAACTGATCAGCGCCCGAGCCTGTGTTGCAGCTCCGGAGAGCACATAAAAAATCTGACGATTGAGCGGCGCGCCGATCTTCGGATCGAGCGTCATCGGTCCAATGAGAGGCACTTCCTGCTCCGCCAAGAATGGCACGATCTCCTTCTCGACGCCTGCGATCATCATTCCCGCCAGTGCGAAAACCTTCTCGTCTTTAATCAACTTTTCGACATCCGCACGCGTGATCGCGTTCGTGTCAACTGCGATCGTTTTGAGTTCAAGCTGGCGACTGTAAACGCCGCCTTGCGCATTAATTTCAGCAAACGCTGCGGCGATGACGTCTCTTGTTGCAAGCGACAACTCACCGACTGGACCAACCGTCGGAAACGCTATGCCGATCACGATCTTGTTTTCAGTGACTCCCGGATCGACGTCAGTTCCCAAACGCTTGAGATAGACAACCAGATCGTCGAGATCTTCTTTCGACATCTGATACCGGGGCATCACGTAAAGCAGTCTATTTCCGCCCGGATCGAGTCCGCGAGTAATCGCCAATTCGATCCCACGAGCGGTGTAGGGCGGATGCTTGCGTCCATTGACGTGCGTGACGCCGTAAGGCTTTGTGAGTGCTTCCCAGTTCACATTCGAGGGACTGATCCCGCCTTCAACTTTCCCCTGCCCGGCGAGGCCATGGCAGTTTGCGCACGGTACTACTGCGCCCGAAAGTTCGAGGGATTCGTCTCCGACGTACGCGCGTATTTCTTTACCCGATGGACTCGTGCCCTGGAGGTAGATTTGCTTGCCGCGGATTTCCTGAGGCGTCAGCGGTTGTTGAGCTGATACTGCCTGACTATATAAAGCGAGACTGAAAATCGTCAGACAGATCGCGCTCAGAAGACGACTGGTCATGATTTGCGGCGCCAGGTGTTACGGCTTGGCAGGTGCTTGATCGTTTACGACGCTATCGACAACCTTAACTATTTCTTCACTCTTCGCGAGCCCAAACGCTTTCTTCCACAGACCGGTGCGTTCGTTGCCGATGATGAATATGTTGAGGTGCGATTCCTTGCTCTCGACAAACTGACCGAGTTTCTTGAGCGCAAACTCAACGCTCGCTTTATCCCCAGTCAGAAAATACCACCCGTCTTTCGCCTGAAGCTTTTTCGCATACGCTTTCAACGCGGTGGGTGTGTCGACAGTTGGATCAACGCTGATTGAAATAATCCGCGCGTCTTTGCCGAGTCGATCGGCGAGCGCTTCCTGCACCTTTTGCATCTTGCGCATGAGCGGCAAACAGCTTCCCTGGCAGGTTGCGAAAAACGAGTTAATGATGACTGTCTTTCCCTGAAGCAGATCGCTGTAAAAGCGCATCTTTTCGCCGTCCTGGTTCACCAGTTGAATGTCGCTGAAGTATTTCTGCGTCGACGACTGTTCCGGTTCCTTTGTTTGCGCATGGACTGAGCCAAAGGCGAGAAACAGGACCACGAGCGGTATAAATTTAGTCATTTGATACTCACTTTACGGCTGAAAGCATTAGCGGAGTTGACTGGTTGAACTCAAGTCCCAGTGAAGTACTCTGCACGAA
>DASRPN010000184.1:0-21969 GCA_035646355.1 Pyrinomonadaceae bacterium | reverse complement strand
GCGAGTGAGCGGACAAGGGAATGCGACCTTGGGAAGCATCGTCGCCGGCGCATGTGGCACGCACGGAAGAGAGTGGAAGCGACGTGGCCGTGCGGCGGCCAAAGCCATTGATTCCACTCAACACCGCACTAGACAACGTCAGCAACAGCAGTAATACCTCGTTATCCCTGATCCCCGCGGTCTTGATGCTGACGAGAATAGCCAGCGCCAGGAACGGAGAAAGGATTACGAGCATTACAACTGATGCCAGGTTTCTAGTGGTGTTCGATTTCATAAGGTGTTTGTCAGCTCTTCAGTTGATGCGAGGCAATGTTGCTTCGCGACGAGCATGACTTTTACAACCGGTGTGCCATTGGACCAGTGGTGGTTTTGTTGGGGATTTTTAGTTCACTTGTAGCCTGCGGTTGACAAGCTCAAGTGGTCCATGAGGTGGCGGAAGCAACAAAATCCGCGGTTTAGTTGCGATCGGTGTTTGTCGCCCGCAGTTGACAAGAATGAGGCGTGATTAGAAAGAGGGTATAACGCGAGCGACACATACACTACGATCAGCTCGCACACGAGGTTCTTTTGAACTTGCGTCCAACAGTCAACCAATAAGTTTTGTGAAAAAGGTTACGCGCGGTACTGCATGCCGGGTTCGGTGTCTTCCTGGAGGAAGTCGCCGATGTCGATGGCGAGGCGTTTGAGTTTTTTGTAGAGAGTCTGGCGGGAGCCGAGGCCGAGAGCTTCGCTGGCCTTAGCGACATTGCAATCGTGACGCTTGAGCGTTTCAGTGATTACGCGGCGCTCGTAGTTGTCCAGCAGATCTTCAAGTTTCTCCACCGGCGCCACGTTACCGTTGCTTCCCTGCGGGAAGATCCGGGCGCTGATGTTCTGCGGTCGAATGTAGCCGTCGTCTTCTGCGTAAAGGACCAACCGTTCCATTTCCGCCGCTAACTCACGCACATTACCCGGCCACGAGTACGTCTCTAAAATCTGGATCGCGTCAGCAGTGATTCCAGAAATCGGGCGTTCGTTCTTGCGCGCGTAATGGCTAACGAAGTGCGAAATCAACGCCGAGATGTCCTCAGGCCTTTCGCGGAGCGGCGGCACCTGGATCGTCAACGTAGCAATTCTATAGTAGAGGTCCTCTCTGAAAAGCTTCTCACTCACGAGCTGCTCAAGATCTTTATGCGTCGCCGCGATCACTCGCACGTTTACTTTCCGCGGCGCGCGCTCACCCAGCGTGTGAATCTCGCCTTCCTGAAGAAACCTGAGTAGCTTCGGCTGTAACGAAAGCGGCAAGTCGCCAATTTCATCGAGGAACAGCGTGCCGTTCTCGGCCGATCGGATCAACCCCGCCTGGTCTGACATCGCACCGGTAAACGTTCCGCGGCGATGACCAAACAACATGCTCTCGATCAGTTCTGCCGGGACTGCAGAACAGTTGAACGGAATGAACTCGCTCTCCGATCGACGGCTGAGCCGGTGAATAGCCCGAGCCACCAATTCCTTACCGGTACCGGATTCACCATTTACCAGAATCGTCGAGTTGGAATCTTTAATGCGCTCGATGTTTCGAGCGACTTCACACATCGCGCGGCTGCTAAAAACCATGCCCGGCAGTGAACTCGACGGTGTCATCGTAGCCTGCCGCGTCGTGTTCTCGATCGCATTGCCGGGCGACCGGTGCGAGTGCGCGAGGTGCGCTACATCGCTTAGCGCGTTCAACTCTTTCGCTTGATGATCGGTAAGTGGTCTGACACACCGGCCGTACAGCGCCGCGCCTTCGCGCATGTTCGACGGCAGCGAAAGCAACAGGCAGATCGACTGATCCCCCTCTTGCGCAGGCTGCGGGCGACCCTGACTAATGAAGATCTCGGTTACGACGCTTTCAGCGGTCGCGATCTCCTCGTCCTCTAAACCTTCGGCCCAGCGCAAACTCGGCTTGCCGGCATCTGAAGTGGCCCAGATCGATAAGCCGTAGGTCGGCGCAGTGGCCTCGACCATCAGGCTCATCTTGATCATCACCTCGTAAAGCAGATCGGGACCACCGTTTGCGGCCTCGCATACGGCTCGAACTATGGAACTTATCGGTAACTTGCTTGAATTCGAGTCGGATGTTGGGACGTCCGGCGCCAGGACCGAAGAATCAGACATCAACACCTCTTCCTTGTTGCACGTAGGACCGCTTGGACTGATTTTCAGTGAGGGTACCGCAATTGAATGGGGCGAATCCGTGTGGGTTTTGGCATGTTCCCACACGTTCATGAGTCTAGTTGTCGGCCACCGGGCCTGTCAACAACTTTAAACGCGCCGGATTTTCGTTCGCCATGCGTTCGCCAAATTCAGTGCTTTAAGCGCTGTTACTTCAAGTAAATGTTCAACTTACAGGCTTAAAGCATTGAAGCGAAATGTCTTGGAAATATCTTTACACCCTTAAGCACGGGTGGTACAGTCCGGCAAGTCGCTGCTAAGTCGTTTAGCCGCAACGAATTGACAAACCACAAACTACATTTAGTTGGGGCAGTGACGCCCAACTCACCAGCTATATTGTGGACAAACTCTCAAAGTTGAGTTAAGCAGCTTCTTAACTCTGACCATGACAATTCGAGTCCCGACCTTGGTTGAGATGAACAGAGGAGCCCAGATCAATGAAGAGACGATTGTCCCTGGCGGTGAGAAGCCGGTTGGGTCAGCAGTCAAAAGTCACGATACGACGAAAGCTGGCGTCCCGGCGAGTGGGATTGCAGAGACGGTTACGGCGATTAAGAGCGTAGTTAATAGGACGATTCATGCACTTGGTGCGTCCTTTGGGGACCCGAACCCCGGTACGTATTTAGGCGAATGGAATCGGCAAACAATTGGGGAGGCGTTATGAGCAAGGTCGCAAATACTTACTGGGTTGACGAGCGCATCCAGTCGCAGCGTGTGCTGCCGCGCTCGGGTGGTTCGCTGGCTTCTGTGCAGCAGATCTCGATGGAGATCATCGGCACGCGCACCGACGTGCGGCGCCGGGGAGGGTTGATTCCCTCGTGGGTGGTTTTCGGCATGATTTTACTGGCTACTCTCGCCGTTTGCGTGACCGTGAACATGCGAACGAGCGCGAAATTTCAAGTAGCCGCGCAGCAATTCTCCGCAATGCAAACCGATTTGGAAGCACTTCGCAATGTGAACCGGTCATTGAAGACCGAGGTCGAACGGCTTCGTAACGATCCAAGGACGATTGAATCAGCCGCACGCGCGAACCTGAACATGGTCCGCAGCAATGAATACGTTGTTCCTATCCACTAAGGGCGAGTTGATGAGTGCCACAAGATTGGATTGTGAAAAACAAAGGAGATTAAGTTTCATGCCTGCCGAAACCTGCCTGTAGATTTTCCCCTGCTCGACATCCACGCAACCGGGTACCCTTCCGTGTGGCGCGGCTGTGACTGCCATCGCAGCCGCGCTCCCGTCTTAAGAAAAACCAAAAAGCAACGAAACGTTGTCAGACCTTTGCAACCGCAAAGTCGCGGGCGGGAATAGGTTCGTGGGCGGATCGAAGCTGATAGATACCAAAAGCCGCAATGACCAGACTGAAGATTTGCACACCAGTCAGCATCGCAATGTTTTGCGTAAACCACGGCGACAGGTACAGGGCTAGAAGCAGGCACCGGTAGGCGAAAGGCAGTGAAACTGAAGTGTAACCGGACTTGTAAAACTCGGCCGTAAGCAGTAGAGCTGGCAAAACGAGAATCGTCGAGTCGTAAATTCCCATGTAGATGGTCAACACTGGAGTCCAGGTTAGTGTTAACGCCCAGAGGAGGCGACTTTGTGGTTCCTGTCGTAGTTGCCACCATTTCGAGACTAAGAACGGAATCAGCGCCAGCACGAAGATTGCGACGATGGCCCATCGCACGTAGGTCTGATTTGGCAGGAGTAGCCGCATAAAGAAATTGATGTCCACGTATTTCCAGGAACGCAGACCGGTTACGACGTTGGTGGTCGTGGTGCTGAAAAAAAGAAGTCGGTTAATGAAGTTTATGCAACCCTCTATGCCAACCAGTAGCCACGAAAACACAGCCAACACAACGCTGCCTGCTGCCAGTCCCGCTATCGTTAACCATCGTCCGGTTATGAACAGCATTGGCACAACGAGTAGAAGCAACGTCGGTTTATAAGCGCAGAGTGCCAGGATGGTGCCGCTCCAGAACCGGTTGCGGGGTTCCAGCGATATCGCTAATGCGAAGCAAAAGAAACCGACGGCCGAAGTTTGCCCGCCCGCCAGGCACTCAACCAGAAACGGCCAGAATGAAAGTGCGAGCAACAGGGCGGTTAACCAGATGTCCCGTGGAAGAGTCTCGAGCGACCGCCACAGTATCGAGAATCCGGCTATATATAAGGAGAGCGAGACGACTAGCCAGATGAAGTACGCCCAGGCGTATGGCAATCGCGACAGGACAATAAATGGCGCGATGAAGAAAGGCGCGTTGGCGTACATCAACGCTTCGTCGGGTGGTGCGTCGGGAAAGTTTTGTCTATAGACGCGATATTGCAACTCGAAATCGTAAATCCTGGCAGGGCCATGGCTGTGGAAGATCTGCCCGGCGACGTAAAACGCCCCGAAGTCGGCTCCCAGAAACGGCCCAAATATCGACTTGCCGCGCTTCGCTGTCGCAAACGAAACAGTGAGAACGATGAAAAAGATCGCCAGCACCAAAATGGCGATTTTGCGAATGTAATCTTGATTCAGACGCCGCTCGATGAAACGCCGCACGCGGTGAGCCCTTTCGCGAGAGTGGGTGCACCTTAACTTTGCACCCTCTGTTGAAAATTACTAATATCACGACGGTAAGTAAATCGAATTAATGTGAGAGGTCGAATGCCCGAAACAAAGGAACCCTCATCGCCGGTTGAGATCGAAAAGGAGCGGTGGGAAAACGAAACGCTCGATCCGACACTCGCGAAACGTCCCGAACGCAAGAAAAGCTTCCAGACGGTCTCGCTGAAAGAGGTCGATCGACTCTACACACCCGCCGACGTCGATGAGCTCGACTTTTCACGCGACATTTCATTTCCCGGTCAATTTCCCTACACGCGCGGCATCCATCCTACCGGCTATCGGGGCAAGCTCTGGACCATGCGTCAGTTTGCCGGATTCAGCACACCTGAAGAGACTAACGCCCGATTCAAATACTTGATGGAACAAGGGCAGACCGGACTGTCCGTGGCTTACGACCTCCCAACCTTGATGGGATACGACGCCGACTCACCGCTTTCGGAAGGTGAAGTTGGAAAATGTGGCGTCGCCGTTTCGTCACTCGCGGACATGGAAGTGCTCTTCGATGGTATTCCGCTCGAACAAGTCACCGTGTCGCAGACGATCAATGCGCCGGCATCCGTGTTGTTGGCGATGTATCTGGTCGTCGCGGAAAAACAAGGCGCGCGCTGGGACAAGATCTCGGGCACGCTTCAGAACGACATTCTAAAGGAGTACATCGCGCAGAAAGAGTGGATCTATCCGATCAAGCCGGCGATGAAACTGGTGATCGACACGTTTGAGTTCTGCACGGAACATGTGCCGCGTTACAACCCGATCTCGGTGAGCGGTTATCACATTCGCGAAGCAGGTGCGACCGCCGCACAGGAACTCGCGTTCACGTTGCGCGACGGAATCGAGTACGTCGCCTGGGGCGTAGACGCGGATCTCGAAGTCGACCGATTTGTTCCGCGCATCTCGTTTTTCTTCAACGCCCACAACGACTTCTTCGAGGAGATCGCAAAATATCGCGCTGCGCGCCGTATCTGGGCCCGCGAGATGAAGAACCGGTTCGGCAGCTCAAACGAACGCACGTTGCAGATGCGTTTCCACACGCAAACCGCAGGCGTATCGCTGACGGTCCAACAACCGCTGAACAACATCGTCCGCGTGGCGATCCAGGCGCTGGCGGGAGTCCTCGGCGGCACGCAAAGTCTGCACACGGACGCTTACGACGAAGCACTGGCGCTGCCGACCGATCGCGCGGCGCTGATCGCTCTGCGGACGCAGCAAATCATCGCGGAAGAAACCGGCGTCGTGAACACAATCGATCCGCTCGGTGGTTCTTACTATCTCGAATCGCTCACGCAAAAGATGGAAGATGAGGCGCTCGATTATTTCCGCAAGATCGATGCTATGGGCGGCATGGTCGGTGCGATTGAACGAGGCTTTCCGCAGCGGGAGATCCAGGACTCCGCGTATCAATATCAAAAGGCCGTTGAGCGCCGCGAGCAGGTGATCGTCGGCGTCAACAAGTATGAAATGACTGACGAGCCTTCGGAATTTCCGATTCTCGTGATCGACGAATCAGTCCGCACACATCAACTGGAACGACTCGAACAAACGCGCGCGCAGCGTGACGCCAGCGCCGTGACGAAAGCCTTGGATCGTTTGAAGCTAGCGGCGCAGAACCACGAGAACACGATGCCGGCGACGATCGAAGCCGTACGCGCGTATGCAACGCTTGGCGAGATCTGTTCCGCGCTCCGCGACGTTTATGGCATCTATGAAGAGCCGGCGTTTTGATCATCCACTGCAACCGGCTTTCCACGCAAAGTCTTCTCTTTCTGACTCATGTCTCCCGCAAAGACGCAAAGGCGCAAAGCGCTACCGCGGTTATAGAGGATTTCTTTGCGCCTTAGCGCCTTTGCGGGAGACTATCTCCTCCGCAGTTTCACCCCTGGCAATTTGTTGACTAACGGTTAGAATGCACACATATGTCGAACCGAAAGATTCGTGTTCTGGTAGCCAAACCTGGACTTGACGGTCATGACCGCGGGGCGAAAGTGATCGCGAGAGCCCTGCGCGACGCGGGTATGGAAGTGATTTATACAGGGCTGCGACAAACGCCGGAGATGATCGCCGCCGCAGCGCTTCAGGAAGATGTGGATGCCGTCGGCGTGTCGATACTCAGCGGCGCGCACAACACACTCTGCCCACGGATCGTGCAGTTGCTTCGTGAAAAAGGCATGGATGATTGTCTCGTGCTGGTCGGCGGAATCGTTCCTCAAGAAGATCTGCCGAAACTGAAACAGCAGGGTGTGGCCGAAGTTTTCCTGCCGGGAACTAACACCGAGGACATCGTTAAATTTCTACGCGAGAATGTGAAACCGCGGGATTAATCCCGGGGCTCATTTCTTCGATCCGTGGTTCAGAAATTTCGCAATTCCCTGCTGACAATCCTCAGTCATGCGGGCGATCACATTCACATCAGCGCCCGTCTCCAACGCTTCGAGAAACGGCAGACCATCGACCTGATACAGCAGGCGCTTCGTTAATGCGATCCCGGTACGGCTTACTTCCGTAAACCTTCGCAAGTACGCATTCACTTCTTCGTCGAACGTGTTGTCGCTGAAGACCTGATTGATTAGTCCAATTTCTTTGGCGTAAGCGGCGTCGATCTCTTCGCCGCGGGTGATCAACTCGAAAGCGCGCTTTTCGGAGACGTTGCGACGAAGGATCGCCAGGACCATCGCCGGAACAAACCCGATCTTCACTTCCGGATATCCGAATCTGGCATTTTCAGAGGCGAGCACGAGATCGCAGGCGGTAGCCAGACCGGAACCACCTGCGAGTGCACGGCCACGAACGGCTGCTACGACCGGAACACGGATTTGACGGATTTGTAGGAACAGATCAAGCAACGATCGCGCATCATCCGCGTTGTCACTCATCGAGGCTTGCGCGATCTTTTGAAGTGCCGAGAGATCCGCGCCGGAACAGAAATCCTTTCCGGCACCTGTGATCACAATCGCTCGCACGGTCTCGTCGTCCGACGCTTGTTCAAGGCTGCGCTTGATCTCAGCGATCAGCTCGTCGTTGAGCGCATTTCTCTTCTCCGGCCGGTTCAGAGTAATGCGGGCCACCGCATCATTAACCGAATATAAGATCATCCGGTACCTCGATCTCCATTCTCAACAACGCCGTCGAAAACGTCTTTCCCTGCGCGTCTGTCATCAACGACAACGTACCGCCACCGCCAAGACTCTCATGCAGCAAAAAATTCAGCGCGCCGAGGTTTGGCAACTCAAACCTTTCGACCTTTCCATGACAAATGCCCTTGAAATGCTGCTTGACGCGTTCCGCTGTGACTTCACGGACCAGAATGGGATAAATCTCATCACTCAAAGCGATCAATCCGACATTCGCTGTATCGCCCTTGTCGCCGGAACGCGCATGGGCCAGTTTTACAAGTTGTGCTTTCACGCGTCGAGCACCTCGACTGATGGTGTGATCTCTTCCTTCCGAATCAGCGCGGGCCAGTAGGCGACGATCTCTTCCACTTTCGGCCGCCCGCCCGCAAAGCCCGTCACCGCAGGCGGTCCAGTGAGAATCAACGGTGCGATCTCTTTCGTAAACCGTTCCACCGCGTTTCGATCCTGGCCACGAACGCCGACGCGCAGCTGGACTTCCGGTACGTCGCTGCGCGGTGGCCCCGCAAGTGGTCCATGCGTCGCGCTCGCACCAACGAACTCAGTCAGAACCTGGTCGAACTTCAGACCCAGTCGATCCAAACGCGCGCGCAGTACGCGATCCGCAGCCTGCGCCTTGTCGTATGCGTCGGGCCACGAGTAAACAAGCGTCCCGACCGCTTTGAACCCGGCCGAGTAACTAATCGAAACTTTCAAGAACTCCGTCGCCGGCCGGCCTTCGATGCCAAAAACGCGCACCCGATCTCGACCTTCATACTCGAGCTGAATCGTCGTGAAATCCGCGACGCAATCCGGTGTGATGTACTCACGCGGATCGCCCATCTCGTAAACCAGTTGTTCCTTGATTCCGGGAATGACGACCCAACCACCGGTGCGCTCGTGTTTGGTTATAACGAAAGTTCCGTCAGGTGACGCTTCGACGATAGGAAAACCAACATCGGCAAGATTCGGAATGCTGCGCCACTCAAACTGGCAGTTGCCGCCCGACGCCTGGGCGCCGCACTCGATGATGTGCCCCGCGATCGTGCCCGCCGCGAGTCGATTCCAATCGTTCTCGGCCCAGCCAAACTCGTGAATTGTCGGTGCGAGCGTGAGTCCAGTATCAGTTGCTCGTCCCGTAATGACTATTTGGGCCCCGGTCTTCAGCGCTTCGACGATGGGCCACGCGCCGAGATATGCGTTGGCGCTCTGAATGCGATCACGGACGGTCGACAGCGGTTCGCCGGTGTCCATGTTGCGCAATTCGATGCCGCGGGAAAGCAGATCGTCGAGACGCGGCATGATGTCGTCGCCGGTGACGATCCCGATTCGCACTTTCCCGCTCAAGCCGAGTTCGCGTGCGACGTCGATGACGGCGTTCGCGCAACCGCGCACGTTAACGCCACCCGCGTTCGCCGTAACCTTGATGCCGCGTTCGACGCAGGTCGGAAGAATGCGCAACATCAAGGGGACGAAATCCCGCGCATAGCCCGCGTTTGGATCGCGAGCCTTCTGCTTTTGCATGATCGACATCGTGACTTCCGCCAGATAGTCGAGCATGAGGTAGTCGATTGGACCACCTTCAACCTGACGCACGGGCGCGTCAGGTAGGTCTCCCCAAAAGCCTTGTCCTGCCGCTATTCGTATTTTTTGCTTCATCGGTTGGTGGTGATTAAACAATCACCACTACACAAGAAGCAAATGGTCTCCTTTCAATCACCCTCGTCTCGGACTTGGTGTTGGACTCGGCGTCGGACTTGGAGTCGCAGTCGGGCTTGGAATCGGACTCGGCATCGGACTCGGATTCGGTTCAGGGCTCGGACTCGGCACCGGTTCGGGACTGGGTTGTGGACTTGGTTCCGGACTCGGTTGCGGAGTCGGCGTCGCAGTCGGGCTCGGCGTTGGTGACGGTGACGGCGACGGTGTTTGAGCCGGAACCGGTGCCTCCGTAGGCTGCGTTGTAGTCGGAGTTGTTGCCGGCGCAGCTACCTCCGTTCCCGTCGCGGGGGGTGTGCGAGTCCTGCGCCCACGTGCCGTTCGTCCCGGCGTGAAAGAACATTTGATGTTCGTCCCCGGCGCGGCCGTCAAAGTCAATCGAGTACCTTGCTTTCGCGCACGCAGCGAAAAGATTTGCGGCATTGTCGCCGGAGCGGCAGTCGCGCCCGTAGTCGCGGCTGGAGCCATTTCTCCAACTTGAAAAGCCACCGCGGTGTAACCACCACTCGACGAAGCAACGATGCGACCAGTCTTTCCATCCGCGGTCGTAAACTGGTTACCGGTGATTGTGAGCGTCGATTCGCCCATCAACCCTGCCGGTTCGCAATCGAATGTGCCTGTGTATGTGCCTGAAAGATCGACTTGAGTGGCCTGGGCGCGCGTGGGTTGCGGAGGATCCTGCGCACCCACACTCAAAGAAAATACTAAAGCTATCAAAAGCAGCACTGAACCAGAGACTCTTGTTCTCATGGACTTTTCCTCCCGTGGTCGCTATGCGGCGCAGAACGCACGTGCGCCGGAATCCTTTTTTTTAGGGGGTTTTAACGACAAACAGGCGGGAACGTCTTGATCTTAAACAACACCCGGCGGTATGACAAACTGCCCGAGGTGAGGGCCCCCGTAAGTCTGGCCGGTTCGCAGCGCGAGTTCCAACGCGAGACGCGTATCTTCGGGAGCGATCACTGCATCGACAAACCCGCGCGCGGCAGCATACTTCGCATCGAGTTCCATGTCGTACGTCTCTCGCACCTTGTCCATTTCCGCATGCAACGCCGCATCCGGCGACTGGCCGTTCTTCTTCAACTTCTCTAACTGGCTGCCAAACACCGCCTGCACAGCAGAGTCGCCTTCCATGACACCCATTCTTCCCGTGGGCCAACTAAAGATGAAGTCAGGATCGAAACCCTGTCCGGCCATCGCGTAGTAACCGGCGCCCGACGCATGATTCACCGTCAACACGATCTTCGGCACAACTGCGGTCGCCATCGCTTCTACGAACCTCGCTCCGGCGCGAATGATTCCCGAGTGTTCAGCTTCTGATCCAACCATGAACCCGGAAACATCCTGCACGAACAACAACGGCGTTTGATGCCGATTGCAAGTCTCGATGAAATAGGCGACCTTCTCCGCCGACTCCGTGTAGATGATGCCGCCAAACCGCGGCGGCTTTCCGCCCGGCGCGCGCACCATCCCGCGATGATTTGCGATCACCCCAACTTGAATTCCGCGAATACGCGCGTGACCCGTGATCATTTCCTTTGCGTAGTCGGCCTGAAATTCGTCGAGATGTCCGTCGTCAAGCAAACACTCGAGCAATTTTCGCGCGTCATACGGCTGACGATGGTCTTCGGGAATGATGTCGTACAACTCTTCGATCGGACGCAATGACTCACCCGGTTGTTGCCTCGCGCCTGCCGGTTCAGACTGAGGCAACTCGGAAACAAACTCGCGGATCTTCTCGATGCACGTTTGATCATCCGCGACTCGATAATGGGCCACGCCAGAAAGTTCGTTATGCGTGCGTGCGCCACCGAGTGTTTCGTTGTCGATGGTTTGACCCGTCGCTCCTTTGACGAGGTTCGCACCGCCGAGGCCCATAAACGACGTGCCCTCGACCATGATGATGATGTCAGACAATGCGGGAAGGTATGCGCCGCCGGCAATACATGGACCCATCACCGCCGCGATCTGCGGCACTTTCAGGTAACGCCGCATGATCGAGTTGTAATAGAAAATGCGAGCCGCACCGTATTGACCCGGAAACACGCCACCCTGATAAGGTAGATTCACACCCGCGGAGTCGACCAGGTAGATGATCGGCACACGCGAACGCATCGCGATCTCCTGCGCCCGCAGGATCTTTTTGATCGTCTCGGGCCACCACGATCCGGCTTTCACAGTCGCGTCATTAGCGACGACTACGACTTCCCTACCCTCGACTCGACCGACAACAGTCACAACACCGGCTCCCGGCGCGCCGCCCTCGTACTGATCGTACGCGACGAGCAGTCCGATCTCCTGGTGGTACGAATCTTTATCAAGCAGAAGTGCGATTCGTTCGCGTGCGGTGAGCTTACCTTGCTGGTGTTGGCGTTCAATCTTGTCTGGTCCACCACCGAGACGAAGCCGATTTTCGAGCTGCTTAAGTTCGTCCGTGAGCTGGCGCAGGCGTTTGGTGGTCTCGACGTTGGCGATCTTCATAATTAGCGAGTTCTTGATTGTGGTTGTTGCCAGATCATATTAAGCAGTTGGTTGACATTCGCCTTAGCGGGTACGCCTTCCAGAATAACAACTCGCGAACCTCGCTTCTCTATCGCGCCGCCACCACCTATTGGGTCTTTCCACGCACTTCGTTGGACTTCGCCATCCGACGTACCCGCTTGAATTGCGGAAAGGTCGCCGAGTCGCTTTACGATGCGTCTAGTGTAAGCAGCTAAGAACTCCTCCGCATCAGCCGCGGTGTCCCACACCGTTAGCTGGGCCAGAAACACGCCCGACTTTCGTGGGCCTTCGTAAATCACAAAACGATCGCCGCCCCAACCTGCCGCAGCCTTCTTCGACCACTTAGCGTCCTTCAGGTATTCGTCGAGCACAAGGTAGTAGCCCCACTCGCCGCTGACGTCATTATCGATGCGTTTCCAACGTGGTCCAAGTGCGCGCCTGAAGTCTGGCAACGTTACTTTCACCGGAGGCTCATACGCGAAGTACTTTTCGGGGTGCAGGATCTGTTCCGTTGATTGCGGTAACTTTGTGAAAGCCTTCGACACCATGTCCCAACCACCGCGATCGTGAACCTCCGCCGCCCAGTTCGATCCCTCGGCGTAGGGGAACATCAACGACTCACGCACCGCGCGCGGCGCTTTTTCGAATTGTTCCGATGGGGTGTCCTGTGAGCTACGCATAAACGCAAGCGCGACCATCGGGTGCCTGGTTAGATAATGCGTCATCGCCAGCGTGGCATCGCCTTCGATGAGGGCGCGAGCGGCGAGCTCAGCATCGGAATCGCCGTCGGGCCACTTCTCAAAACGTCTGAGATTGAAGTGTTGATCCTGGAGCGCGTGGGTTAACTCATGGGCCATCACCGGTTTCTGCCCATCCAGCTCGATCCAATCGGCAAGGTAAAACTGCCTCGCCTTGGGATCGTAGTAGCCGGCGACCTGTTCGCTGAGCAACTTGATGAGGAAAGAGCGATAGGCGAAATCGAGTGGCGCGAGCCCAAATGCCTTGAGCACAATCTCCGCCGCGTACATCTCGGCCGGCGTGGTGTCGGCGTCGAGGTTCTTGATAATTACCTGTTCGATCTCGGATCGAGACTGGGCGCCGCTCTTCACTTCCCGCAGAATTGAAAGCTCTCGCAGCTCGCTGGTTTCTTTAAGTATCGCTTCAGCGGTAGAGATAATCGAAGCGTTTTGGGCTGTCCGGGTGGCGCCCGTCTGGCCCGAGACCACCGGTAAAAAGCTCCCAGCGACCAAACAGACCAGCAAGAGCAGGACCAGGGCGCTGCTAAATTTCTTTGACATAATGGGCTTTCACTCTTATAGTCCGCTAAACGTTTACAGTTGAATGGATCGGAGTTTCAGTTCCTTCTTGCCATGGACGGTTCGGAAGGTTTTGCTCAGATGACCAGCCCTGCTCCTGAAGATGTATTCGGCGTTTGGCACGAAACCATGCTGCGTGTCCGTTATGCCGAAACAGACAAGATGGGCATCGTTTATTATGCCAACTATTTGGTCTGGTTCGAAATAGGCAGAACCGACTATTGTCGCGCACGTGGGTTCTCGTATCGCGACATGGAAGAGAGCGAGAGTGCGTTCCTCGTCGTTGCCGAGGCGTATTGCCGGTACAAGGCCCCGGCTTATTATGACGACGAACTAATCGTTCGGACGCACATCACCGAGTTACGCAAACGTTCACTTCGCTTTGGTTATGAAATTGTGCGTGCGGCGAATGGACAAGTCGTCGCGGAAGGTGAGACCGGACACGTGGTCACCGATCAAAACGGACGCGTAAGATCCTTTCCCGAAGGATATGCGCAACGATTGTTGTCTCCTCCGATCATCAAGACTCATCCCGGTGCAGTTGTTCCCACTGAAACAGCACCTGAGTAGTTTCCCGCAAAGGCGCCAAGACGCAAAGAAAACATTAACGTTCTGAATGAGACGATCTAACTTTGATCCTCAATCTTTCTTTGCGTCTTGGCGCCTTTGCGGGAAACTGCTTTCTCGTATGTCCAACCAAAAAATCAGACACTCACTTCCTCGTCACAACACAACTGCTGACGGTGTTTCAAAATTAGAGATCGCTCTCGGCTTTTTTGTAACTTTTCTCGATTGAGATCGTTTTAAAGGAAAGCCTCGTTGTTAGTTGCGATAACAACGAGGCTCGGATGACAACACAAGTTCGATCGCCTCGCGGCGCTCAAAGCTGTATCGTCGACGCCCCGCATCTTAGCGCACCTGGTGGCGAGCTTCAATCGAAGGAGTCGTTCCATGCGCCGCTATGCGTTATTCTTTGCCGTCGTCGTTCTCGCTCTATCATTTCCCGTTTCCAATACGGCCCAAACGTCTGAGGCCGCTGTCAATAACTTCAAGAACGCAATGAAGAAAGCCGGCAACGGCGATCTCGATGGCGCGATCGAAGACTACACACGCGCGATTACGTTGAGCTCCCGTCTCGACAGTGGGAAATCAAGTAACCGGTCCGGAAATGCGTTCACCGGCGGAGCCGACGCGTCAAGCGACAGCAATATCGTCGTTGTCGATCCGTTCATTGCCAATGCTTACAGCAATCGCGGCCTTGCTCGTTACCAGAAGGGCGATTTGGAAGGAGCGCTCGCCGATCTCAACCAGGCGATCCGCATCCGGCCAACTCTAGCCGTCGC
The DNA here is from genome assembly GCA_035646355.1 of Pyrinomonadaceae bacterium. Taxonomy (GTDB): domain Bacteria; phylum Acidobacteriota; class Blastocatellia; order Pyrinomonadales; family Pyrinomonadaceae; genus PSRF01. Next base: position 7,181 of record DASRPN010000184.1, on the reverse strand, counting down.
ATATCTGAATCGTGCGGCGGTGCAACGGGCGCAGATGGAAACGACGGCGGCCATAAAGGATCTCGACCGCGCAATCGCCCTCGATAAGAACTTGTTTCAGGCGTTCAGCAATCGCGGCAGCCTGCGACTCGACAGGGGGGACCACCAGGGCGCCCTGACCGATCTAAACCGCGCGATTGAACTCAACGACAAAATGGCGGAGCCGTATTACCACCGCGGCTATGTCTACCTCGGATTGAAAGATTTCGACACGGCTATCGTCGATTTCGAACGCGCCATCAAGCTCTCGCCAAGTATGGCCTGGGCGTATCAGGGTCTCGGCACCGCGTGGATGTACAAAGGATTCATGGAACGCGCGATCGAGAATTTCGACAGGGCAATTGAGAACAAACCGTCACTCGCGTGGGCGTATTGCAACCGCGGTATTGCGCGGGTGTATCTCGGCCAGGAACCACAAGCGCAAGCAGATCTCGCCGAATGTGTGAAACTACGGCCTGATCTGAAATCGGAAGTCGAGCGGCGTGCGGGATTAGCGAGAAGCCTGCGGCGGATCGGCAAGCAGGAGTAGACGAGTTTCTTACTGATTGTGGTCCAGGCTGAGGCGCTCGATGGATCGCGCGCGACCGCTGGTTTCGTCGATATCGATGACCGCCGCGCAGATGCGCACCTGACCACTCGAATGCTCAGCGCGTTTCGCGATCACCGACGTGAAACGCGCAATCACATCAGTTTTGTTCATTCCGATCACTCCGGCATAGCTGCCCGTCATTCCAAGATCAGTTAGATAAGCTGTGCCTTCCGGCAGAATTCGCTCGTCGGCTGTTTGGACGTGGGTGTGCGTACCGACGACGACTGAAACACGCCCGTCGAGGTGCCAACCCATTGCGACCTTTTCGGACGTCGCTTCAGCGTGCACGTCCACGATTCGCACCTTCACCTCGTCCGGCACTGACTTCATCACATGGTCGATTACGCGAAACGGATCGTCCGATGGCGGCATAAACACTCGTCCCATCACATTTGCCACCGCTACTGGAACGCCCTGCACCTCACCAACCCAGTAACCGCTTCCCGGAGTGTTCGGCGGGTAGTTTGCGGGCCGGATCAGTCGTGGCTGCTTGCGGATGTAGTCGATGGCTTCTTTCTTGTCGAAGATGTGATTGCCGGACGTCATTACGTCGATGCCATTGGCAAAGAGATGTTCGCAGAGTGATGGAGTGACGGAAAAGCCGCCCGCGAGGTTCTCCGCGTTCATGATTGCGAGGTCGATCTGGTGTTGTTCGCGGAGATCCTGGATACGTTCGAGCACGGCGATTCGGCCGGGCTTCGCCACCACGTCTCCGAACATGAGGACTTTCATACGGTGATCTGGGTTTAGAAACAAAAAGCCGCGTAATCACGGACCGCATGAGCGTGACGAACGAATCACGATCTACGATTCACGATTCGCGGTATCTGGCAAGAGGGAAATCCGCGATTGCCGTTCCGAAGCCGTAATTGAACCTGCACAAGACAGGTGGGTGACCTCTAAATGACGCAGCCTCTGGCAATTCTTAACGTTGAAGAATTGCACTGGCAAGCGACCTCGGTCTCCCTAATCAACGGCGTTGGCTCAATCATCGTACACTCGGTGACGAACACCGCAGAACGTTTCCCTCCGCCGCGACGGATAGTAACACAAGACCCATAACGCGAGAAACTAGTCTTAGATCATGGTGTTTTGTGCTTTGTACTTAGTTTTTTGTACTTGGTGTGCAGCTGAAAGGAAAGGCTGTTAGTCGTGTCTACCGCAGGCGAACAAAGCACAAAGTACTAGGCACCAAGTTCATCCAAGGGAGAGCTTGCCGGCGCCGCCTTGTTCGTGTTCGAGGGTGGAACGGACCTTCAATAACCGATCGAGCATTTCGGCGCATTCAGCGCTTCGGGCGCCGAGTTGAGCATCGGCTTGCTCGTGCATATTCTTGAGACGATGAAGCTCGTCCGCGATGTGCAGAGCTGCAAGAATCGCAACTTTCAATGAGTCGACGGTGAGTGTGCCAGACGAGATCTCGCGCATGCGACTGTCGACGAATTCGGCGAGCTGGATGATGTATTCAGTGTCGCCGTCAGACCTGATGTTGTAGGTCTGGTTGTAAATCTCGACACGGATGGTGGGACTACCGGTGGTACCTTCCATGCTGCTTTTATTGATCATGCTCCCGACCCCGGAACTCATCTGAGCTCCTCAGCCATCTCCGGATCCAGAGCGGCCACGGCATCGAGCATCGCTTCGACTTTCATGCGGATCGTCTCACGTTCGGCGAGCAACTTTTCAACCTGACTTTCGAGTCGCTCTTTTTCATTCAAGACGTTACCCATGTCCCGATGGATTAGCGACAGCTCTTTCTCGAGGTTCTCTTTTTCCTGACGCAGGGTTTTGGTAAGTTCGATGGTCCGATAGATCTTATCTTCGAGATGCGAAAACTTTTCCAAGCCTGACAGGCCAACCATCTTTTGTCTCCCGTGGACGTTTCGACTGAAGTGAAAATCGACAGCGATTATCCGTCTTCGCGGTTGCAAGCGCAAGACTCATTTCACAATCCCGCGCGATTTATTTTCTAACGCTGCTGTGCAATAAATGTTTCGGCGAGAAAGGTGATAATTTCCATTTGTCGCTCTTCGACTTCTTCATCACGCAACGTGCGCTCATCAGAGCGATATTCCAGCCGCAAAGTGACCGATCGCTTGCCAGGCGGAATCTTTTCACCAACGAAGGTACCAACCAACATGACATTGCGGCAGTCTGCCACGCGCTGATTTCGGACAGCGCTCAGGATCTCGTCGAGTGTAACTGTGCGATCCAACACCATCGAAATGTCACGCATCACCGCTGGGTAACGCGGCAACGGCGAATATTGAGTTCCGCGCTGGGGTCCACTCAATAATGATCCGAGATCGAGTTCCATTACATAAACCGGCTGGCGAAACTTGTACGCCGCAGCAATTGACTCCGCGAGTCGACCGATCGTGCCGATCTCCACAGCGTCAGCTCGCTTGATCGACGCAGCCTGACCGGCGCGCAGATGTTTCGCGGCAGTGTTTGTAAAGGCGAGTGGGCTGACGTTCATCCAATCGACTCCTGCTTCGAGCGCGCCCTTGACGTCGAAGAAGTCGAGGTCGCGATCGGCCTGTGCCTTGTTCTCTTCGACGGCCGCACCCGTTGCGATCATCGCCAGAGAAAGCGGTTCTTCCGGTAACTGACCGTCCATGGAAAGGCCAAAAACACGCCCGATTTCGAATAAACGGACGTCCCGGATGCCGTGATTGAGGTTGTGACGAAGCGAATTCATCAGGCCGGGCAAAAGGCTCGAGCGCATCCAGGTCGCATCTTCAATAATCGGGTTCTTGAGTTCGGTCTGTCCCTGCTCACTTAACGCCGGGATCAATTCGAATTGTTCGTCTCGCGAGATGAAACTGAAAGTGATCGCCTCGTCGTAGCCGCAGGCGTTGAGCGCCCGTCGCAGGGATCGTTGCTTCATCTCGGTGGGTTGATATTCACCGGGAATGTTCGAGGGCGGTAGTTCGGAAGCAATTTTGTCGTAACCCGAATGACGCGCGATCTCTTCGACGAGGTCTTCCTCCTGATCGACATCGATGCGCCACGACGGAACTTCAGCACTGAATTTCTCGATCGGCAGGTAGTCGGATTTGAAACCGAGCCCGGTTAGGATGCGGACGACTTTGTCGCGCTCGACCGTGAGCGACGTTAGTTCCTTCACGCGATCCGGACGAAATTCGACTACACGCGGGATACAGGGTGTCGGATAGACGTCGATCGCGTCCTCGGTTGCAACACCTCCTGCAAGCTCGCAGATCAGTTCGACACAACGCTCCTGTGCGCGGAGCACATTCTCGCGATCCGCGCCGCGCTCGAATCGTCGTGACGCTTCAGTGTCCATCCCCAGTCGGCGCGCCGTGCGACGAACTGAATTCGGATCGAAGTAAGCGCTCTCGATCAGGACGTCGGTGGTGCTGGTGGAGATCTCGGAGTCTTCGCCGCCCATGATCCCGGCGAGGGCCACGGCCTTCTCAGCGTCGGCGATCACGAGTATCTCTTCGGTGAGTTCGCGATCGACGCCGTCGAGCGTGCGCAGCTTCTCACCGCGAGTAGCGCGACGGACGACGATCCTGCGACCCGATAGTTTTTGAAAGTCGAACGCGTGCAGCGGCTGGCCTAGTTCGTGCAGGACGTAGTTCGTAATGTCGGCGACGTTGTTGATCGGACGCTGGCCGATTGCTTCGAGACGCTTGGCGAGCCAGTCGGGCGATGGTCCAATCTTCACGCCACGAACCAAACGAGCGGCATACCGCGGACACAGATCAGGATCGTTAATTTCGACGGACGTGAGTTCCGAAGAGCGTCCGTCTGTCTTTGCCGGTTGACCTGACGGTAACTGAACCTCTCTTTTCTCGATTACCGCAACTTCCCTTGCAATACCCACATGCGAGAGACAATCCGGCCGGTTCGACGGCACTTCGACGTCCAGAACCGAATCGTCCGCATGTGATTCGACCGCGTCAATCGCGAGTCCGACCATCGTGAGCCGCTCACGCAGTTCATGCGGACGCAGAGAAGTATTAGTTAATTCCTTGAGCCAGTGGTAACTGATCAACATCTATTCAAACTGCTCCAAAAACCGCACGTCGTTCTCAAATAGCAGACGAATGTCGTCGAGTTCGTACATCAAAGCGCACATCCGATCGATTCCCAGTCCAAAGGCAAAACCGGAATACTTCTGCGGATCGACGCCGACGGCGCGCAAGACGTTCGGATGCACCATTCCCGACCCGCCAAGCTCAATCCATCCGGAGTTTTTGCAAATCCGGCAACCACTTCCTTTGCATTTGAAACAACTGAAGTCAAATTCCGCGCTAGGCTCAGTGAACGGGAAATATGACGGCCGGAAGCGCGTCACCGTTTCGGGACCAAACATGCGCCGCAGAAACTCCGCGACTGTCCCCTTCAAGTGCGCCATTGTTATTCCGCGATCCACGCAGAGACCTTCAACCTGAAAGAACATCGGATTGTGCGTCGGATCGGGCGTGTCGCGGCGAAACACGCGGCCCGGCGCAATCATCCGGACCGGCACGCCACGACGTTGCATCGCATGAATCTGCACCGTAGAGGTTTGCGTACGCAGCGCGAAATTCTCAGTCGTGTAAAAAGTATCCTGAGACGCACGCGCCGGATGGTGTTCCGGAATATTGAGCGCGTCGAAGTTGTAGAAATCAGTTTCGATCTCGCGGTCGTCTTCGATCGCGTATCCAAGCGCGACGAAGACGTCTTCGACCCGTTCTCGCAGCAACGTGATCGGATGCCGGTGCCCCGCGCGCGGACGGCGTCCCGGCATTGTCACGTCGATACTCTCGCGTGCCGTTTTTTCGGCCTCGATATGGCCCTTTAAACTTGCCTCAATTTTCTCGACCATCTGGACCATCGCGTCCTCGTGCGACTGGACCACTTGACCAAAAACGGGGCGCATTTCCGGCGCCACGCGGCCGATCAACTTCTTCGACGCAGCGAGTGCGCTTTTCTTGCCCAAATGGCGTGCACGCACTTCGGCAAACGCGCGTTCCTCCGCGATCGCCGTCTCCAGATCGATCTGCGACAACTGCGAAGGTTCACTAAAGCGAACAAAGCGTTCGATGTCGTCGTCGAACGCTTTGCGGGCTGCTTGTACCTGACGTTCAGGTGAATGATCGGTTTGGTTCACTGTCATTCAGAAATTTTCGAATTTCCAATTTCGAATTTCGAATTTCGCAATTCTTTAGTTCTTCTTCACCGCGACCCACTTGCCTTGTAACTGCCCGGCAAAATCGAATTCGCCTGAAAGTTTTCCTTCGACAACTACGGCGCTCATGGAGATCACACCATTCTGACCCTCGAGTTCAAACACCAGTTTGCCCTCTTTCCAGGAGCCGTTCTTGAGAACGGATTCGCCAAGCTGAGAACTGCTGTTTCCGGTCACAGTCTGGCCGTCGACCTTCAAGGTGAGCACAAACGGAAATGGCTGGCCCTGAGCATCGGCCACACCGTCCCATTCACCATTCAAGTTGAAGGTAGATTCGGCAGGTCCTTTGGGTGGAGCCGCGGCGGACGCAGCAGTAACTTTCTTGAGCTCGATAGTTCGTTTGGCCGCACCGGCGGTCCAGTCGCCAGTGATCTTGTCACCATCGACGACGGCGCTAACCGTGCCATCTTTTGCGGCCGCGCCGAGCTTCAGCGAAAGTTTCGAAGCTGCCAGCGTTCCTTCGGAGATGTCGATCGCAGTCTCGCCTTTCATTAGACGGCCTGTAATCTTGCCGCCGTCGTTCTTGAGTTCGAGCGAGACCTTTTCATCGGCGGCCCCGGCAGTTTTCACTGTTCCTTCATACTTCCCGGACAGCGTGTCCTGGGCCAGAGCAACGGAGGCGCCCAGCGCAAACGTGAGCGCGAACAGGCCCGCATTGCGGCTGAAGGATCGGATAATGTGATTCACTGGTTTTAATTCCTTTCGAATAACTTTAGGCCGCCTTATTACGCTGCTCGCTTTCAAGCGCGTTCTTCGCCTGCTCGGCAACGCTCGCGAACGACTCCGGCTCATGCACGGCGAGATCGGCAAGCACTTTACGGTCGAGTTCGATGTTGGCCAGTTTCAGACCATGCATGAGTTGTGAATAGTTCAAACCATTCAAGCGGGCCGCGGCGCCAATGCGCACGATCCACAAGCTGCGGAAGTCGCGTTTCTTCAACTTTCTTCCGGTATAAGCGAAGTTCAAACCACGCTCGACTGACTCTTTTGCGGAGCGATACAGCTTCGACTTCGTGCCACGATAACCTTTCGCCAGTTTCAATATCTTCTTGCGTCGTTCAAGACGCTTATTGCCACGTTTTGCTCTGGGCATAATGAATCCCCTTTCTATTTATGAAGACGAATACTTCTATTTAGTCGCGGCCGTACGGCAACATGTTGGTCACGCGCTCGTGATCGGACTTGGAGACGAGGACGTCGATGTCGAGATGACGTTTACGCTTGTTCGTCTTCTTGGTCAGGATGTGTCGCGCGTGCGAATGGCCGCGCTTAATCTTTCCGGTGGCGGTCAAGCGAAACCGCTTCGCCGCACCTTTGTGTGTTTTTAGTTTAGGCATTTGGTAATTAACC
>DASRPN010000183.1:0-13576 GCA_035646355.1 Pyrinomonadaceae bacterium | reverse complement strand
AACGGCCGATTACATTGCGGAGACGAAGGGTACGCGCACGTTTCCGTGGCGCATCGTTGGAGTCGCGGAAAACGACGCGGATCTAATCACGAACGATCTGGTCTACCTGTTGGCCCAACCCTCTCAGATCAGCGACACAAGTTGGATCAAACCGGGAAAAGTGGCTTGGGACTGGTACAACGCAAACAACATCGACGGTGTCGATTTCAAATCCGGCATCAATACCGCGACTTACAAGTACTACGTCGACTTCGCGTCAAAACACGGCCTCGAGTACATCATTCTCGATGAAGGTTGGTACAAGCTGGGAGATCTGCTTCAGGTCGTTCCCGAGATGAATATCGAGGAACTGGTTGCTTACGGCAAACAGAAGAACGTCGGCATCATTTTGTGGGTGGTTTGGAAGACACTGGATGATCAATTTGAACCCGCTTTCAATCAGTTCACGCAGTGGGGAGTAAAAGGTCTGAAGGTCGATTTCATGCAGCGTGACGATCAAAAGGTGATGGACTTTTACGAGAGAGTCTGTCGCGAAGCTGCAAAACGCAAGATGCTTGTCGATTTTCACGGCGGGATAAGGGCCGCCACGATGGTTCGCACATGGCCCAACTTGCTCACGAATGAAGGAGTGCGTGGGTTAGAGCAAACGAAGTGGAGCAAACTCGCGAATCCCGAGCATAACGTCACGTTACCGTTTTCACGCATGCTTGTTGGTCCAATGGACTATACACCCGGCGCGATGGTCAACAGCGGTAACGAGAAAAATTTTGCAGCGGTGTTTGAGCGACCGATGAGCCTCGGCACTCGCTGTCATCAGCTCGCGATGTACGTCGTCTACGAGAGTCCGTTGCAAATGTTGGCAGACAGTCCGTCTCACTATCTGCGCGAGCCGGAGATCATGAGCTTCCTTGGACCAGTTCCGGCAGTGTGGCATGAGACAAAAGTGCTGCATGCAAAGATGGGAGACTATGTGGTGATTGCGCGTCGCCATAATCAGGATTGGTACATTGGCGCGATGACCGATTGGACCGGTCGAGAACTCGACATCAACCTTTCATTTCTTCATTTAGGACGGCATGAGCTCGATGAATACAAAGACGGTGTCAATGCCGATAGGATTGGCAGCGATTACCGTAGAGTAAAGAGCATCGTCGAGACTAAAACCCGCCTGCGCATCAAACTTGCACCAGGCGGCGGCTGGGTCGCACGCATTCGCAGATTGCCGTTGCGTCGGAGCGTCCAATAGAATCGAACCAAATGAACGATACAAATGCTCTTAGCAACTGCCGTTTGGCGTTTATCGGCTGTGGGGTGATGGCGGAAGCGATCATTGCGGGACTGCTGCGCAAGCAACTCGTTACTCCCGAGCAGATCGTTGGCAGTCATCCGCGCTCGGCGCGTTGCCAGGAGATGCATGCGAAATACGGCATTGAGATGTTTGAGGACAACCGGGAGGCCGCGCTTGCCGTTCAACCGTCCGGACCAGAGACCGGATCAGTGCTCGTTCTCGCCGTGAAGCCGCAACGTTTGCGCCGTGTGCTCCAGGAACTGAAAGGGTCGATTCATCCGGATCAACTCGTCGTTTCAATTGTGGCCGGCGCGAGGATGGAAACGATTGCGGACGAACTTCTGCACGCCGCCGTAGTGCGCACAATGCCGAACACACCAGCTCAGATCGGAGAAGGTGTAACTGCATGGACGCCGAGTGCTGCGGTTAATGAAACTCAGGAACAGCAGGTTCGCGCGATGCTCGACGCGCTTGGCAAAGCGGTTCGCGTCGAGAACGAGCGACAGATCGACATGGCAACCGCATTGAGTGCGACTGGGCCAACTTACATATTCCTCGTGATGGAAGCCCTTATCGATGCTGGCGTACACATGGGATTCTCGCGACATGTAGCGCAAGAACTGGTCCATCAAATGATGCTGGGAGCGATTCTGTTTGCGAGAGAGTCGCACAAACATCCCGCGGAGTTGCGCAACATGGTTACCTCACCAGGCGGAACGTCCGCAGAAGCGATCTACCAAATGGAGAAAGGCAGCATCCGAACTGTATTGTCGAAAGCCGTCTGGGCCGCCTATCAACGCGCCGAATCCCTCGGCGAGCGGTCTGGCAAACCGAGTTAGAGTGATGTCCTCATCTGAGAGTCCTCAGCGTATCTCTGTGGTCCTCTTCGTCTCCGCGGTTTACCTGCTGTGCTGCCAAATTTCAACGCAGAGGCGCAGAGGACCGCAGAGTTACGCAGCGCGAGAAATTAGGACACGACCGACCGCTAGAAACTCACCTTCTGCAATAATGTCGTAAACGCAACAGCGCCGGGGAGGTCTTTCTTGAGCTGTTCGGAGGCGTGAGTAGCTTCCGAAGGTGATATCCGTTCACAGGTTTCGTCAACTCTCAATAATAAAGAGCCGAGTTATGCTCGTAACTATACTGAAAATTTTTTTCGAACTTGGGTCGTTTATCCAAATTCTGTCCTTTGCCTCACCATTTTTCGGCAGCGTTTTCCTCATGACGGTCACATCCGACTATTCGACCCCGCAGTCAGAGTGATATAAAAAATCTGTGGCTAGACGTCTTATTCTCATCTGCGGTTTCTTCGTAGGAATTGTGAACTTCGATTGAGTTCTTGAGGGCGAACGTGGAGCACGTGGATGTGATCATCGTCGGGGCGGGGTTGTCGGGGATTGGTGGCGCTTGTCATCTTAAGCGAGAGTGCCCGCAGAAGTCATTCGTCATCCTTGAAGGACGCGAAAGGATGGGCGGGACGTGGGACCTGTTTCGTTATCCCGGCGTCCGCTCAGACTCGGACATGTACACGCTCGGCTATCGCTTCCGTCCGTGGCGTGACAACAAGGCGATGGCTGATGGTCCATCGATCCTCAGCTACATTCGCGATACTGCCGCCGAGTACGACGTCGACAAAACGATTCGCTACAACCATCGCGTGCGGCGCGCGTCGTGGTCCTCCGAGGACACTCGCTGGACTGTCGATGTCGAAACCGGGCCCGACAACAAACTCGTCCAGCTTACGTCCAACTTCATCTACCTCTGCACCGGTTATTACGACTACGACAGCGGTTACACACCCGAGTGGCCTGGCGTCGGTCGTTTCCGCGGAACGATCGTTCACCCGCAAAAGTGGCCCGAGGATCTTGATTATTCCGGCAAACGCGTCGTCGTCATCGGCAGCGGCGCGACTGCGGTCACGCTGGTTCCCGCGATGGCCGAACGCGCAGCGCACGTCACGATGCTGCAACGCTCTCCGAGTTACGTCGTCTCGCGGCCCGCGGAAGACAAGGTCGCAATCTGGCTGCGTCGATGTCTGCCGGACGGCGCCGCCTACGCCGCCGCTCGTTGGAAGAACGTTCTCGCCGCTACGTTCTTCTACAACCTTGCACGAAAGCGACCCAACATCTTCAAGTGGATGGTTGCGCGCGGGGTGCGCAACGAACTCGGGAAGGAGTACGACCCAAAGCACTTCACTCCTCATTACAACCCGTGGGACCAGAGACTCTGCCTCGTCCCTGATTCAGATCTCTTCAAGGCGATTCGCGAACGTCGCGTCTCGGTGGTAACCGATCACATCGAGAACTTCACCGAAACCGGTCTCCAGCTCAAGTCGGGTGAACACCTGGACGCCGACATCGTCGTGACTGCCACTGGACTCGTGCTGAAACTATTTAGCGGGATGCAACTCGAGGTGGGTGGGGCTGTCGTCGATATGCCGAAAACGCTCGTCTACAAAGGCATGATGTTTAGCGACATACCCAACCTCGCTTTTGCCGTCGGTTATACAAACGCATCATGGACCTTGAAGTGTGATCTCGCCGCGGGCTACGTGTGCAGACTATTGAACCACATGGACCAGCATGGCTATTCCGTCTGCACGCCTCGCGTCAACGACGCGAACATCGAGCACGAGCCCGTGATCGACTTCAACTCCGGGTACGTTCTGCGCGCCCTCCCCGAACTGCCGAGCCAGGGATCGAAGACACCGTGGCGACTGCACCAAAACTACGTCAGGGATCTTTCGATGATGCGGTACGGACGCGTTGAAGACGGCACCATGGAGTTCAACGCCAGATAAACCTCTCGAAACACTCGCCCTTTCAAATAAGGGAGGCATCATCACGATTCTCGACGAAACGGGATTGAAGGTCGACGGCGTGTCTTATACGAAAGCACAGGCGTCGAATCCGGGTTGGACGATCGTGTTCTGATCGCCGGAGAATGTGAGATTGGGGTAGCGTTCGATCTTGTAAGCTCCTACGGGGCCAGCCTACAATGGGCCCATGAAGATAAAGATCGTGCGCATCCCTTATCTCGTCACACTGCTACTCGTCTCCGCCTCAATGGCGACTGCCCAGTTCGATCGCATCCCGGGCGCTGACAAACTGGCGAAGAAGGTGCCCAACATTCTCGGTGGCAAACCACCGATTACGACGGCGCTGCCGGACGCCAAGTGGGGCGATGCTTCAAAAGACGGGTTTGTTCCGAGCGAAGCGAGCCGTTCGCTGATGGTTTTGCAGCGAACGCCTTCGGGTGGTTTTGTTTTGCAGCCCGGTTACTACCAGCAGCAAACGCAAAGTTATTGTTTGAAGGCGGGTACTCATGGCCCGGGTGAGGGTGATGGTTATCTGTATGCGCCGCCAAAAGGGCCGGCGGAAGATGCGGTGATCAGTGTTGTTCGTAACTCGGTACAGCATCCGGAGATCGAACAACATGACGTGCAAGCTCTCCTGTGGGCGATTATTGCGCGCGCGAAATTTGAAGACCTTCAAGCGGAGCTGAAGGCGACTGCGTCGAGACTGCTGACACCAAGGCAACTCGCCGGTCTCAATCGCAGCGCGCTCGACGTGCTTTCCGGCAACGCATTAACCGATGCGCTCGGTGGAGTTCCTGAACCATTGCGGCAGATTGCTCAAGCCGAAGCACAACTACGACAGATGCTAACCACGCCGGGTGCGTCGTTTGCCGAAATGGAGCGCGTCGCAGTTCTTTCCGGCGCAGCGCCGCTGGGTCCGGGCAGTCAAACTGTTCCATCCGGTCGTTGGTCCTTGCATCCCGACGGTTACTGGGTCCGCTATATCCCTTCGGGTTACAGTTCAACGCGTGTCGAGATCTGGGTACCACAGGGCAGCCCTGCTGTCGGCAAAGAGTATGATCCGGCGACGCACATCGCGGTGCCGGGAAACACTTCGAGACAGCGACTGATCCAGTCAGGTCGCGCGCAGCAAACACCTTAATTGAGATGATGTCGTGATCAGTTGGCGGGTGATGCAACCTTAGCCTTCACCGTCACCGTCGCCATTCTCAACTGATACACGCCCGATCGATTATCAGACCAGAGAATCTGAAACGCGCCGTCAGGCAGCGACTGCGATTTTCATATCAAGGTAAGTGACAAAAGTGGTACTGAAGTTTCAGCAAAAAACTGGAAGATTCGGGCAATCTGCCGTAAGATTCTACGCCTAAACACGGATAATTCGTTACGAAACTCAACTTCCGCCAATCGAGCGGTCTGTCTTCTGCTTGCTCAGCGTCGATCAATGATTAGCCCATCAGGAGAAGCGTTATGAAGAACAAAGTTCGCCGTTTGTATACGACTGTGTGTCTGCTGGCTGTGGCGCTGGCGATCGCTACTTCGGCTGCTGCGCAAAGCGGTCTGCCGGCGCTCATCGACCGCGAGATCTTCTTCGGCAATCCCGAAATCGCGAACGCGCAAATCTCGCCGGACGGCAAATACATTTCTTTCCGTAAACCTCACAAGGACACAATGAACCTGTGGATCAAGAAGGCTGACGAACCGTTCGATCGCGCCAGATTGATCACCAACGAAACAAAGCGTCCGATCCGAAACTATTTCTGGTCGCGCGACTCCAGGTACATACTCTTCGTCAACGACTTCGGTGGCGATGAGAACTTCAACGTCTTCGCTGTCGACCCGGCGGCCGCTCCAGCCCCAGGCGCCGAAGTCCCGGCCACACGAAATCTGACGGACATGAAAAAAGTCCGCGCGTTCATTTACGACGTGCCGAAAAGTGACCCCGACGTGATCTACGTCGGTCTCAACGATCGCGATGCACGATGGCACGATCTTTACAAACTGCGCATCTCGTCAGGCCAGCGTGAGTTGCTCAGAAAGAACGACGATCGTTACGACGATTACCGCTTCGACAACACCGGCAAACTCCGTCTGGCGACTCGCATCACCGAAGGCGGCGACAGCGAGATCCTGCGACTCGACGCGGACGGTAAGTCGACGAAAGTCTATTCGTGCACCGTCTTCGAAAGCTGTTACCCGGTCCGCTTTCACAAGGACAACCGTCGAGCATATCTCGTCACCAACAAAGGCGACGTCGATCTGATCCGCCTCGTGCTGTTCGATCCCGAAACCGGAAAGGAAGAGGCCGTTGAATCCGATCCGATGAATCGCGTTGACTTTGGCAGCGCGCGTTTCTCGGATAAGACCGACGAGATCCTCTACACGCTTTACCAGGACGAAAAGCCGCGTCTTTATTTCAAAGACAAAGCTTTCGAAGCTGATTACAAACTGCTGAAACAGAAAGTCGCGGGTAAGGAAATCTCCTTCGGATCGTCAACCATAGACGAGACCAAGTTCTTCGTCACCGCGTGGAGCGACACCGAACCAGGTGAAGCATTTATTTTTGATCGCAAGACGAAGGAACTGACGAAGCAGTATCGCGTTCGTGACAGACTGCCGCGCGAAGCACTGGCCGAGGTGCGACCTGTTCGTTACAAATCGTCCGACGGTCTCGAGATCCCGGCGTACCTGATTCTGCCGAAGGGAGTGCCCGCGAAAAACCTGCCGACGATCATCATGCCGCATGGTGGTCCATGGGCGCGTGACACGTGGGGTTACTTTTCCTACGCGCAGTTCGCCGCCAATCGTGGCTACGCCGTGCTGGCGCCGAACTTCCGCGGCTCGACGGGATACGGGAAGAAGTTTCTCGACGCGGGAAACAAAGAATGGGGCGACAAAATGCAGGACGACATCACTTGGGGCGTCAAGTATCTCGTCGATCAGGGCATCGCCGATCCGAAGCGCGTCGGCATTTGGGGTGGCAGTTACGGTGGCTATGCAACTCTCGCCGGTATCACGTTCACACCTGACCTGTATGCGGCGGCCGTGGCTGAGGTCGCGCCGTCGAACTTGATAACGCTTTTGGAAACGATCCCGCCGTATTGGGAAAGTGGCCGCGCGCTTTTCTACAAACGGATGGGCGATCCAAGTACTCCGGAAGGCAAGGCGCAGTTGCTGCGACAATCGCCATTAACTCACGCGGGGAAGATCAAGACTCCGCTGCTGATCACGCAGGGCGCCAACGATCCGCGAGTCAACAAACGCGAGTCCGATCAGATCGTGATCGCGCTGCGCGAGCGAAACTATCCGGTTGAGTATTTACTCGCACCGGATGAAGGCCACGGTTACGCACGACCAGTAAACAACATGGCCGTACTTGCCGCTGCTGAAAAGTTCCTCTCGAAGCATCTGGGTGGCAGATACCAGAGCACGATGCCGCCCGATGTCGCTGAGCGGTTGAAAGTACTCACCGTGGACGTGAAGCAACTGAGTCTGGTGACTAAACCGAAGGAACAGTGATCGGCTTTCGCGTGGAGGGTGACGACGATTCGTCACCCTCTGTGAGAATCTGCATCACCAGTTAAACAAAAACTCACGCACCAGGTTGATCCCGAAGCCCGTGATTAGCCCTCTGGTGCCCATTCGTAACCCGTCCTTATAACTGTAGCGCTCGGGATACCACGTCTCGGTAGCAACGATGGCGCCCGTGTAGACGCCCGCCAATCGAGGCGCAGAGAGGACGCGTTTTCCGCTCTTCGTTCGCGACGTGATCGTTTCCAGGAACGCATGCTTCACGCGCGCCCCAAATCCCTCGTCGGTGCTTCTCTTAAACTCACTGTCCAGGCCAAAAGCTTCGTCGAGACCGTAGGTCACTGACTGTTGGACCAGGTTGCGACCGAACCTCGACGCGTACCGTCGGCCGTAACCCTTCATTCCCTGCCCCCACTCTGCCGGCGAGTCGCTCCACTGATCGAAACCTGCTGAAACTGCCGAGCGCGTCAAACTTAATGGACCAACCGTATCTTTGACGTAACGATCAAATCGTTCGCGGTGCGTGGGAAATTCGTATTTTTGATAGGGATCAGGGTCAGGCTTAACTGCGTCAGCGGTGTCAGTCTCAGCAGGCGTTTCCTTTGCCTTTCCGCTGACCGGCTCGGTCACGGGCTGTTGCGCCCAAACTGAACACGAAAAGATCGCCGACAATACCAGGATTCCAAATGTGGATTTTGATAGATATAAACAACCTCGTTTCATAAAGTGCCCTTCCGCATAGACTTTAAAGGGGCTAGATAAAGGAGGCGAATCCGGGGTTTGTATAGCGACGAATTGACACGATTCTGCCACTTTCTCGTCAACAGATCTTGGCGTGTTGCGGGGATTACTCGATTGTGAGCGTTACGCGTCCCGTGGTCATCAGGTTTAGGTCGTTTACGACTGTTAGGGACAGCTCGGCAGATCCCTTTTCGGGTCCCGCGCGTAAATACCAAATGTCACTTTTTGGATCCTCGTTGTCGACATATGAAACAAGTCGCAGAGCCCGGACCTTCGATGAAGTCGTGGGAATTCTCAAACGGAAGTTGAAATTCAATTCACGGCTTGTCGGTGACTTTCAGTTCCTTCACCGGAACGCCGTCGCTCCAACGGCCCATAAATCGCTGCTGCGTCGTGTTGCCCAACGCGTATTCCCGGTTCTTGCCGTAAAAAGCGGCGTCGCAGAGGGCATCGAAGAGTTTCCACGTCCCGTAGTAATCAAGCGCGTTCACCAGCATCGTCTCCGTCCGGCGCGATTCATTCGCGTTGCCGTTCTGTCGTGACGATGAGTTGCCCACACGCTCGGGATTGGCTGGTCCACCGCTTGCACCCTCGCCGTTGTCGTAACTTCGATCCATTGCCGTCGGCATTCGATGGCTCGCCAGCAAGGAAGGCGTGCCATGCGTGTCGGTGACGATCATGACGAAGTCTTTGTTCGCTGCGGAAACTTCCGTCGACTCATAGTAAATTCGTTTTGCATCGATATCGCGCACCAGCGTGTCCTGATCGCCGGCGACCGCAAGCAACAAAGTTTCGGCCGGGATCTTTCTTAGATCCGCGAGCCGAGCGTTGATCGGCGCTTCAGTAATTCCGGGTTCAACCACCATCACTGCGCGCATTTGCGGCAGTTTCTCTTCTTTCGCGTGTGCCGCCACATTTGCCGACAACAACCCACCCATTGAATGACCCACAACAGCAAACTTGTTCAAGTCAGGCTTAACGTGGCCACGCTCAGTTTGTAGACGCGTCACCGCATCTTTGATCGCACCTATCGTGTTGGGAAGGAAGTCTTTGAGCGGCGTCAGCAATGTCGCCTGATACCGCGGATAAACGACGATGTTTCCGCGTTTGACCAAATGGTCCAACCACGCCCCATAGTACAGCGGGTTCATGCCGCCCCAGCCGTGGAGGAAAACCACGACGGGCGCCGTCGCCGGCTTCGGCGTGTCAGGCTCGAAGATCCAGTACTCCTGATTGCCCGTGCCGTAGCGGTTCTTCGTCACCTTGGCATGCACATACTGTTTGCCGCCTGGACCGGTATCCGGTTGCGTTGGTGGAGTCGCAGTTTGTGCGAAAGCAGTGAGGGAGAGTGCGAGCAAAATTGTAAGACTGATGATTTTACGTCGCATATCTCCCTCGGATTAAACGGATTTCACGCGCGGGTTGCAACTACTTCGAGGTATTCAGCGTCGACTGCGGTTGTCCCGTCCGTCGCCGTATTGTTCTTCGTCCAGAGTTCTTCCAGATCCTTCCGCAATGCGGCCTGCCGGTTTTCGTCTAGCGAACCGAAAGCTTTGTGCGTCGGACCATAGTAAACCCGGAAAAGCTCCACAACTTCGGCGGGAGAAAACGGAAAAGCGAACTTCACTATGCGCGGCGTCGTCTTGACGTCCGAAGCACCGTCGCCAAATCGTTCGCGTACGACGTCGTCCTTTCCCCACAGAACCGGTGACGGCATGCCCGCAGGCGGTGTCACATGAGCACTGAGAGCTTTGAACATCTGTCCGATAAATCCAGCGGGCGTCCAGTTTCCCATCGCAATCCGCCCACCCGGTTTGGTTACACGCAACAGTTCCGCGGCGACCACATCCGGACGCGGAGCGAACATCGCCCCATACATCGTCACAACCGTATCAAAACTCGCATCGTCGTACGGCAAAGCTTCCGCGTCGCCTTCGTCAAACTGCGCCTGCAATCCCTCGCGCGCGGCGTTCGCCCGGGCCTGCTCCACAAGATTTGGAGCGATATCAACACCCGTCACGTTCGCACCGAGCCGGGCAGCCGGGAGCGCCAGGTTCCCGGTGCCGCACGCAACGTCAAGGACCTTCGATCCGGGCTGAATCCCAAGGCGGTTAATAAAATCCCTAGCTTCCGTCTCTAAAAACTTCGCGATCTGTCCGAAATCCCCCGAAATCCAGGTCGCGCGCAATTTCGCTTTCAGAGCGTCCATTTCTGAAGTCTGATTAGCACTAGCACTTTCCATAACGTAGACCCCTTCCTCATTTAGTTATCAATTGATTATGACTGCGACGAGCATTCGATCGCGGCCTGCCGTGGCACGGATCATGCCGTCACTATGTAACGCGCATTTTTTGCGTAGCGAAAGTATTCACTGGACGTGGTTTAAAAAATACATGCTAACCTTCGCTCATTCTCTACCGGCAGCCTGTATCGTCGCAGGCGGTGTCTTAACTTCCTCTCTGCGTACCTCAGCGGTCCTCCGCGGCTCTGCGCTTTATATGGTCTTGCGGTTATTTTACCGCAGAGTCGCAGAGGACCGCCGAGATACGCAGAGAATGTGGCAAACCCAGACACTACTCGTCGCGGCGCTGGTTTGCCTGGCGGCGACTGGAGCACTCGCGCAATCGTCAACCAGCGAATTTCAGCGGATCCTTTCCGAAAAAGCCGCTTTTGAACCGGCCGATTTCGCCGCCGTCAATCAAGGTCAAACAATCGTAAAACTAACTCCGATTACGGACAAACGCGAAGTGGCCCTGTGCGGAATTGTCAATCTCCGCACCAGCGCGGATAAGTTTCTCTGGTCGTATCTCGACAGCATGACGCGGCAGAACAGTCAGACGGTGCTCGAAGCCGGACGTTTCGGAGGCGCCCCGTCTGTCGCGGATCTGCACCAACTGACGCTCGATCCTCAAGACATCGAAGATCTGAAGGAGTGCGCAACCGGCGACTGCCAGGTCAAACTCTCGGCGAAAATGATCGAGCGCTTCCGTCACGAAGTAGATTGGCAAGCGGCTGACTACCAGGCCCAGGCGACCCAGCTGCTCAGAACGATGCTCGTCGAGTACGTGAGCGATTACCTGGCGCGCGGCCCGGCAGCACTCATCGAATACAACGACAAACGCGACGTGGTTCGACTCGCCGACGAACAGCAAGCACTCGCCGCCGCTTCAGGATATCTGAACGATCTGCTGCGCCAGCCGCAACCGGGCATGCAACTCGTCCAGGATGCAATCATCTGGTCCAAGGTCAAGTTTGGACTGAAGCCGGTGCTCGTAGTCAATCACGTCAAGGCGTACAAGTTCGAGCGCGAAGATGGACCCCAGGTCCTGATTGCTTCAAACCAGATTTACGCGAATCATTATTTCACGTCTTCACTGGCGCTGGCCGCTTTCGTAAATGTGCCGGGTGCCACGCCGTACATGATTTACGAGAACCGCGCACGGACCGACAGCCTGTTTGGACCATTCAGCAAAATCAAGCGCGGTGTAATCGAGAAAAAATCAGTCGCAGGGTTGAAGTCGATCCTCGAAAATTCGAAGTCGCGAATGGAAGGATCGGCGGTCGCTACTGCACCGACGTCAGTTGCGACTCATCAATCAGTCGGTTGGGGCCGGCGATTGTTTGGCGGAATTCGTCCGCTACTGTGGGCATTGGTCATAGGCGCATTGGCAGCACTGCTTCTATTACGCAGAACTGAAACTATTCGTGTACCGCTGAAACCCACACGGATCGAGACAAGGGGGAAGCTATGAGGAAAGCAAGAGTGATATGGGTAGGTTTAGCAATCATCGTCGGCGGTCTGTTGTCGTTCATTGGAGCACAAGGGGGCCAACAGGAGCAGAAAAACAAAGCTCCTGATTCGGTGACAGTTGAGCTAAAGAATGGACAAGGCGTGTCGGTGGGCAACGCCGTTATCACGGCGATTGGGAAAATGGGCGTTCGTATCAAGCTCAACGTCAAAAATCTGCCGCCGGGTCCGCACGCGATTCATTTTCACGAGATGGCGAAATGTGATGGGCCAACTTTTGAAACCGCGGGCGAGCACTTTAATCCTGAAGCCAAGAAGCACGGTTTAAAGAACCCGCAGGGACCACACGTCGGCGACATGAACAATTTCACCGTTCGTCCCAACGGCACGTCCAAACAGACCGTGACAAACCAACACGCAATGCTCAGCGCGGATGGCACGCATTCACTCTTTGGGCCTAACGGAACCTCGCTGGTCATTCACGCCAGCCCGGATGACCAGAAGACGGATCCGGCGGGCAACTCCGGCGATCGCATCGCGTGTGGCGTCGTCACCAGGTAACACGTAACCACCACCTCTAAAAGACACGGCTGAACCATTTTCATCCGTGTCTTTTTGTATGTAGACTCGTCAGCACTATGAGACGAAATCTACCACTCGCCGCGCTTTTCGCCGGCCTTTTGGCCGCCCTTTTGACCTTCGCCACAGGCTATGCGAGTCAACAAAAAGTCAGTATCGGCCCGGGTTTCTTCAACGGCAAAGATTACCTCGACATGACCGACAACGAACGACGCGCCTACGCCACCGGAGCGATCAACGGCATGCTCGTCGCTCCGTTTTTCGGCGCGCCCGACGACAACCTGAACTGGCTCAAATCGTGCACGACGAAACTGTCTGACGAGGACATCGCCGGCATTCTCACCCGCTACATTCGGGAAAACGAGAGCCAGTCGAACTACACCCTCAACGTCGTCACGTTCAATGCGTTACGAAATGCCTGTCCAAAAACAAAGTAGTGTCGAAAAGCGCGCTGCTCGTTCGTTATTCCATTGAACGGACCTGGACGGTCTGTCAAATCTGCGGTTAAGGAGACCACGCCAATGCCAAATTATTTACTCTTCCTCTATTCAGAGCCCGATGCTTTCAACGAAACGAGCCCGGCGGAAATGCAGGCAATCATCCAGAAATATCGCGACTGGCGACTGCGTCTGCAAAATAACGGCGTCATCGTCGGTGGTGAGAAACTTCAGGATGGCACGGGGCGAATGATGCGGCGGACGGGCGGCGAGACTTCCGTGATCGACGGTCCGTATACCGAGAGCAAGGAAATTATCGGCGGGTTTTTCGAGATTCAAGCCGCGAACTACGACCGCGCGGTCGAGATCGCAGGCGACTGTCCGCATCTCGAGTACGGCACGATCGAGATCCGCGAAGTGGAAATGATCGTCAC
>DASRPN010000182.1:0-17093 GCA_035646355.1 Pyrinomonadaceae bacterium | reverse complement strand
AAGAATTTGAACGCGCGTTCATCGAGCAGATGAAATGCTTGCAAGTAGGTGATCCGCTTGACGAAGCCACTCAAGTTGGACCACTGGCGTCTCGTGAAGCGCTGCGGAAACTAGAAGCCCAGATAGATATTTCGGTATCGGCAGGTGCTCGTGTTCTCCTGGGGGGATGCCGTGTTGGCCATCGCGGGTTTTATTACGCGCCCACTGTGCTTACAGAGCTCGTCCCTTCTGCGTCCACTTATAATGAAGAGTTTTTTGGGCCAGTAGCCGTACTCTTTTGCGCCCAGGACATTGACGAGGCCATTCGGCTCGCGAATGACACTCCTTTTGGGTTAGGTGCGAGTGTATGGACCAACGACGAACTACAGTGCGCCCGCCTTGCTCGCGAGATAGAGGCTGGCACAGTGGTAGTGAATGGACTCGTGGCTTCGGACGCACGATTTCCCTTCGGGGGTGTGAAGCGTTCCGGCTACGGGCGCGAACTCGGCGTGTATGGTTTGCGGGAATTCGTGAATCTAAAAACAGTCCATATTCAAGATTGGTGTTCGCCGGAAACAATGGAAGCAGCGGGAGCTTCAACGTGCGCGTCTCCCGTACTTGCCGAAACCGAACAACGACCGGTCCGAAGAGTGTCTGCATCTTTCGAATGCATAATCAACAATACAGCAAGCGGACGAAGCGCTGAGTGATGTCATTCGCAACTTCCCGTCAACTGTAAGCGTCCCTCAAAACACCGCCATTGAAAACTAGAGGTTTCTGCTCGCTCTTCGGCGCTCCCAAGGCCCGAACGCTCTCACCGCTACCCTGAGCCGTCAAGATCCCGTAGCTTTGACTCAAAACTTTTCTCATTCTTACCGGGCGGGGGGACAAGCTTTCTCGACTACGATAATGATGGTTGGGATGACCTGATCGTGGCAAATGGAATGTTTATCCTGAAGTGGACCGTCATCAATGGGGGACGAGTTATGCGCAGCAGACGCTTCTATTTCGCAATCTCACGGGCGGCAGATTCGAACGCGTCGGAGCGGCGCCGGGAAGCGGACTGGCACGCGCGCTAACCGGTCGTGGCCTTTCAGTTGGAGATTTGGATCAAGATGGTCTCCTGGACGTTGTGATAAACAACATGGATTCCGGGCCTGCGGTTTTACGCAACATAACATCGCGAGCGGGACAGTGGTTATCGATTCGTCTGGTAGGCGATTCTTTGAAGAAGAACTCGCGCGATGCGATCGGCGCTCGTATTTATGTAACGGCCGGAAAAATTCAACAGCGGAAAGATGTAATCAGCGGAACCAGCTACGCCTCCCAAAACGATTTGACGTTGCACTTCGGTCTCGGATCTGCGAGGAGAGTGGACAAGATCGAGATCAAGTGGCCGGATGGATCAGTGCAAACGGTTCCTGCCACGAGATTAGATCGTAGAATTACCGTCATGCAGAACAAAGGTATCGTGAAGGATTGATTCTGCTTTCAATAAGCGAACGACTGGTAGCGCTCCTTCTTCGGTAGCTCTTCGAGTGACTCCACGATCGGGTTAAAACGCAGCAGCTGCCGGGCGCGATCCGAGAGGCTTTCAAACGTCTCGCGCGGAATCTGAATGGAAACTTCTGGACGGAACAGCCAGCGACGGGAATAACCGATCACCACCATAGGCCGCGGCTCCGATGTGAAGTTCGGAGTTCCACGGTGAAGTCCACGAACGTCCCTGATAATCACGTCGCCTAATTTCATCTGAATTGGTTCCAGCGTAACTTTGCCGCTTTCAAGCCGGTGCAGACCCTCATCCTTTGACATCATGTGCGTCCGCCGCGCGACTTCGAACGGACCGTTTTGCATAGTGACTTCGACAAGGGGAAAGTTTACCGCTAGTTGATAAGGGGGAGTTTCCTGTCCGGTTTCAGGAAAAAGCGGCGGCGTGTCGCGGTGAATCTCCTGAGTAGTTGACCCGAGCAGCGGCGTGTCCACAGCAAGCTGACACATTACTGCATCTGAACCCACGAGTTGCTCGACGATCGCGAAAACATCGTCGTCCACGTAGATACACGGATCAGCGAAAGGTTCAGTGAAGGGAAGTGTCACGTAGTATCGTGCTGGGCCGCGGTTTTGCAGGTGCCCTTCACGCGCGATGTGTTTCTGTAGTAGGGGAAGAAAGGTTTGACGCCAGTGATCGAGCTTCTCTGGTGGAAAATGTTCAGGTAGAACACAGAAACCATCTGTGATAACCGATTGTGCAAATTGCTCGATCTCAGTGGAATCGTATCGACCGGCCATAAAACTATTTTCTCGCGCTCAGGCGATTCTGAATAATTACTACCACTAATAGAATCAGACCTCGCAAAACAAGTTGCCACCACGGACTAATCGTTCCTTCAAGATTGAACAGATTGAAGATGACACCTAACAGCAAAACGCCGACGAGAGTAGGTCCGACGCCGCCCTGGCCGCCGGTTAACAACGTGCCGCCCACCACGACCGCGGCGATCGCATCCAGTTCCCAACCAGCACCGGCAACTGGCTGCCCCGTTCCAAGTCGCGAGGCAAGGATGACACCGGCCAAACCGGCCAAGGCACCGCTCAGAGTGTAGACCCTGATCGTCACGCGGTTTACGTTGAGACCCATCAACCGCGCGGCCTCTTCGTTGTCGCCAACCGCATAAACATGCCGTCCAAAACGCGTGCGATTAAGAACCACTGCGGCGATGATGTAAGCAACGATCAGGATCAAGACCGGCACCGGAAGAAAGCCAATCGCTCCGCGTCCCAACCAACTGAAACTTCCCGTTGCCGTTTCCGCTCTGACTGACTGTTCGCCCGTGTACACGAGCGCAAGGCCTCGTGTGGCAATCATCATCGCCAGCGTTGCGATGAATGGCTGGATCCGCGCCTTCGCGATTACCAAACCATTCACAAGACCTAGCACACTCGTAAAGGCAATTGCTGCCGTAATGGCAAACACAGTTCCCTGATTTGCCAGAAGAGCAGCGATTACGCCCGCGACTGCAACGAAAGAACCGACAGATAAATCGATCCCGCCGGTGAGGATTACGAATGTCATTCCGAGCGCGACGAGTCCCAACATGCTGTTCTGGCGTAGTACGTTTGAGATGTTGAACTCAGTCAGAAATCGTTCGTAACGGAACGCAGCAAAAATGCAGACCAGTACAAGCGTCACCAGTGCGCCCTGTCGCTGAATAAACGAAGCGACTTTCAAGCGCGCGACGCGTCCACGCGTAGAGCCCACATCGTCAACTGTTGTTACCTGCCCCATTGAATCTCTAAGCCAGTTTTGGTCGTTGAATGTAAACAGCGAGCAGTATTATCGCGGCCTTAAAAACAAGTCCCCATGAATACGGCAATGGATTAAGTCCAAACGGGCCCATATTGAAGCTTGTAGTGATGACCTGCATGATCAGAGCGCCGATGAGTGTGCCGACGATTGTTGCTCGTCCGCCGGTAAGCGCAGTGCCACCAACAACGACAGCGGCAATCGCATCAAGCTCAATGTAGAGTCCGACCTTCTGCGCATCGCTGGCGCCTAAGCGTGCTGTCTCGACCAAGCCAGCAAGTCCGGCAAGCAAACCGCTGAATGCGTAAACCGCGATCTTTGTGCGATGCACTTTTACGCCCGCAAGTCTCGCTGCAGCCTCGTTACCGCCGATCGCAAGGACGTAGCGTCCAAAGCTAGTGGCGCGCATTATGAAAATACCGGCTGCAACTACCGCTAACATTATGACGACCGGGACCGGCACTGGTCCGATATACCCCTTGCCCAGATACTCAAACCCGGGATTGCTAAACGGAATAAGTTGCCCGCCGTTACTGATCACCTGCGCGGCGCCTCTACCTGTGATAAGCGTTGCGAGAGTCACGATGATTGGCTGAATGCGAAAGCCCGAAACCAATGCGCCATTGAAGGCTCCAACCGCGCACGCCGTAAGGAGTGCAAACAGGATCGCTACGGCGGTTCCACGTCCAAAAGAGACAGCCGCTGCCGCCGATGCGATTGCCATTATCGATCCGACGGATAAGTCGATACCGCCCGTCGCAATCACCATCGTCATGCCGACTGCCACGAGCACCGTTGCGGACACCAGTTGTAGCACGTTCCATAAATTGCTCAATGTGGCGAAGTACGGAGTGAAGATCGCGTTGGCAACAACGAGTAGAACAAGTGCAAACAAAGCGCCATAAGTTGGGCCAAAATCTCCCAGCCGCGACGTTAAATTACCGGATCGACGTGTCGTACTGACAGTGGCAGTGGTCTCCATAAGCTAGCCTTCGGTCGCTGCTTTCTGATCGCTCGCACTGCCCTCCGCCATGGTTTGAATGATTGTTCGCTGCGAAATGTCTGCACCGCGCAACTCACCGACGCAGTTTCCATCGCGCATCACTACGACCCGCGAACTGCCTTCGACCAACTCTTCCAGTTCAGATGAAATCATCAACACGCCAAGGCCGGACTCGGCCAACTCGTTCACCAACGCCTGGATTTCGCCTTTGGCGCCGATGTCGATACCGCGGGTTGGTTCATCCATGATCAGGAACTTTGGATTTCGGCAGAGCCACCGCGCAAGTAGCACCTTCTGCTGATTACCGCCCGAAAGCTCGCGAATCTTTTGATCAGCGCTCGCGGCCTTGATGCCAAGGCGGCCCATAAAACGTTCGACGATAGCTTGCTGCCTCGATCGGGAAACAACGCCGAGAGTGGTGAGCGCCGGTAACGCGGCGAGTGTGAGATTCTCGCGTACAGACAAGTCAGGGATGATTCCTTCAGCTTTGCGATCTTCAGTAAGAAACGCCACGCCGGCGGCGATCGCACGACCGACGGACCCGATGCCGAGCGGGCGGCCTTCGAGGTAGACAGAACCCGAGTCGATGGGATCTGCCCCAAAGATCGCGCGCGCCGTTTCCGTTCGACCCGAACCCAGCAGACCAGCCAGGCCCACGATCTCGCCGCGGGCAACTTCGACCGTCACGTCATTCAACCTGCGCCCGCGTGTCAGGTTTTCGGCACGGAGCAGCGGCGCGCCTCCTGCCGGCGTGAGTTCGAGCTTCGCGAAAGCAGTTGTTCCTTGTCGCAACTCCTCCCGCCGCTTACCCAACATCAAGCAGACGAGATCCAGCTTCTCGAGACTCGCGAGCTCACGCGTACCGACGAGTTTGCCGTCTCGCAAAATCGTCACGCGGTCACACACGGCATACAGTTCGTCAAACCGATGGCTGATATAGACAATTGCGGTGCCTTGTTCCTTCAGGCGTCGAATCACATCGTAGAGGATGTTGACCTCGTGCTCGGTGAGAGAGCTCGTTGGTTCGTCGAGCACGACGACCTTTGCTCCAAACGAAACACCACGCGCAAGCGCAACCATTTGCCGAAGCGCTATGTTCAAACTGCCGAGTGTTGCGCGCGGATCGATTTCCAGTCCCAGGCTTTTCAGCAAAGCCGCTGCGTCCGCATTCATGCGTTTCCAATCGATCAAACCCCATCGCCGCGGTTCCCGTCCGAGATAAATGTTTTCCGCCACCGTACGAAAGGTCAGCAAATTCACCTCTTGATACACAGCAACGACACCCACCGCCTGCGCATCTTGCGGCGAGCGAAAATCGACGTGTTTGCCTTCTAAAGTGATGGTGCCCGCGTCGCGAGAATAGGCGCCCGTCATGATCTTGATGAGCGTCGATTTGCCGGCGCCATTCTCGCCGACGAGCGCGTGCACTTCGCCGCGGGCCAACTCAAGATCAACGCCGGACAATGCTGGAACATTGTTGAAGACCTTGGTAATGCCCTGCATGCGGAGCACAGTCTGTGACATCAATACGCCTCGTCCAGATACTGCCTCGCGTTGCTGGCATCGAAAAACCGATCAGGCAAAATAATCTTCGGTGGTACTTTTTCGCCGTTCAGAAACTTTTGCAGTGTCTCGAACGCGAGGGGGCCAAAGCGCGGATTCGATTCAACTGTGGCATTCATGTCGCCATCGATGATTGCCTGGAGGGCTGCTTTTTCACCGTCGACGGACACTATCAGGATATCCTTGCCGGGTTTCATACCGGCACTTTTCAACGCTTGAATCGCACCGATCGCCATTTCGTCGTTGTGTGCATAGACGGCGGTAATTTGTTGTCCGAGCGACTGGATGATGTTCTGCATCACCTTTTGTCCTTCGGCCCGATTGAAGTTGCCGGTTTGGGACGCAATGATTTTCATTTCCGGGTGTTTCGTGATCTCGTCGGCGAATCCCTGCTGCCGATCCTGAGACACTGATGCGCCGGTCGTGCCCGTTAATTCGACAATGTTTGCCTTGCCGTTAGTTTGTTGGGCCAACCACTGTGCGGCGCGCCGTCCCTGTTCAATAAAATCTGACTTGAGGACAGTGACGAAATCCACACCTGGAGTTCCGGCAGCTTCGCGGTCAACGAGAATGACAGGAATATTGGCTTCCTTAGCAGCTTGCAGTGCCGGTTCCAATCCGTTTAGTTCGCGTGGGGCCAGAAAGATCGCACGCACACCTCGCGACACAAGATCTTCCACATCTGATACCTGTTTTGAGGTTTGTCCCTGCGCGTCAGTAATTACCAGTTCAAACTTGTCGGCGAGTTTGCCCGCTTCGCTTTTCATGCTGTTGGTTTCGGCGATGCGCCATGGACCATCGTTCTCCATCTGCGAAAAGCCGACGACCATTTTCCCATTCCCGCCGGCAACCGACCCACCGCGTTCTTTCTTGCAGCCGCCGAGCGCGAACAGCATGACGCCGAAAGCGGTAGTTATGATGACTGCAAGGTACTTCCGCGCCTTGTTATTCATGTTTGTCCTCTCTACTATTTCCTGACCCACCGATTGAACGCGCCGGCACTATGCGAAGCGAATTGAATCGCGCTGCGGCATCAGTCGTTCCGCCAACCGTAAGCGCAACGCGCAGACCGCGATCCCATGGTGGCATGTAATCACCATTCAACTCCGGTCCTACATCGATCCAATTCCGACCATCGGCGCTGACTGCGAACCTGAACAGACGACCATTACGCGCGCTCAGGCGCAGCCATAGCGATGTCGCATTCGGCGCCGTGGTAGTAGTCACTACCTCGTGATTGTTCTTCTGTCTTTTCCAGACACGGACGCTTCCGTCACTCCCGACTGCTATGCCGAGCGCGTTCTCCGGATCGCCAACGCCGGCAAGGCCGGCCAGCACGTTGGGCTTCAATGAGCCCATTGCGAGTTCAGTGGTAGCGACGTAATCGCCGACGGTTGTAGAGCGCGCGAGGATAGCTCCAAGCGCGTCTGAGGCGCGTGCGGCGCCGGCTGTCAACAAAACCTGCCCGCCGTTTCGCCGCTGAAGCTGCACCATTGGCGGATTCTCATGCGGCCATTGCCAACCCGGCTTCAGTGAAGACGTGGTGAAGTCGTCAAAAAACAGGTACTCGGCATTCCGCTCAGCTACGTTCGAAGGAGTCGCTGCACTAACACTCGGCCCGCGACCGTTATTAATCGTGGGCCATCCGTCGGCGTTCCACGTCACTTCATCGAGCAATGCTTCGCGTCCAACATAGACGAAATCTTTGGCATGGTATGCGTGATAGAACAGGAACGTACGTCCGCGTTGATCGTCCACGATGGTGCCGTGTCCCGGACACTTCCAGGTCTCATTCCCCTTCAAGATCGGATTATCTTTGTGCTTCTCCCATGGCCCTAACAGATTGCGCGAGCGGGCAACGCCGAGTGCATAGTTGCACTCGCGTCCGCAGCATGCGTTGCCGGAATAAAACATGTAGAACCAATCCCCGCGTCGCAACACAAATGGACCTTCCACCAATTGAGCTTCCCATGGCGCGTCATTCCGGATCAGTTCGCGACGCTCACCCACGAGTTTCGTGCCGTCCGGTGAAAGTGGTTGCGCCCAGATCGGGGTTGGTTGGTTCCGGCTGTTGCCGTCCTCTTTCCACAGCAGGTACCGAACACCGCGTTCATCGTTCACTGGCAGCGGATCGATGGATCCGGCATCCTGACAAACCATCGGACCGTGGTCCTGATATGGACCAGCAGGCCTGGACGACGTCGCAACCGCGATACACAGAGGACCACCGCTTTTACGCGCGACGTAGTACACGAAGTACTTACCGCGATCGTAAGCGATTTCCGGCGCCCAATAGTTACCGACGGACCATGCAGGTCGTTTCTGAAAGACCGCACCAACAATGTCCCAGTTCACCAGGTCTCTTGAAAACAGGATGGGAAATTCGGGCTCCCACTCCGAAGAGGTTGCAACCGCCCAGTAGTCTCTTCCCACCCGAATCACTGAAGGATCCGGATAATCTCCGGCCAGCGCCGGGTTCTCATAGGTTGATCGCGTCTGTGCGTGCGTGATGACGGTGCACGTGATCAGTATTGCCGCTGCCAACGCAATGCGAAGGTTCGGCACGATTTGTGGTTTAGTTTTCATGCGCTAAGTCGCTTCTCATCATAACTAACTGAGTTTCGCGCCGGGGCAACTGAACCCCGCTTCACGAGATAAGTGGGTATGTGGAGTTCCACCCCCTGATGCGCCGGTTCCTCGATCGTCATCAATAGTGCTTCAACCGCCTTGCGTCCGAGTTCAAGTCGCGGCAAGCAAATGCTTGTTAATTGTGGATGGGCCAATGACGCAAATGCGATGTCGTCGAAACCAATGATCGAGATGTCGTCAGGAATGGAAACACCGGCGGCGCGACACTCTTGCATTACTCCGAGAGCCATCATGTCGTTTGCCGTAATGATCGCGGTGAGAAGTGATGGTCCCCTGCTGAGTATCTCCCGCCCGATCCGACGTCCACCGTCGAGTTGAAAGTCGCCCTCAAAGATTCCAAACGGATCCCGGTTTGGCAGCACCTGGGAGAAAGCATCCTGAAAGGCTTCCAATCGCTTTGCGGCCGAACGCAGACGAGTCGGTCCGCCAACGTAAGCGATACTTTTGTGACCGAGTTGAGCCAGGTAGCGCACTGCTTCAGTTATTCCCAAGGCGTAATCAACGACGAGATTGCTCATGCGCTCGCCTGCCGTGCCAAGGTCAAGGAAAACTACGGAAACGTGTTTGCGCGAGAGTTCATCGATGACGGCAAAGTCGAGTTCGGACGTCATCAACGCGACGCCCGCAACCTGTCTTTCAATCAGGCGACGCACATAATGTGACGTGCGTTCGGCGTTATACTTGGTGTTCAGTAGCATGACGTCGTAGCCTCGCTCGAAAGCGACGTCCTCCACGCTTTTCGCCAACTCGGGAAAGAACGGATTCGAGATGTCGGACACCAGCAGCCCGATCGTATTACTGCGTCCGGACGCGAGACTCCTCGCGTGAGCATTTGGATAATAGTTGCAGCGTTCAATCGCACTGACCACTTTCAGTCGCGTCTCGTCCGAAACAAACCTGGTGTTGTTAAGCACGTGCGAGACCGTTGCGGTGGACACGCCCGCTTCGCGTGCAACGTCTTTAATGCTCATGTCGTTTTAAAATTCGCAGCCAATGTGGGTCGGAAATTCGAACCACTAACGTACAAGATCAAGGAGTCGAGCAAGTGCGTCGCGTACGCATCTTTGCCATACTCGTCGAACCGAAACGTCGTTAACAAAACCCCGCCTTTACCGACCCGCATTTGCGCCGCGAGGGCAGCGTTGTTGTTCAACCAGCCATAGAAGATTCCTGAGAGGACATCGTCGTAATTCACTCCGCCGATCCCTTGAATTACAAAACGCGGCACAACGTTCTGAGACTCAAAGCCGAGAATTCTTGTAAATGCAACAGGGTGAAACGGAGACGAGGGCGAGTCACTACGGATCCAGTTGAAGTTTGTGACCCAGTTGCCATCGAGGTCGGACCCGGCGCGCGGTGTCACCTTTATCGCACCGTTGGGCACGGCATCTTTCGAATTGGCGAGGATGATCGCGCGACCGCCCTCTGCCAGGTACCGCTCTACGCGTTCGTCAAACTTGTGCGCAATTAGAATCTCACCGGCGGCGGGCCGAGAGGTATTTGAGCCTTCCAAAATACGGTAACCGGCCGCCGCCATCTGTTCAGGCTTCAACGCACTTCCCGATTCAGTCCCGCCGAATCTTAGTGCGACCTGAAGCGGCGGTTGCGGTTTGGGGTAAACGAAGATGATGGCGTTGTTTTCCGAAACCAACCTTCCCTGGCGGTCGAGCAACCGCACGCGGATGACGTGACGTTGAGGCGTCGAAACATCAGGAGCTCTCTGCGTTCGCTTTTCAATTGACGTGACACTCGCCGGGGCGATTGTTGGCAGCCTCGAATTTGTACCGACGGCTGTACCCACTCCATTTAGCCAGACCAACCTGGCGCCTTGGAGATCACGTTTGCTGTAGTGTGAAAACAGTGCTTCCAACTCGATAGGTTCACCGCTGGTGAAGTTCTTCTTGTTCGTCCGCACGATAACGAGATCAGGCTGTTGCAGTTTGGCTAGTTCCGGCGCGTAGATCTTCGGCTGCCGCCACATGGTCATGAGGCCGTTGGCTTCCCAGTTGATATCCGTCAATTCCGTTATGACGTAACCTTGAATCGACGCATACCGACGAATTTCTTCTATCTCATGTTTCAGGGAAAGAAACTGGTGCCACTGTGTTGCAATCGCGAGTGCGTCGTAAGTAGGGAACACGGCGCTGAAGCGAAACTGTCTGAAGCGGTCGAACACTCCGGCGGGGCGCGTAACCTCGCGGTCGCCGAAAGCTCTTTCGAACCACCATGGCAAATTTCGCGGAAGCGTCGGCAAACCCCAGTTACCAAACTCTGAAACCACGAGCGGCTCTTTGCCCGTCGGGGCGGCGTCCCCGTGAGGACTGAAGTTCCACTTGGGTCTTGTAGCAAAGTCGGCGACCCACTGGTCAAACGGACGATGCTCATCAGGGATGGAGTTGTAGCGGTGGTTGTCCTCGATGTCCGACTTTAAATGGAAATTGTTACAACACGGACTGTTGTCCACAACCAGAGTGCCGAGCGGCGCAGTTAGAGCCTTGGCGCGTTCAAATGCAGCGAGCAGCCATTTGCGGCTCTCGGCGTCCTTGGCCAGGTTCGCACCCCAACCTTCATTGATGATTGATTGAATGACAATCGACGGATGGTTCCAGTCGCGTTGGACCATCTCGCGGAAAATTCTTTCACCCCGCTCCGCCGCTTTTGATGTGAAATGATTGAAATCGTTCCACGACGGGACCTCGTACCACACCAGGATGCCAACTTCGTCGGCAGCACGCAGGTAGGTGGGATCACAAACCTTGATGTGACACCGTAACAAGTTCAAACCGAGTCGCTTCGCTTTGACCATCTGGTCGCGTACGTAGGCGAGGGAAGGTGGCGTGTAGATTGTGTCGGGATAAAAATCCTGGTCTAGCGCGGCAATCATGTAGAACGGTTGACCGTTCAGATAAAACTTGCCGTCTCGAGCTTCGAACGATCTGAAACCGAACGATTGAGTGGAAGTATCGTCTCCACTTCGAACTTCGACGGTATAAAGGTCTGGATTATCAGGGCTCCACAACCTCGGAGAGGCCACACGGCGTGAAAACACCGTAACGTCAGACGCCGCCGGCTTGGTTTCGCGAAACTCAATCTGACCTTGCGGGTTTCTTAAGATCAGCTGTAGCGAACCCGCTTCCTGAGACGACCCGCGATTACTTGTTTTGACCGAGACTTCTACTTGACCACTGACGTTTGTCGTTACGCGCACTCTCTCTACACAATCTCTCGGACAAACACGTAATGTTACCGGCTGCCAAATTCCGCCTGTCTGTACGTACCAGTTCTGCTTGCCGTGCGGTATTTCGTTGTACATCATCTCCGGGAAACGAGCCCGGTTCTCTTTCTCGTCCATCGGGGGATCGATTACCCGCACCGCCAACTCGTTGACTCCGGCTCTAAGCGCGTCAGTGATGTCAAACGTGAACGGCGTGTAACCGCCTTCATGTTCGCCTAAACGTTTTCCGTTAACGAAAACCTCGGTGAAATAGTCGACCGCGCCAAACTCAAGCAACACCCTTCGTCCGTTGCTTACGTCGGGACGCTGAAGTGGCAAGCGATACCATGCGACGCCCATGTAGTCGCGCAGATCAGCGAATTGCGCGTTCCATGAAAGGCCGGCCCGTGCGTTGCGCCATCCCGGAGATCTGCCGATCTCATCTATCTTCAGACTTCCCGATCGATCGATGAGCAATTGCCATCTCTGGTCCAGGGCGATCGTTTGCGCCGCGGCGGCAGACGTAATCAGAAGAAGACACGATGCGGCAATCGCAATCGAGCTGCGCCGGAGCCATTTCAAGTTCGATGTCACACTCATTAGATCAGCATTGCGCCGTGGAGAGTTCTACTGCTTGACTGTAACAACGCGAGCGGAGTCCCAGTCATTTTCTGAAGAGCCAAATCCGTAGAGCATCAGGTGAAACGTGCGGGGGAGGTTCTTAATCGTCTTTCTCAAGCCTTCCTGGCCATTAAGCATGAAATAGAATTCATCACCCTTGCGAACAATTCCAAGCGTCGGGTTTTTTACTTTCGTACCCAATTTCTTGTTGTCGAGCCTTTCGCCGCGGCCGTCGATCACCGACCACGCTTCGAATGTTCCCTCACTAGTGAGGATCCACTCGATCCGGTTTCGTCCCGATCCGTCGAACAGTATCGTTACGATTGCATTCCCGATGGGTAACACATTTGAGCCTGGGTCAGGCAGTGCCTGGCCGACTTTTGCAATTGTCGCTTCGACGATAAACCGGTCGCTGGAAAACGACTGTATAGTTCTGACCCCAGCCCGCCAGCCATTTTGCCCGCGCATCCTTAGCTGACCTTCTTTGACTTCAACCTTTCCGTTGCCGCCTTCCAGACTGTGCAACTCCCATTTCTGCGAATCGAGCACGGCGCCGTCAAAGGTGTCGGTCCATTCATTGACGGCGGGAGCAGCTGCGGGCGGATTTGAAGGCTGCTGCTGTGATTGCGCTGAATGTTGAATGGCGACCAGCAGAATGAAGAGCACGCTCAGCCGCCTGGACAGATGTTCCATCAGTTTCCTCTCGCGGTTAGAAGCTGACATTCGCCAGGCGCCTCACTAGATCTTTGCGTTCAGTCAGCTCCTGGTCCTTTTCTTTGTCGCTTAGCCGTTTGAAAGCTGCCAACGTCTTGTCCGCGTCTTCCTTCCGTTTCAGTCGCACGTAGACTCTGCTGAGCTGGTATAACGCCTCTGTAAGGTTTGGTTCGGCGGCGACTACGGCCTCGAGTTGGGGCGCCGCCTGGTCGAAACGTTCCGTTCGCATGTAAACGCGCGCGAGAGCCAAACGTCCCGGTGAGAACGTTGGATCGATCTCTATTGCGCGAAGTAAATGTTTCTCCGCAACAGTAAGGTTGCCGTTTGGATCTCTGAGAAGCGCGTTGGCGACAAGGTAATGGGCGGCGGCTAGCTTTTCATCCGCGGCCAGCGCTCGGTTGTAAAGCGCTATCGCTTCTGCGGAGTTTCCGGTTTCCTCGTAAGTCAGCCCGAGGTAGGCGAGCGCGGAAGCAAACTTCGGATCAAGTTGGACAGCCTTTCGAAAGGCAATCGCCGCCTGCTCATGTTTCTTGTTCTTGAAGTGTGCGATTCCGAGTGCGAAAAGAAGCTTTGGGGATTGCGGGAACTCTTTAATCGCCTCGTTCAAACGAATGACCGCGGCTTCGGGGGCTCTCGTGTCTGTCAGGAGCATACCGTAACGAAAGCGATACGATTCGTTCCGTGGATCGCGCTGAATCGCAAGTCGCATTGCGGGAATTGCATTCTCCACATGGCCCGCCACCTCGTAGACCTCTGCCAGCGCCGCGTAAATCGGTGCCGCATCGATACCGCGAGCTACCACTGACTCGAGCGTTCGACCAGCCGACTTGATGTCACTCATTGCCTGGTAGGAACGTGCGAGAAGAATGATGTGATCGACGTTTGTTGGATCCGATGCGACGACGGCTTCAAGTTCCGAGTTCGCTTCTCTCAACAGTCGCGCTGCGAGCAAAGCTGTTCCCAACTCAGCACGCATCGCCGTACTACGGATGTTCTCCGGTGCAGCGTTAATCTGCTGCTGGTACTTCTGATAGTAATCACCGGCAGCTTTGCGGTCGTTAAGGCGCAAACTTGTAACGACAAGGGCGCGCGCGATCTCTGCATCCGGCGCTATCTTTCGAGCGCGTTCAAACAGTTCGCGAGCCGCACGCAATCCCTCAGGCGTACCGGCAGAAAAGCGAATCTGGGCGAGGTTTACCAGCGCTCCTGCTTGCGCCGGATTCAGTCGAAGAGAAGTTTCGAAATGACTCGCGGCCTGATTCGCTTTCCCGAGGCGAACGAGGATCACTCCGTAATTGTTGTGGGCTGCCGGCGATCCCGGCGAGCGCGTGGCGGCGGACCGAAAATGGCGTTCGGCCTCCGCCAGGTCTCCGGCACGATCGGCGATTATTCCGAGATAGGTATGGGCGAGTTCGTTGCCAGGATCAGCCTGAAGTGCACTGCTGAAAAACCCCTTTGCGACCTCGGTTTCGTTGCGGTCAAGTGCGGCGACACCTTTTTCGATCAATGTCGCCACGTGCTGCTTGCTGGCCGCACGTTGAAAGAAAACAACTGTAGCTGCGCGGCATGTTGCTGCTTCACCTGGAGGCCAGGACAGCACCACAACTGCTGTCATGACAATGAGCTTCAAGAAAACACTCCGCCTAAAAGATTATCTTCGCACCGAGCTGGATGTTTCTTGGTCCATAGACGTTCGGATCACCCACGATACCTGAGAACCCGAATCCTCCCGTAGGCTGTGGATTGTTCGGATCAAAGTTCTGGAAATTCAAGTCTGGTCCAAAGTAA
Organism: Pyrinomonadaceae bacterium; assembly: GCA_035646355.1. GTDB lineage: Bacteria > Acidobacteriota > Blastocatellia > Pyrinomonadales > Pyrinomonadaceae > PSRF01. Next base: position 2,255 of record DASRPN010000182.1, on the reverse strand, counting down.
CGATGCCGGTTGAATAGGTTGAATACTTCTCCGCGCAACTCGAGAGTAACGTGTTCCGTAATCCGCGTGCGTTTCAGCAGACTGACGTTCTCGCTGAAATACGGCAACACGTAGTCCTCGATCACCGCGGGTGCCGTACCGAAGAACCTCGATGGGTCAGCATAATAAGAACGATACGCTGGATCCGTAACGTCAGTCGTCGGAGGAGCTTCAAAGTTTGGCGGCTGGGCAAAAGCGCCACCATTAACCAGTCGGAAGATCAAACCACTTTCAGGATTGCCCGTCAGGATCGGCTGTCCTGTTAGATTCGGACGTAGTTGAGCGCCGCGAAAACCGGCGAAGCCGACCGTGTTGAGAAAGCCGCTGTTTCGACTGGTTGTAACAACGAGAGGCAAGCCCGTCTGGTACCGGTGGATGCCTCCGAATTGCCAGCCACCGACCAACCTATCGACAAAACCGCCGTTGTTCAGAAAGCGCTTACCCCTTCCGAACGGCAGTTCGAGAATATAGTTGAAGACTAGCACATGCGGCGTGCTGTTAGGTGACACAAACTTCGGTCGTTCGTACGGGCTCTGCGGCTGGTTAACGGGACTTCCACCATACAAGTCTTCTGATCCAGTCGAAAGCAGTTTCGAGAACGTATACGAAATGTCAAACTGCATCCCCTGCGAAAAGCGGCGGCCCACCTTCGCTTGTAATGCGTTGTACCAACTCTGCCCGTTGCTCTCGAGAACGTTCTTGATAATACCGTACTGCGGAAAAGGTTTCAGAGCTTGCGCCACGCTCCCGGTGAACCCGGGAAAGACGGCGTTGGTATTCGCCGGCAGCGTAAACCCCACACTCGTCGCGTACGCACGCTCGGCCGCGGTGACGTCCGCGAGCGGCTTGGTAAGCAAAGGATTTCCCAATCGCAGCGCTTCTAACGGGAGTGCATTCAAACGGCCAAAGTCTGATCTCAGGCGTGTTCCTCGGCTGCCGATATAACCGACCGAAGCGACGAAGTTAGCAGGTAGCTCTCGTTGAATGTCGAGACTCCATTGCGCGGTTCGACCGGTCTTGAAATCTTTGTTGAAATACGAAACATCCAGGCCGATGAACTGATCGTTTGGATTGTTCGGCGGCTGTTGAGGATAGCTGCGTAAGAAGAAGTTTGCGTCAGCGCCAAACTGAGGCCGCGCGAGGTGCGTGTTGAAGCCTTCGGTTCCTTCGCCTACGGCAATGTCGCCCGCAAAACCATAAAGGATCGGTGAATAGTAGAGTCCGTATCCACCGCGGATGACGGTCCTGTCGTTCAGCGAATACGCAAATCCCACCCTGGGTCCCCAGTTGGAATAATCAGGTTCAGCTAAACCTTCGAACTGTGCCTGCAACGCGCCGGTGCCATTGGCCGCAACGAGAGCTCCCAGCCGGTTTCCCGCGGCGGGATTGGGAACAGCCGGATCAAACGATCGATAGCGATTCTGTGACTCAGTTCGCGGATAGCTGATTTCGTAGCGCAGACCGACGTTCAACGTCAGACGTTGCGTCAGCTTGATGTCGTCCTGCACGAAGATTGCGGGGTAGAAGTAACGCCAACCCGGGTCGAGCGACTTGCTGCTATTGAATGACCACTCGGTCGCGCCGGTTATCAAGCTGGCAATTGGCCATCCCTGATTGTTTGTGTCGACGTTAGCTGTTTGCAGGTGTCGGAAGTTGAACCAGCCGCCGGGACTCAACAGTTGTGCAACGTTGAATTGTTGGATACGAACGTCTCCCCCGAATCGCAACGTGTGACGGCCCTTGATCCAGGTTACGAAGTCACTAAATTGAGCCTGATTGTCAGCGAAGGGAAGATCGTTGAAGAACGACCCACCGATCCCCTGGTACGCGCGCGTGTCGGTTGATTGGCCGGGATCCCCATATCCGGGAAAATCGACTGCCGGGAATGCGCCACCAAGAACCGAACCAGCGGGTAATCCGAGGCCAAAAGGATCAGCCGCTCCGACTGCCGGATTGTTTCTTTGCGAATCGTTGCGGTTCCACCCTGCGTTGAAGTGATTGACTACCGTCGGACTGATGGTCCAATCATGCTGGAGCCGCGCGATGTGCGATTTCAGGATCCGATCGTAGCGGCCGAATGCAAACAATGGCCGCTCGAAACGAGGAAAGCCTCCAAGAATCGTGTTGGTCTTGCGGAACGAGTAACTCACCGACAGCCTTTGCATGTCGGTCAGTACCTGATCGATTTTGAACACCGCGTTGTTCATCGTCGTCGG
>DASRPN010000181.1:0-54569 GCA_035646355.1 Pyrinomonadaceae bacterium | reverse complement strand
AGTCACCAACGCCGACGCCGACGCAGTCACCAACGCCGACGCCGACGCAGTCACCAACGCCGACGCCGACTCCAAGGGGTAAGCCGAAGCCATCCCCGTCGCCGTCGCCAACCCCGACACCAACGCCAAGTCCGACACCGGTTCCGACGCCGCCACCAACGCCGACTCCGACTCCCGAACCAACTCCGACCACGACGCCGACTCCTATTCCAACACCGACGCCGACACCGGAGCCGACGCCAACACCAACGCCCGAACCAACTCCAACGCCGGTCCCAACGCCGCCGCCAACTCCGACGCCCACGCCGGAACCAACTCCGACACCGACACCGGAACCGACTCCAACGCCGGTCCCAACGCCGCCGCCAACTCCGACGCCGACACCGGAACCGACTCCCACGCCCACACCCGAACCAACTCCGACGCCAACACCGGAACCGACTCCCACACCAACACCCGAGCCGACTCCGACACCAACGCCCGAGCCGACTCCGACGCCAACACCGGAGCCAACTCCGACTCCAACACCGGAGCCAACTCCAACACCTGAACAGGGCGTTGAGCTAACAGTGATCACAGCAAATCTCCAACACGGCCAGAACACCTCCGGCGCCTACGACTACGCGAACCAGGCAGCACTACTGGCATCACTCGCAGATGTCGTAAACGCCCAGGAGGTCAGCCCAGGCGACTTACCGAACTGGGACGCAGCGTTCGCCAGGTTTGGCTTCAGCCGCACGCCCTACGCTGAGAACTCGCCGCAGATGAACGACGGCCAGGTGATTTGGTACAAAACGTCGAAGGTGACAGTGAACTCGGCCTACAGCCGCAAGCTAAGCGACGGCTTCATTGGTTGGGATGGCAGCACGAACGTGGATAAGAGCGCGATAGCGATCGATGTAACCGTCGCAAATAAACGCGCGCTAATCGTAGACACGCACCTATGCTGGTCCAAGTGTGCCGACACACAGGCTGATGTCATCACTGGAAAGTCATGGCAGCGAAACGCGCAAGCCCGTGAGTTACTCGACTGGGTTGCCGGTTTGGGTCACACTAACATCATCCTCGGCGGAGACTTCGACTTCACTCCGCTATTTCCCACGTACCCCCTGTTTGCAGACTATATCGACGCGTGGAAACTCGGACTGCAAACTGGGATCGCGACCGCGCCCTGGTCTGACCGTGACGGAGACGGCGTCTCCGACATGCCGCTCGGCGAACTAACTACACGCACTCACGACACGAGAAGGATCGATTACGTGTTTCTCCAGGGTGGGGTAGGACTAATCAACATCGAGCTTCCTGACTTGAGAAAACCCTGCACGCTCGTGAACGGGCAATGCCCTGCGGTCGTGCAACGTTGGGGAGTTACTGACGATCTTGGCGTGAGACCGAGTGATCACAATTGGCTCAGAGCGACTGTGGTTCTCTATTAACGCGATATCGCAAACTCGCTTTGCCACCATGACTATCGGTGGTAAAGAATCGCTCAACAAGCACGCCACCGTTTGTCTCAATCACTCGCCGTGACGGGATGTTATCTTCATCAGCTACTATCTGGACGTACGTCAGTCCTTCTTGCCACACGTGCGGAAGCAGCATTCGTAAAGCTTGAGTGGCGTATCCTTTGCGTCTCTTCCAGGGCACAACCGAATAACCAATATGGCCCAGACAATACGACGGTAGCTCACTCGTGCCGGGCCGCCAGCGAAAACTAATAACTCCGCAAAATTCACCGTCCCACATCCATTGTGAATATCCGGGTAAACGTATCACGTTCGTCCCATCGGGCAAGATCACAGGCGGCCCCTTCGCTTCAGGATCGACTTGTTCGAGGAGAAAACGTGTGGGATCTTCGGCTATTCGTTCGAGCAATTCGACACCAGCTTCCGGCCTGCGGTTGTCGGGTGACCATCCTTGCTCGAGAGCGCGCACATACCCCGGAAGGTACTCAGCCGCTGGCCAAACCAGTGATAAATGCCATGTTTCCTTTTCCAACATAATTTATTGGTTCAACGAAAGCCCCACCAAATAGTTCTCTCAATTCCCTCTCATTCCTCGGACGCACGAACTCTCCCGTTCGATACAACACTTTGATATACCAATCTCCAATCGTGCGGTCGTTTGAGATCAAACTGGTCAGATACAGATTCCCTTCCTCGCACAGTAACTCACTGAAACCGGAAACCAATGCCGCTGCATCAGCGAACTGATGCAGGACGTTGAGGCACATGACCGTACGAAAACGCTTTCGTCGAAATGGCAAGTCACTTAAGTCAGCTTGCAGCAACCGGATGTTTTCAGGGACACGGCCCACAAGCTTTCGTAATCGTGCCCGCGCTCGTCTCAACATCGCTAACGATTGATCGAACGCCACAATCTGACGGTTTGAAAAAGCGTAAGTTCGTGCAGTAAACAGCATCGAACCACAACCAGCATCTAAAAATATTCCGTTGGATGAAGAATCGAGAGCCTGTCGCGCGAACTCAACGTAATCGCGCGGAGAGGTTCCCCACATCACGAAGTTATATAAGCGTGTGCCAACAAACGCATCATACAGAGGCGCCCTCGTGTCGTAGTGGTGCTGAACTGAGGTATCAGGCAGGACAGAATAAATATCTTCTTCGATCAGACGAACAGACCGCTCCTCGGCCACGACAGCCTTTAGCTCGTCGGCGGCCGAACTCCATGACGTTCGTATATTCGGCGTCCCTTCCACGTCACCCGTCTTCCGGTTGTGATCCTGAGACTTGAGTCAAACAACATCGCATATACCACGCCCTAGCGCCTGCTGCATCGCGTACGGTTTGCCGAGCCATGCGGGCGGCAGCTCGTCGCCTTCAATCGCACGAAGGCGTTCATCTCCTTGAGCGAGTTTTTCCAAAATCGCCCCCGTCGAGTCAGTCGAACGATCATTAACGGCGATGACTTCGAACCTTCCATAGTCTTGAGCAAGAATTGATCGAATGCATTCCTCCAGCACGCGATCCTGTTCATTACGAGCCGGAACTAAAATCGATACGAGCGGCGCATCACTGGCCGTGAGACGCAGGTTGTCCGTTGCTGAGAGAGACTTTTGGCGAGATACACCGCGAAGCGTGACGACCACAACAACGAGCCAAACAAAAGCGATGAACCAAAGCAAGCTGATCAGTATTGTGATTATCACTGCTTGTCAAAGCGCAAATTCCGAACGCGGCCTGAGGTCAAGCGAAATCCGGTAATGCGTTTTTCATCGTCACGCGTGAACTGGACCGTCTGGAAAAACCATCGATTACCTGAAAAGAGATCGCCGTCGAGTTCAGTTAACGAAATGTCATCGTGACGCCGGTGTTGAGCGATGAGTTTTCCATCCTTTAGAACCATCGTGTAGCTGGTGCCGAGTTCAGGACTATAATACTCACCCGCAAACTGGGTTAGCTGAGCCGCGACTGCGGGCGCGACCAACCGTTTCGCTGATTGGCTTTGGGTTCCACTCTTCATCGCGAATCGGACGACGTTACCTTTTTCGTCTCGTTCGAACGTTACCTCAGAGTTCGCCTCCTTAACGAAAAATGTAGTTTCAGATTGCGGAATCATTTCCGCCTTTGGCGCGTTTCCGGGTTGGCCCATCAACTTGTCGCCTTCTTTAGTTATTAATACGAGCGTTCTTCCGTCGAGTAGATAACGTCCGGCGTACGATTCCAGGATCGCCGGATCAACTTTTACCGACGTTCGTTCGGCGGTCGCTGGTTTGGGTGGCTCGGGCGACAGCTTATCGGCGAGATAAAGGTCCGCTATCCGCATCGCCATCTGTTGAGGATTAAGCGAACCGAAATTGCTCAACACCACTACGCCAAACCGCTGTTCGGGAAACCAGAAGGCAAAGCTTCGATAAGCAGCGTCGCCGCCTGCATGTCCGACAGTGTTCAACCCGCGGTATGGACCAATGCCTAACCCGAACGCATAGCCAGTAGCTTTACCGCTGGTCACTACACCTATCTCATGCATCTGTTTGATTACGTCCGCGCCGCCGACTTTCTTGTCCTCGTAATTGATGACCCAGCGCGCCAGATCCTCGGCTGTAGTAAACAGACTGGTCGCCCCGACGTTTGCGTAATTCAGGGGCGCAGCTTTAAACCCTCCGCCCGCGCCGGCGGACGTGTATGAGTAAGCCCGGTTCTTGACGATTCGTTCGTGGTCGTCATGAAAGTGGGTATTTGTCATTCCGAGAGGTTTGAAGATATTTGCCTCGGTGTACTCGCGAAACGACTGGCCGCTTACTCTTTCAACAATCACGGCCAGCAAGGTGTAACCAGTATTTGAATAGAGGTTCTCCGCACCCGGATCAAAGTTCAGCTCTTTCTGATGCCGCACCATCTTCAGGATGTGCTCCTTGGTGATCACATCGTCGAGACGCCATCCGGCCATGCCCAGCAACGTCCATTGATCGCGCAGTCCGCTCGTATGGTGGATGAGTTGGCGAATCGTGATCTTTTTGCTGAAGTCCGGCACTTCCGGCAGGTGCTTGCGAATATCGTCGTCGAGCGAGAGTTTTCCCTGGTTTGCCAGCAGCGTTATGGCGAAGGCGGTAAACTGCTTCGACACCGAAGCCACATGAAACACGGTTTGGGGTGTGATCGGAACGTTGTATTCCAGGTTTGCGCTCCCGTAACCGCGTTTATAGACCACGGCGCCATCCTTGATTACGGCAACTGCGGCACCCGGTGATTCAGGTTTGTCCCACGTCGCAAACAACTGATCGACTTTTTTCGTCAGCGGATCATCGGAGTTTTGGGCGGGAACTGTCGTTACCAGGAAACAGCAAAGAATGAAGAGGGCCAGAGACAAACGGATTCTCATATCAACCTCCGAAGTTTGAGCGCCAAGCAACGTGCGCCACTAATAAACCCTTAAGAAGATGTTTGCAAGCTATCTGACGAGTTTCGTGTACGATATCGAGCAGACAATGTCCGTCTAACCTATGCGCATGCTGGGCCATGAAACTCAGGACATAGCAGGAAAGCCGATCGTCGAATTCATGGGCCACGAAGGCTTGAAGACGGTCATGCCTTTTATCGAAAGAGTCCTTGGTGGCGAGCAGGTTGAGTACGAAGCCGAAGTACCTTTTGAGACGTCGGCACGCGATCTCTGTTTTTCTGCCTCACGTGTTTGAAATGTTTCGTCAAGCGAATACCGCCGCGAGTCGCGTTCAAGCTGGAATGGGATTCGGCCTTGCGGTCGTCCAGCAACTGATTAATCTGCATCAAGGAACGATCACCTCCGACGGACCAGGCAAGGGCGCCAAATTCACAATTGAACTTCCATCGAGTATGGAGCAACAGACACGGCCTACACCGGTTGTTACCCGCATCACGCCCTTGGACCAACTGGCAGTTCTGCTCGTCGATGATTCAGAAGATACCCAAAACTAAGCCGTAGTTCGTTCCGTTGATTGTTTATGCGCGTTGCACAGTGCAGTTGAAGCAGCCGGGTCCGGCGTTGTGTATCTGCAGGTATGAAATGGAATCTTTTGTGAACAAGTCTCTAATCGTTTCTTCCAGAACTCTGCCTTCGACAACTCTCGCGTTCTTCATAATGGCGACCGCGTCGTAAGCTCGGACGGACAGCAGGCGATGATGAAACATGACCGGTATCTCGTTAACGTCAGGCTTCGCCGTATGCGCGTTCTCACGGACGAAGATCGGTCCGGTCGACTGATACGGAGAACTCACATCGTGATGTCGAAAGGCTGTGAGAATCACGCGTTCCCCGACCGGTGCATCCTCGAGACTGATTCTGCACGGGTAGCCCGGATGGGAATCAACAATCATGCGCTTCGCTCCGCTCGATTTCAGTTCCGCGTCGTTCATTGAGAACAGATATGAGAAGTTCTCAGTTGGTAAGGCTACAAATTGAAAGTCTAATCGCATCACAGGTATCTCCGTATCGCTAAATTGTGGCCAGTCTAGGTGAAGCTGGCCTGTTGTTTCTATCCGAAACTTGCGGGCGAACTTTTGGCGGGAAAGGCTATGTGAGATCCGACTCTTCCATTGCCTGGACGAGGAGAGGAATTGATTGTTCCAGGTTACGACTGTAGATCCCGGCGAAGATCCGGCCGAAGAAACGAACCCCAAAACCGCTTGCGTCTAAAACAAACCTAACTCTGGTCTGGTTGCTACTCACGGATTCAAATCGATGATCGTAGTGAACGGTAAGCCATAGAAATGGTCCAAACCATTTCCAATTGTGGTACGGATTGAACTCCGTCATCTGGAATGTTGACTTCATGCCATTGGCGAGGTGTATCACGCCCGAAGAGTTTGGCCCGAGTTCCTGTTCGGGACGCGTTGCAATGTATTTGATGTGAGGCGCCCAGGTGGGCCATAGATCAAGGCGGGCTAAATAATCCCAAGCTCTGTCCCGCGATACGTTCACCGTGAATTCGCGATCGATCAAGGTAAGCATAACGCCGCGTCATTCGGTGCTGTCGGCACGACGAGAGCGCGCCAGAGCCACTCCACCGAGGGTTGTGCCGATCAGGGCCAACACTAGACCGACGATCGCTCCGGCTCGTCCACCACCGGTACCGAAACCTGTTGAGCCCCCAAGATGCACTGCGCTGAGAACCACACCGATCAGCCCAAGTACCAGGGCCACAATAGCCGTGCCTCGCCCGCTGCCGGAGCGAGCCAGAGCCAATCCACCGATGATCAAACTGATCAGTCCGACTCCGGCGATTATCATCGCTCGAGCACGCCCGGAGGTGACGTCAAGAGCGAAGCCTAGTTGGGCGCAACTTGCCCAAAGTCCGGCTATATCTGGTACAGAACGAGTCATAACTTATATACGATCCAAAACATCAATTGTGCGTTGCGCGTTTTTCGATCTTGGCCCACGTATCGCGGAGACCGATGGTCCGATTGAAAACCAATGTGTTTCCCGAAATGCGGTCAACGCAGTAATAACCAAGGCGTTCGAACTGATACTTCGTCCCAGGCTCCGCGTCTCGCATACTTGGCTCAATCATGCAGTCACGCAACACCTGCAATGAATCAGGATTCAGATTCTCCGTAAAATCGTGTCCCTCTTCAACGTCGTTGGGATCTTCTTTAGAAAAAAGGTTGTCGTAAAGACGAACCTCCGCCGGTAAAGCGTGATCCGCTGAGACCCAGTGAATAGTCGACTTGACCTTTCGACCGTCGGGCGTATTACCGCCGCGTGTTGCCGGATCATAAGTGCAACGAAGTTCTACTATCTTGCCGCTGCTATCTTTAATGACTTCCTTGCAAGTGATTAAGTACGCATAGCGCAAACGCACCTCGCGACCAGGCGCGAGCCGGTAAAACTGCTTCGGCGGGTCTTCACGAAAATCATCTTCTTCAATGAAAAGCGTCTTCGAAAAAGGGACCTTTCTGGATCCGGCAGAACTATCTTCCGGGTTGTTGACAGCATCCATTTCTTCGACGTGGCCGTCGGGATAGTTTTCGATAACCACGCGCAACGGTTTTTGCACACACATTACCCGCGGAACAATCTGATTCAAATGTTGACGCAGGAAGTATTCGAGTTGTTGTAACTGGGTAATGCCGTTCGTCTTGGAGACTCCCACACTCGCAATAAAGTTGCGGATAGCCGTGGACGTGTAACCGCGACGGCGCATACCAGAGAGCGTCGGCATACGCGGATCATCCCAACCTTCGACATGTCCTTCCTCAACCAACTTCAACAGTTTGCGCTTACTAAGCAGAGTGTGGGTGAGCGCTAACCGGTCAAATTCGTATTGCCGCGAAGGAAATATGCCAAGCTGTTCGATGAACCAGTTGTAAAGAGGACGATTGTTGTCGAACTCCAGAGTACACATCGAATGCGTTACGCCCTCGATTGAATCCGACTGCCCGTGTGCGTAATCGTACATCGGGTAAATACACCACTGACTCCCGGTGCGATGGTGGGCCATGTGCAGAATTCGATACATCACCGGGTCACGGAAATTAAGGTTCGGAGAACTCATATCGATCTTCGCACGCAGCGTGCGCGAACCATCCGGAAACTCTCCGTTCTTCATGCGCTCAAACAGATCGAGATTCTCTTCAACAGAACGGTTGCGAAAAGGACTTTCCACGCCAGGCTCGGTTAGCGTGCCGCGATACTCTCGAATCTCATCAGCGGAAAGATCGCAGACGTAGGCTTTCATATCCTTAATCAACTGAATGGCCCATTCGTAGAGTTGTTGAAAATAATCAGAGGCATAGAAGAGTCCGTCCCATTGGAAACCGAGCCACTGCACGTCGTGCATGATCGCTTCGACGTACTCAGTTTCTTCTTTGGAAGGATTAGTGTCGTCGAAACGCAAATTGCACTTGCCGCCAAACTCCGCAGCTAATCCGAAGTCGAGGCAAATGGCTTTGGCGTGGCCGATATGTAAGTAGCCGTTTGGTTCCGGAGGAAATCGGGTTTGCACGCGCCCCTCGTGTTTACCGGTCTTGAGGTCCTCGATAATGATGTCTCTAATAAAATTTGAAGGACCACCAGAGGTTTCTGGAGAAGTCTCCGTCGAGTCAGTTTCAATATTCACGCAATATGTTCTCCCAAAGTGATAGGTCTGTTCAGTTTACAAAAACCTGATCCAATGAAGAAGTCGCAGCGTGGTGCGAGGGTAATGGCAGTGTTGGCGAACACCGTTTCCATCAGCCACTGGAGAACTGCGAATCGGGTAGCTTATATCAGTGCCTCAAGGTCGTGAGGGAGTCCGGGACGAAAATCCGCGTTAGTTGATGGAGGCTCAATCCTCGCGTTCGGCTAATAAGACCTCTCTTCTTAGGCTCACGTCCGAAGGGAGTATCCAATGTTAAGTCCTACAGAAGGCAAAACCAGTGCATCGACCGAAGCGTCTCCGTGACAGACACGGCAACCAATACCGTGGTCGCCACCGTGCCCGTTGGGTCATCAGGTTCCGACGCAAGGACCAACCAACCTAGATCAGTGTAAGAACGGCGGTTGGGGGATCTTCACCAACCTAATCTTCAAAAACCAGGGTGACTGCGTTTCCTTCGTCAACCGCATGAATCACATAAGCAATTAGACGCACCGGGCCTTTTGTCGGTACGATTGAGTTTACCCTGACAGTCGAAGAGAAATCTGCAAGTTTAAGAATTGATCGGTTCTCACCTGAAGTGGGTCAACCGCCGTGTGGAGTGCGCCACAAAGCCCTGAGTTTTCGGCGTTACGTTAGCCGAAATTACTCCCCCAACTGTTCCGAAATCCAACGAGGAGCGTCACTGGATCCGGCATGGCTTGCTTCGTGTACTGACCGCGTGCCGAAGAATTTGATGTAAGTGCTGTGTTAAAAACAAATTTCTCGAAAATATCCAATTGGCACACCTTTTGTTATGACTAATATAGGAATCGGTGCTAGTGCAATGTTGAAGGGAGTTGCGATGGAACAGTTTCGGATTGGCGACAGGGTGGAGATTAAAGGAGACACCCAGAGCTATATCCTGATCGATCCCAGCAGAACTTATACCGGAGTTGTGATTGGCATGGGGGATGGGCAGTTACTTGTGCGGCTCGATGAGCCGGTCACTCGGGGCCCAGGACAGTTTCAAGAAGTCAGTGTAGACGCAAACACCGCTCGGTTGGTGCAGCCACGCCAGACCGGACGCAAGTAATCTTCACTAACGTACGATCAAATCTCACAAGATTGTGATCTTCTGGAATTGCCATTGACTCCTGCACAACGCAGCGCTAATGTGCGCACTCCAAAAATACGGGTTTTACTCTCGACGCGATTAATGGTCGTCAATTTGCCTGCGAACCTCGCACACGAACGACTGGGCAAAATATAAATTCTTCTCTCTTGCAGGTTACCCATGACTCGTTCATCGACGAGCATTGGCTTTTCAGTTGCATCGACTCTGCTGCTGGCGATCATGCCGAAGTGTCCGGTCTGCTGGATCGCTTTGGTAAGCGCTGTGGGCCTTAGCTGGCCCATCAGCTCAGGATGGCTGCGTTCATTGACGATTGCGTTTTCCCTTGTGCCATTAGGACTACTACTTTGGAACGCGCATCGCTCTCGTGATTACCGTCCTTTGCTCCTGGGAATGGTTGCGGCAATTGCGCTTTACGTCTGTAAGTTTCGCCTGGGACTGGATTCGGGTGCGTATTTGAGTGCCGCAGCCCTGTTTGGCGCCACGCTATGGGGCGCGAAACTCCGTCCGGCCAGAGCGAGTGACATCATTTGTGGCTGTTTTCCATTAGAAGTAGCTAACAGGAGAGAGATTCCCCATAGCTGCGCTTCTGTGTCCCACACTTCTTCGGAGGTCTTAGATGGCTAGTCTGACAGTTAGGAAAAACATAGAAAGTCTTACACCAGCGGAGTTACAGGTATTACGCGACGCTTATCTAAGGTTGCAATCCATCTGGGACAACCGCGGGTATAACTATTTTGCCGGCCTGCATGGCATACCAAACTGGTATTGCAATCACCACGATCGATCGATTCGCACCCTGCAAAATCTGAGGCTGTTTCTGCCATGGCATCGCGCCTACCTGCTCTACTTTGAAAAAGCGTTACGCGACCAGGCAGGCCCGGATCCGAAGATTGGTCTGCCGTGGTGGGACTGGACGTCGGCGACATCACACACTATCGGCGTTCCAGCAGCCTTGGCGGAGCCGGCGGTGGACGGTCGATTCAATCCACTGTCTCGAGCAGCGATTTATGCTCCCGCCGCAAATCCGCCTATCTGGCGCTGGACGCGACGCTTTCCTGGAGATCCGCGATGGCTTCCTTCGGCTGCGCTGGTAAACAGCTTGCTGGATCTCAGTCAATTCAGAGACTTTTCGATTCAGCTCGAGGACATTCATGACTACGTTCACGGATGGGCCGGCGGCAACAATGGTAGCGTTGGCGGCGATATGGGAAACCTCGGTACGGCCGCCTGGGATCCTCTCTTCTGGTCTCATCACTGCACGATCGATCGCATCTGGTACATGTGGCAGTTGCGACAAGGCGTCAACAACATCTCGCCGGAATTGTTGCCCGTCGTGCTCCAACCGTTCTCGTTAACCGTCGAAGACGTATTGAACGTCAACGCGCTTGGCTACGAATACGCGATCTCTAAAGTAGCGATCCGCTGAAGGGAGTCGTAACAACAACAATGTCTCAGAACATACCGAACAATCCGCAACCCCAGTCACGCACGCCCCAGAGCATGTACGCTCAGGGAAAGGTCTTTCAATCAACGACGCCGCTACCGGTTTCGACTGTACCGGAACAATTTGTACGCGCGGATCTCGAGTTCATTGATGTGGACCACGCCGGACCATCGTTTGAAGCGCGTGTCTTTGTGAACAACCCAAATGCGAACATGAACACACCACCGACGGAGGCTTATGGTTTTGCCGGCTGCTTCAACGTTTTTGGCCATGGAGGGTGTTTTGGCGACCCCGGTCACTGCGACGTGCATGAAAAGCGCGAAGACAGCTTTGACCCGCGGCTCTCGCACCCGTTAATCCCGATGAAGAAAGTTGTAATAGCTACAGCAGCAATCAGAAAGGCCGTCAACCAACGGACAGATATACACGTCACTGTCGTTCCGATAATTAAGAGTTGGACAGAAAAATCAGAGGCCGATGACATCCTGAGATTCGATCACATCAATCTCATTACGTATAGATAAGCGCAGCTCTATGTAACTTCAGAGCCGCCCACACAAACTCAGACCGAGACTCCTCATGAATGGCTAAGTGGCGAGTCGGAATTGACGCAATAGCCCCATGCGCCCGCCAGAAATTAGATTACTGGATTTTACTCACACGTGCGGCAGTACTGCGTCGTTGGTTCCGATACTCATACAGACTGCGGCCGTCAAGCGGGTCGCATGCACTATTTCTGAAACTGGTGTGATCGACGGCCTGGCGAAGAATGGGAGCTCACGGTCCAAAGCGAACGAGTTGTTCGTCATTGTCTTGCCGGCGTCACTACAGCCTCAGGCAATTTCAGTTCTCCAATTTCTGAAACAGGAATTCCCGCGCGCACAAACGATCATCGTGCTCGAGGTGGAGGAACCGGATTGCGTGATGGAGCTGCTCCACAGCGGGGTTGATGAATTCTTCGTTCCACCTTTTCGAGCTATCGACATTCTGCCGCGTGTTAACCGGTTACTCGAGCGTGCGAAACCGGAAGACACCCTGGTTGAAACAATTAAAACCCGTCTCGGGTTAAAACAAATGGTTGGCGAGAGTCCGATCTTTGTCAATCAGATGCAAAAGATTCCGCAGGTGGCGAAGTTCAACACGCAGGTTCTAATCCTTGGCGAAACAGGGACGGGTAAGGAACTCTGCGCACGCGCGATCCACTACCTTAGTCCACGATCGACCAAGCCCTTCGTTCCGATCAACTGCGGCGCTGTCCCTGTGGATCTCGTTGAAAACGAACTCTTTGGCCATGCGCGTGGCGCGTTTACCGGCGCGGCCAATGCCAGCCGCGGACTGATCGAAGACGCTGAAGGCGGCACCCTCTTTCTCGACGAGGTCGACTCGCTGCCGTTGCTGGCGCAGGTTAAGGTGCTTCGCTTTCTACAGGAGAAGGAGTTTAGACCATTGGGCTCTACGCGCATCCGTCACGCGGACGTGCGTGTCATAGCCGCGGCAAATAGTAATCTTGAGCATGCAGTCAAGATCGGACGCTTGCGTGAAGATCTGTTTTATCGCTTGAACATCGTGCCAATCGAACTGCCGCCGCTACGACAGCGGACCGACGACATACCGGCTCTTGCGAAACACTTTCTGCGTCGTTATGCGACTGAGTTTGGGAAAGATCTTGAAGGGTTCTCAACAGAGGCGATGCAAGCGTTGCTGGTCTATACGTGGCCCGGAAATGTTCGAGAACTCGAACACGTCGTGGAACGTGCCGCAGTCTTAGCGCAGGAAAAAACGATTCAACGCGGCGATCTCGTGCTGCCCAATACTGAAGCGCAAGAAAAACCACAATCGTTGCGCTGCGCGAAGGCAAGCTTAATCGAAAAATTCGAGAAGACGTATATTCAGGGTTTACTCGCAGCTCACGAGGGCAACATCACTCGCGCAGCCCAGGCCGCACAAAAAAACCGCCGCGCCTTCTGGCAGTTGATTCGAAGACACCACATCGACGTGCAACGGTTCAAGCCTAACGGCTCCCTCTAATCGATCTGCTATTCAAGTTTCCAACTCTTATTTTCAGCTTTCAATGCGCGTTTTCTGTCTCTTCTGAGCCTGGACTTTCGCCGGCTTACAGTAGGACAAAATTGTCCGGCGTCTTTCCTGAGTAAAGTATCTTGTTCTTCCACTCATGCCGCCGCAGGCTAGGACAAATATGTCCTGACGCGTCGCGAGCGGCAGGTAAAAACCCACCGATTGCTGGTCCGGTTCGAGACTTGCACTATCACGAAGTCTGAAATTGAAAAAGGTTCTCGAAAGGCAGCGATGTGCCTGCTCCAAACGGAAGAGATTGCTCGAGCCATACTCGGGTATCTCGCGCGAAACCCCAAAGCGCAAGACACGCTGCCAGGAATTATCGAGTGGTGGCTACTGGACCATCAGATTCGAACGCGCACCGCAGAGATCAAGAGAGTAGTTGACAACCTGGTGGCCGAGAAGTTGATCCTCAAACACCGAGGCTCCGACTTGCAGCATCACTACCGGATCAATCCAAGAAGACAACGGCGAATCGCAGCGCTGATCGAAGAGAGAGCTAACTCCACAGTGCTACAGCACGCTCCCGATCACGGCGATTTGTAAGAGAGACGGAGATCACAATGGCCGATAACAAGACCAACGAATACGACCCGCATCCTTCAGGTGAGGGCTCGGGCGAAAAATGCGGGCACCACGGGCATTCGGATTATTCCCAGCCGAGCGAACCCCAGCAACCTCCGGGTTATTGGCAGACGCCGCCTTCCGGCTACCAGAGTCAGCCGCCGGGATATCCGCCGGCTGAGTATCCGCAACAGCCTACGGGCGAGCAGCCGCAGGGCTATCCGATGCCGCCGAGCCCAGAACCTCCCACGGGTTATCCTACGCCGCCGCCGGGATACACATCTCCGCCCCCAGGTTATCCGCCACCACCGCAGGGTTATCCGCCGCCGCCGACGGGCGAACAGCCGCCGACCGGTGGTTATCCGCCGTCTACGGGATACCCGCCACCGTCTACCGGATACCCGCCACCGTCAGGTCAAGGTTATCCGCCACCACGCCCGGAAGAGCCACCCGCCGGCTATCCGCCGCCACCGGAATATCCAACTGGCGAACAGCCACCCCAGGAATATCCAACTCCGCCAGGTCAGGGCTACCCAACTCCGCCAGGTGAGGGCTATCCGACGCCTCCGGGCCAGGGTTATCCAACACCTCCGGGCCAGGGTTATCCAACACCTCCGGGCCAGGGTTATCCAACACCTCCGGGCCAGGGTTATCCAACACCTCCGGGCCAGGGTTATCCAACACCTCCGGGTCAGGGTTATCCAA
Organism: Pyrinomonadaceae bacterium; assembly: GCA_035646355.1. Classification (GTDB taxonomy): domain Bacteria; phylum Acidobacteriota; class Blastocatellia; order Pyrinomonadales; family Pyrinomonadaceae; genus PSRF01. The sequence continues at coordinate 40,088 of DASRPN010000181.1, read as the reverse complement.
CGCCGCCAGGTCAGGGCTACCCAACACCTCCGGGTCAGGGCTACCCAACACCTCCGGGTCAGGGCTACCCAACACCTCCGGGTCAGGGCTACCCAACACCTCCGGGTCAGGGCTACCCAACACCTCCAGGTCAGGGCTACCCAACACCTCCGGGTCAGGGCTACCCAACGGGCGGTTATCAAAAACAGTATCCGCAGGGTCCCGATCCACAGGAACGCCTAAATAAACTGAAGAAGGAGCTCGCGCACGCGAAAGCCGAGAAGGACCGTTACACCGATCTGGAGCAAAAGCTGACTGAGGACGTCACCGCGTCCGAACAGGTGGGCCAGGAACTGGAGCAGATACTCACCGCCTACGAGCAGGCGCTCCCAAATCTGATCAAAGGCCACAAGGATGCGCATACCTATTCCGACACGAAGATGCGCATGATCCTGTGCGCCATCGAAAAAAAGAAACCTGAAATCGATCAAAAGATCGCGCAATACGACCGGCAAATCTCCGACAAGGCTGCGGCCGTCGAGCAACTCAAAGCCAAAAAGAAGGCAGCAGAAGATCTCGTCAAGCAGGCGCAGGATGACAAGAAGAAGAAAGACGAACATTACGCGTACTGGCGCGACCTGCAAACCAACAACGAGAAGAAATTACAAGAGATCAGTGAACTCAAGACTCAGATCGAAAAAGAAGACGAGCAAAGTCATGCAGCCAGCATGTATTTCCTCGCTCTCGAACTGCAACGAGTACTCCAGAGCATCAAGATCGTCAGCAAGCATGAGCTCAAGTATTACCTGCTGACCACGCTGACCGAACGCGACAAGGCCAACCAGACATTGCGAAACCGCGAGTCGGAGTTGTCACAGGCCACGAGTGCGCTCGCCACCGAACAGTCGGAACTGGACCAATTAAAGGAGAAGAGAAGAGAGAACATCCTGAAGATTATGGCTACCTGCGACGAACCGCCGGAGCAGCAGCAAAAGAAGTCGCAGGCGGCCAAATAAGTTCGTAGGCAAATTGCGATGAGCAGTTACACAGCTCTGGCAGAAGTTGGTGAATCGTTGGCGGGCGTTCTTTGGCAGGAGATCCAGCTTGACCCTGTCGTCAATGCTTTGATCGATACCGAAAACAAGATCTCTCTGAAGTCGCCCGCCGATCTCGCTAACGATGTTTCTGTCCGGCTCTCGATCTATCTCTACCGAGTGGTGGAGGACGCGTATACGAAAAACCAGTATCCCGCTTTCGGAAATGGCGCTCAGTTACGCAAGGCGCCACTCACTTTAGATCTTTTTTATTTGATTACGCCGCTCGTCGGAGAACCTCGCGACCAGCAGATCGTGCTGGGAAAGGTCATGCAGGTGCTTTACGACCGCGCGATCCTGGAAGGCTCGGATCTTGTTGGTTCGCTCGCAACTGCGAATGAGCCGCTGAGGGCGATTCTGAATCCGGTGACTCTCGACGAAACAGCGCGTGTTTGGCAGGCGTTGGAGCTCAGCTACCGGTTATCGGTCTGTTACGTCGTCAGAGTCGCGATCGTCGACTCCACTCGCGAACAGTATCTCCAACCTGTGTTGGAGAGGAGTTCAACTTACGGCGAAGCCGGTCCATGAGATCAGATGGCCCAACTGAAGACACTAAATCCAGATGTCAGGGAACAGAAGCTTGTCTTCGCTCTTATGCTTTTAGATAGATTCACAGAGACGAACCAACTGGCCGGCAAGATCTCGGTCAGAATTGCGAACCAGCCGTTTGAGCCGCCATTCGTGCCCGCGCCGCAGGCCGGACAAGCATCGTTCTTCTTCTACGATTTGCCCGCCGCCGCCTACACATTACAGGTACGCAGTAATCGAGAAGGCAAAGCGGATGACGCGCGAATACCGCAGGAGGACGAGCCGCCTTATTACCTCAGTGAGCCACCGTACTACTTCGGTGTCGATATACCGATTGTCATCCCGCCGGCAAATGATCGCTGGCCTGCTTATCCCGATCTGTTGCTCGCGAATCAAACGAAGCCGCTAAACGATCCGACACAGCCCCTTGCATTTCGCGATCAACGCGCACGCGCGACGTTACAACCAACAACCAAGTATCCGTTTCCCACCGGCTCTTCGCTGGTGCGTGGTCGCGTGTTGGCCAACAACAATCCGCTTGGTAATGCGCGCGTGCGACGCTTCGATATCAATGATGGTCTTGAGTATCGCACCGGCGCGGATGGTTATTACGTGCTGTTCTTCAAGAGCGTGAAAGGCGCTGACGAGCCGATCACAATTCGCGCTTCGCACGTGCTTCATCCGGACGAGGATCAACCAGTCACCGTTCGACGAGGAATGACAGTGACCCAAAACATCGTGATGGCACCATAGCCGAAAAAGGAGACCGACATGCCAGAGTATTTATCACCAGGTGTTTACGTTGAAGAAGTAGATACGGGGAATAAACCGATCGAAGGTGTGGCCACCAGCACGGTTGGGTTTCTCGGGCTCGCAGAACGTGGTCCAAACGATCCGGTGCTGATCACCAGCTTTGGTGAATATACGCGCTCATTTGGCGGCTATGTGGACAACTTCTATCTCGCCCATGCGGTAGAAGGATTCTTTCAGAACGGCGGGAAACGTTGCTTTGTGAATCGCGTGCGAATCGACCCCACACGAACGCCCGCACCGACCACGGCGCCCGCTGCTTCTACAGCTACATTTGGCGGCATGACTGTTTCGGCAATTGGAACCGGTTTATGGGGGGATCGGATCGCAATCAAAATCACCAACGCCGGCAACAACGACGCAAATCTTTTCAAGTTGACCGTGATGTACTTCGCCACGCTGCCTCCCGTGAGTAACGCCAACCTTACAGTCGATCCGACACATCCGGGGAGTCGTTTGCCCGCGAATGTGGCAAATCGTCGGGAGCCTACGCTACTCGAAGTGTTCGACAACGTCTCAGTGAACCCCAATGCAAGCAGTTTCTACAAGCGTCAGATAAACGGCTTATCCACAATCATAACAGTTGAAGGAACAGGCGGTGCGAGACCACCAAATAACGGTGTCGAGAACACGGTTGCACTTGTTACTCCGAGTACTATTCCATTTCTGCAGGGTGGTGCTGATGGTGCGACTCTGAACCTCGACGATGCGAGGGCGGCGCTGAGAGCTTTCGAAAAGATTGACGAGATTGCAATCCTTTGTTGCCCGGATGAATTCACTGCCCCGCTTGCCGGTATCACCGACGATCTCATCAACCAATGTGAAAATCTTTTGGACAGGTTTGCGATCCTCCAGTCAGACGGAAGTGTAAAAGCTCCGGCCGGTCACTTCCCTCCAAGAAGTTCGAAATACGCAGCCTATTACTACCCGTGGCTAAGAATCAGGAATGCAGCAAATGGAACTGACAAGCTGATACCTCCTGGTGGTCATATCGCGGGTATCTATGCGCGCACCGACGTCACCCGTGGTGTTCACAAAGCACCAGCCAATGAAGTGATTCGCGGGTTATTCCTCGATCCCGCGGATCCAACCCGCAGCTTTCAAGTTCAGGTAACAAAAGGTGAGCAGGACGTGCTCAATCCGCGAGGCGTAAACGTCCTGCGCTACTTCCCTGGGCGCGGGAATCTCGTTTGGGGAGCCCGAACAGTTACGACGGATCCGGATTGGAAGTATGTGAACGTTCGCAGATTATTCATCTTCGTCGAAGAGTCAATCGAGGAAGCCACTCAGTGGGTCGTGTTCGAACCAAATGACGAGCCTCTTTGGGCACGAGTGCGCCGAAGTGTAGGCGACTTTCTCACTCGCCTGTGGATGGACGGAATGCTCCAGGGCCGCAGCAAAGAAGAAGCTTACTTCGTGAAATGCGATCGCACGACCATGACACAAGCTGATATCGATAACGGCAGGCTGATCATGTTGATTGGTATCGCGCCGGTGAAGCCGGCTGAGTTTGTCATCTTCCGTATTGGTCAGTGGACCGGCGGTTCGGACGTGGCGGAAGTGTAAATACTCTTAAGTGAACCTAACGGATCGGAGGACTGAATATGCCAGACGGCAAACGCAATGATCCCTACGGCCAGTTTAATTTTCTCATCGAGATCGACGGCGTGGTGAAAGGCGGGTTCAGCGAGGCCAGCGGCCTCACGACCGATACCAACGTCATCGAGTACCGCGAAGGCGCCGAGCAAAACGGGACCACACGAAAACTTCCCGGCCTTATGAAGTACAACAACATTGTGCTCAAGCGAGGTTGGACCAAAGACAAGTCACTGTGGGCCTGGCGCAAGAAGGTAATCGACGGAAAGACTCAGCGAAACAGCGGGTCGATCGTGTTGCTGGACGAAGCGCGCAATGAAGCACTGCGTTGGAATTTCCGCGAGGGCTGGCCCAGCAAGTGGGAAGGCCCGGCATTGAATGCGAAGACGAGCGAGGTTGCTGTTGAAACACTCGAGATCGCGCATGAAGGCCTGGAGCTCGCCTAATCCACCCGGTACGGCCGGCTACTTCGACGAGGCACATCATGTCCGCCTACCTAACGCCCGGCACCTACCTCCGGCCGAAACCAGCCGAACAGAAAGACATTCGGCTGGTCCGTACCGACGTGGCGGGCTTCGTCGGGTTCGCTGAGCGCGGTCCATTACGTTTGCCCGAACTAAAGCCGGCCGACAGAGACTTTCGCGCCGATGAGCTGGCGATCAGGTTGACGAGCTGGAAGGAATTCACCGCGGTCTTCGGCGGCTTCATTCCTTACGGCTATTTGGCATACGCAGTGCGCGCGTTCTTCGAAAACGGGGGCACAACCTGTCACGTGGTTCGGGTTGCGGCGACGAATCATTCGGATCCGTTGTCGCGACCACGCGTGGCTTCGATGGTCATACCGAACGGAGAGGAACCCATGCGCGTGGGTTCATTGTCGTCCGACGTCGATAAAGGAAAGACGGACTTAACAGTCACTTACACCGGTACTGAACGATTAGGCGATGGCGATCTGGTCGCGATTCGAGATTCCGGGTTCACCGAATTTGCGATGGTTATCGGCGCAGCAAACACCACGATTACGCTCGGGGCCAAGACCACCACGCGGTTGGCGGCCGGCGCCGGCGTCTATCGCTATTCACCCGCGCTGATAATCAGGGCAACAAGCGCCGGTAATTGGGGAAACCGGATCAAACTTGAATTGAAGCCATTGCAGGACTCGATTACGGGTAACGAGTTCTCGCTGCGCGTAACAGTCGATGCCGGACCAGATTCATCGCTGCCCAAAGAAGCACAGTTGTTCAAACGTCTATCGCTAAGCGAAACCACCCCTAAAAGACAAGGCAGAAATCCATACTACGCATTTGATGTGATCAATGGAGAGTTGAATTTCATCAAGGTCATCGCACCGCAAACGAAACTTACTTCGCTTCAAGTCTTGACGAGTGGATCATCTCGTGGTCCATTCAGCGCCGGTCCGGTCTACTTGCAGGGAGGACGCGACGGCGTCACCGGCGTTAACCAAACAGATTTCACGGGCGCCGAAAATGACATTCGCGGGCTGAGGCTACTGGAGGAGATTGATGAGGTCTCCATCCTGTGTATGCCGGATGTTGTGCTGCAATCGGAACCGCGAAAACCGGAACCAGTGCCTCAGCGACGGCCGTGCGAACCGCCGCCAAAACCTCCTGCGCCGGATACGATCGCTGACGATCCCACCGCGATTCCACAAGGTTTCGACGATTCCAAGGTCATCAATCTTTATCAAACGATGATCGATCAGTGCGAACGACTGCGAGACCGCGTCGCTATCCTCGACAGCCCGCAGCGTATCCGCCAACCAACAGAAATTGTGACGTGGAGGTATTTGTTCAGAACGCGGTTCGCGGCTCTCTACTATCCCTGGCTAAAAGTGCCGGATTCACTAGACGCGAGTGGGTTGGCGCGAGCCGTTCCACCAAGCGGTCACGTCGCGGGAGTTTACGCGCAAATCGACAACCGTTTTGGCGTGCATCGTCCGCCGGCGAACGTCGCTTTGGAATTCGTCACCGACGTTGTTGACGAAGTCACTGCGCTGCAACAAGAGGAGTTGAACCCGCACGACGTTAACGCCATTCGACCGTTCAGTGGTCGCGGCATTCGCGTTTGGGGAGCGCGCGCAGTCGCGGCGAGAGACGACAACGACTGGAGATTTATCCACGCACGTCGATTGATGTCGATGATCGAGGAGTCAGTCTACAAGTCGATGCAGTGGACAGTTTTCGAAGCGAACGATTACTCACTGCGCCGCACGCTGGTCCACTCGCTCTCGGTATTTCTCGAAGCGATCTGGCGTGAAGGCGGGCTCAAGGGAGCATTACCCAAGGAAGGTTTTTACGTGAAGTGTGACGAAACAAACAATCCACCCGCAGTGGTCGATGCCGGACAAGTTGTCTGCGAAGTCGGCGTCGCAGTCGCCGCGCCGATGGAGTTCATCATTTTCGAAATTCGACAGGATCCGGGAGGGGCCGTAGTCACCGAGTTAACAGCCGCGACCATATGAAAATCAGAATCGATCCACTGGGAGTATTCAACTTCTATCTCACGTTGCTCGACACGTCGAACGTGTTCGGCACGCTGATCACATCTGCGCTGAACTACAAGGTGGCTGGGTTTTCAGAATGTTCCGGTCTCGAAGCATCGGTGGAAGTTTTTGAATACAAGGAAGGCGGCCTGAACGATTACGTGAGGAAGTTTCCGACCAGGGCGAGTTTTTCGAATATCACGTTGAAGCACGGCGTTATCTATCTGTTCGACGACCTCTGGTCCTGGCACAACGAGTTCGTCCTCGGACGCGGAAAACGAAAGGACGGCCTAATCGTGTTGCTGGATGAATCTCGACTGCCCGCGAAGATCTGGCGATTCAAACGCGGAGTGCCGATGAAGTGGACCGGGCCATCACTCAACGCAGCGCAGAGTTCGGTGGCCATCGAAGCACTCGAGATCTCACACGAAGGTCTGTTTATGGAACTGGGGGCGTAACAAAAGGAGTGGGCACAAAGATGAATGAAACCGACGTGAAGATTGGCGACGTGCAGACTGAGATGGTTGTAACTGAAAGCGTCGGCTCTCTCAGCGTTGAGGACGTCAAACGAATTGTCGATATGGCGATGCAGCAGTTTCGCCAGGAACAAGACCGGATGGCCCAACGGCAACGAGACACGTCCGTATTCGACAGCAATTATGAAGCGCATCCATAAATCAAGATGAAACCCGAGAAGTTAATCATTCATAACCTAGAAACCGGAGAGAAGCTGCCTGTGCTCTTCAATCCGGAGCGTTACACCCTCAATCGAGGTGTGCAGATCGCCGAGATCGCGATCCCGGGTCTGGATTCACCGGTATTGCAGTTTGTGCGTGGCCAAAACGAAAAGATCACGATGGAGTTGTTCTTTGACACGACGGAATTCGGCATGGTCGACAATGTCAAGGACGTTCGCAAGGAAACTCGCAAAATCTACGCACTGACCAAAGTCAACGGCGAAACCCATGCTCCACCACGTTGCTCGTTGATCTGGAAAGACAGGCTTTTTTCTTTCGGCTGGAAAGCGACTTCGAAGTGTTTAGTGGAAAGCGTCAACGAGGAATTCAATCTCTTTAGTCCGAGTGGCGTTCCGTTGCGTGCGAAACTGAACGTCACATTTCGAGAGTACCTCACGATCGAGGAACAGCTACAGGAAACCCCCAGGCATTCGGCCGACAGACGTAAAGTGCGCGTTCTCGCGCGCGGCAAAACATTAAGCCATCTCGCCGCGGAGGAGTACGACGATCCCGGCGAGTGGCGCTTGATTGCCGAGGCGAACAATCTCGAGAACCCGCGATTAGTCGCGCCGGGAACAAGTTTGGAAGTTCCCCCGCATGAACGCACCAGAACGAAGTTCAGCTCCACGGCGCCATTAGCATGACGCAGGAGACAAAAAATGCATGTCCGAAGAGAACGCACTGCGAGTCGAAATTTACAAGGATCAGGACTTCTACGTTCCTTCATTCATTATCAAGGTGCAGAACGAAGAACTGAAACGCGTCGTCATGAACGACATCCTGAATGTCACCTACACCGATAGTCTGACAAATGTCGACTCGTTTGACATGACGGTAAACAACTGGGACGCGGGAGCTAAAAAGTTCGATCAGACTGCGTTCAAGTACAGCGATAAAGACACCTTCAATCCGTGGAAGGATGTTGAAGTTCAGATGGGTTATTACCGGAACGGAAAAAGCGAGTTACGCACGATGTTGATCGGAGAGATCACCACCCTGACGCCGAACTTTCCGCAAAGCGGCGCGCCAACGCTGAACGTGCGCGGACTCAATCTGTTTCACCGCTTCAGAACGAAACAGGAAACCAAACCCTTCTTCAATAAAAAAGATTCGGACATTGCGAAGGAGATAGTCGAGAGCATCGCGACCGAAGTTCGCAAGAAGTCGCCAAAGCTAAAACTGAAGCTCGACGATGAAGACTACTCGAACAACATTAAGACGGAAGAGAAGATTCCCTACGTCTTAATGAACAATCAGTTTCCGATCGCGTTCCTGATGGAGCGAGCCAGGGACCTCGGATACGAACTGACGATGGAAGAAGCATCGCAAGGCGGAAATCGCGAAGTCATCTTTCATTATCGGCCCACCAGCAATGTGAAGCGAAAAACCTACATTCTCGAATGGGGTGTTTCGCTCATGAGTTTTCAACCGACTCTTCAGTGCGCGAACCAGGTCGCCGAGCTGACCGTGCGCGGTTGGAACCCACAAACCAAGAAGCCGATCAAGGTGACCGTCAAGCGCAATGAAATTAAAGGGATCGTCACACCGACCGACCTTGGCGTAACTGAGCCGGACCTCACCAAGAAAGTAGAGATCGTCATCGATCGACCGATTCAGAACGAAGCGGAAGCAAAACTCCTGGCGACGAATCGCCTGCGACAAATCGGCGAGGTGCTGGTGGAGGCGAAAGGGAAAACAGTCGGCGTACCTGATTTACGAGCCGGTTCAAAAGTGGAGATCAGAGGTCTCGGCACTCGCTTCTCCGGAACGTACCTCGTTACTGGAACCACGCATTCGATTGGCGAGGGCGGCTATACGACGGACTTCACGGGGAGAATGGAAAAGCTATGAGTGTCATACAGGGAGTTGTTACGGGCACCGTTACAAAAATTAACGAGCAAAAACCCGGCGAAATCAAAGTGAGCTTCAACGCTCACGAGGAGACTCACGAAACAGATTGGATTCGCATCGCCACGACGATGGGAGGAAAGAACCGCGGAACGTTCTTCATGCCTGAAATCGGAGACGAGGTCGTCGTCGCGTTCGAGCGCGGTGACGTGCGATTTCCGTATGTGCTCGGTTTTCTCTGGAATGGACCAGACACACCGCCGGCGAATCACGTTCGCCTTCGCCGGATTCAATCCGTGAACGGTCACAGTATCAGTTTTATCGACTCAACACCGGACGCGGGCAGCAAAGGCGCGCTGGTTATAGAGGACGCGCACGGCAACGTAATCACGATGTCCAACGGAAAGATAACCATCAAGAGCAAAGGGCTGCTCGAGTTGCAGGGCAAAGTGGTCCGAATAAACGGGAGAGTAGTTTCACCGACTCCGAATCCCATTTGAGCAGCACGCTGGTATGCCAAACATCGATATCGAACTTTCGGCCGATTTAAAGAAGCTATTCGAGCTTCCTCCTTGCGAGGATCTGAAGCTTCCATCGCCATCGCCGCTAAAGATCACACTGCCTACCGGTGGATCGATCAATGCGCTTACCGATATCTCGAAAGGCATACCTAACGACTGTTCGATGATCTTCAATCTGATGCTTCAGATTGCTCCCTTTATGGCGGCGACCGAATGCTTGTTCAAACTGCTGGCCCTGATCGCGCCACTGATCGACGTCGTGAAGGCTTTGGGACCACCGCCCGATCCAATCAAGCTCGGCTCCGCTATTCCGAAGTTTCTCAAAGCCGCGGCGGATCTTGCGCCATGTCTGTTAGTGGTAACCGGCGCGCCGTTGATTCCGTTCCTGAGAGATCTGCTGTGTCTGATCATCAAGGCGCTGAACTGCTTCGTCCATCAGTTGGAATCAATACTCGGAGTTATGAGCGGCCTGACGCTCGACCTTAGCAATGCGATCTCGTCAGGCAACACGGAATTGCAGCGAACGCTGGAGTGCGCCCAGGAGAATGCCGCGACATCCGCCGAGCATCTGACGAAATCTATCGAACCTATCGGTGTGATTTTGAAAATGGCGGGACCATTGATGGGCCTCGCCGGCGTTCCCGCTATCGAGCTGCCCGCAATCGGGAGCCAAACCGATGTCGAATCATTGGAAGAAACAGTGAAGACGATGAAACAAGTCATCGGCACGCTTCAGATCGCCGTGGATGCGATAGGAGGTTGCGGATGACAAACCAGGATTTCATCGGCAAAGGCTGGCGGTTTCCGATCAAGGTTAACGCGCGCGGTCGTCTCGAATGGTCGGATGGTCCAAGCCGGATTCAGGACGCAATCTGGATCATCATCAAGACTGCGCTAGGTGAGAGGTTGATGCGCCCAACGTTTGGCGCCGGTGTTGACGACTTCGTTTTTCAGTCGAACAGCGAAATCAATCGGGCGCAGTTAGCCGCAGTTATTAAGGATGCGCTGTTGCGGTGGGAACCGAGAATCGAACTGGACGACGTGCGGGTGACCAGTGGCTGGGAAGCAAAAGACTGGCGACTCGAAGATCTTGATTCCCCGTCCGCCATGAAAAATCGATCTTCTGCGTTGGATAGTCAGGTAGTCGTGACCATTGAATATCGACTACGGACCACGAACGAGATTTTCAACGTCGTGTTTCCGTTTTATCTGGAAGAAGGGGTTAGCTAATGGCGCTGCCCGATATAAAACTTGACGATCGCACCTTCGAACAGTTAGTCGCGGAGGCCAAACGGCGGATTCCCGGATACACACCGGAATGGACGGATCTGAACGACAGCGATCCGGGCGTGACGCTGGTGCAACTCTTTGCCTGGCTGTCGGAGATGATCATCTGGCGTCTGAACCGCGTTCCGGAAAAGAACTTCGTTAAGTTTCTCGAACTCATCGGTATCGAACAGGAGGCGCCTTCGTCCGCTAGCGCAGAACTCACGTTTAAGCTGACCACAAAGAATCTCGCCAATCCGGTCGTTATTCCGCAGGGAACCCGAGTGGCACTGGCTGAACAAGTCGATGGCAAGTCGGTGATCTTTGAAACGAACGACAACTTCTTCGCAGTCAGTGCGGAACTCACGCACGTGCAGAGTTTCGACGGTGCTCGCTACGAGATCGTGACGGAAGCTTTTCGCGTTCCCGGAAAATTCTTTTACCCGTTTGGCCCACAACCGCAACGCAACTCCGCGCTCTATCTCGGGTTTGATGAAAGCTTTCCCGCAAACGCTCCGGTAACGCTCACGGTTCATGCCTTTACCGCAGATCTGATCGAACAGGGAAAAGGGATCAAGGCGCCTTTTTCATCCAGCACGACGGACGATGCGAGCAATCGCAACCAGGGAACACCCACGACTGACAGTCCGCCGGCGATTGCGGTTTGGGAGTATTGGGCCGGCGACAATACCAAGTGGCGACCCGTAACTGGCGTTCGCGACAACACTGCGGCCCTCACGAAGACAGGTACCGTCGTGTTTGAGCCACCGACGGGCTTTGTAAGTACGAGGGTCGGTCTCTTACGCAAGGCTGACGATCCGCCGCGTTTCTGGCTCCGCTTGCGCATCGATCAAATCCTCGGACGTGGTTTTGAAGTCGTGCCGCGAATCGAAGATGTTCTAGTTAACACGATCGAGGCGACCAACTCGGTGACGATCACAGACGAACTCGTCGGAGCGAGTCAGGGTACGCCGAATCAAAAATTCCAACTCGCGAATACTCCCGTTTTGCTCGATCGATTCGACTTACAAGTCGACGAAGGAGAAGGTTTCCAAACTTGGCAAATGGTGCGCGATTTTGCGGCTTCCAAGCGAAACGATCGCCACTTCACTCTATCTCCGGCCACTGGCGAAATTAGGTTTGGGGACGGCGACCAGGGGAAGATCCCGGGCAGAATAACAGACAGTTCAGATCCGGAAACTGATCTGCCCAACATCAAGGCAGCAAATTATCGATGGGGCGGCGGAGCAGGAGGAAACGCCGGCGCCGGTAAGATCACTTCGCTCGAATCTTCAGTTCCGTTTGTCGAAAGCGTAACCAATCTCCGTCCGGCGATTGGCGGCCAGGACCAGGAAACGGTGGACCACGCCAAGTTGCGTGCGCCGGAAACGATCCGTTCGCGAACGCGAGCCGTCACCGGAGAAGACTTTGAGTTTCTCGCCAGGCAGACGCCCGGTGCGCGCATCCGTCGCGCGCGAGCACTGCCGCTGCGGCATCCGGATCTGGAGCCGATGCGTCCGTCTTCAAAGTCGTCCGCAGCGACGCTCATTCCAGTGCCCGGTGTGATCACAGTCATCGTCGTACCGGAAGTACTCAAAGACGATCTCAAACCTATTCCATCCGCAGACACCTTGAAGCTCGTCGGCGAATGGCTCAATCAACATCGACTAATCACAACCGAGCTGTACGTTGCGGCTCCCAAGTACAAGGAGATCGAGATCGAAGCACGCGTGATCGCGAAGCCGACGGCAAATAGCGGACAAGTCGCTGAAGGGCTACAGAAAATGTTGCTTGCATATTTCCACCCGTTAACAGGTGGCGTCGGCACCGGTTGGGAATTCGGAGGCACGGTTTACTTTTCGGAAATCTACCGTCGCATTCTCGACACGGAAGGAGTAGCGCGGCTCGAGGCAGGAGCAGTGAGCACTTACGTTGATGGCCAGCGCCAACCGTCGTGCTCCGACGTGCTGCTGGATTCTGACGAACTCGTCTTCTCGAAGAAACACAAGATCATCGTTACTTACGCATGACGAACGAAACCACACAATATTTGATCCTGGACCAGGTGTACGGGTGGAAAGAAGATTCCGGCCCCACGGCCGGCGCCGGTTTGGCCACGACTGCTGAAGGTCATCGCCAGCTTTTTCCGCTTCCGGGTCGTTCGTCGCTGTTGCTCGACAGTCAGCGCCAGGAAAACATGTTCGTATCGCCGAGCGGTCTGGGAACAGATTCGAAGGGACGCATTGCGGTCGTGGATTCCGAAACGAATCAGCTCGTCCTGATCGATCCAAAACGCAAAGAACTCCAGGCGGTCACAGGAATCGGTGGAGAAGGGACCAGCGCCAGAAACTTCTCCGCGCCGCAAGGCGTCGCCTTGTCAGATTCAGGGGCAATCGTCATCGCGGATACTGGTAACCACCGCGTTCAGATCTTTTCGAGCGGTTATAACCTGCTGCAAACGTGGGGTCGCGTTGGTGCGGACGGCAATCCCCTTCCCGGCTCTGAGGACAAAGAATTCAATCGCCCGTGGTCAGTCAAAGTAGACAACTGCGGAAACGTTTACGTCGTTGATCGGAAAAACGCTCGGGTACAGAAGATCTCGTTGCGAGGCAAATGGCTCAGTAACATCGGCCGGCCATGTCTCGCGAATCCGACGCGTCTGGCTCTCGGGCCCGATGGACTGATCGCCATCGTCGATCCGGGTCAGCAGGCAGTGGTATTGGTATCGCCTCGAAGGATCTCTCCGCGTACGATCTCAGTTAAGGATCCGCGCAGTGCCGCATTCGACAAAAACGGAACTCTTTACGTCGGCGACGCGGCTGGTCTGATCGGCGTCTACACGCGACTCTCCGCTGACAAGGACACCTACGAGCTGATCGGCCAGGGTTCGGCGAACGTAGACGGCGAGATCGTTGATCTCGTGTGCGTTTCTGAACCTGCTCCTTACCTCGTCGCCATCATCAAGGAATCGTTCAACGGGTTACGTCAGAGACTCTGGCGAATAGAACCGGTTGGCAGCTTCCAGTACGAAGGCCGTCTGGTGACAACTGTTCTCGACAGCGGGTTGGAAAAATGCCAATGGCATCGAATTTTGATGGATGCGGTCCTGCCTGCCAAAGAGTTGGGGAACACAACGAACCTGGGCGCAGGCAGCGTGGAAATCGAAAGTTTTACGTCTGAAAGCAGCAATGTTGATGTTGATAAGCCAGATACAAATTGGCAAAGGTGTGTGCTGACAGGAGACGACAACCCTGATTGTCTGGTCCAGAGTGGTCCCGGTCGTTATTTGTGGTTGCGTGTGACACTGCGATCAAACGGCATCGCCTCTCCGGTAATTAAAAGTATCAAGGTGTTCTATCCGCGCGCCAGTTATCTGCAATATCTGCCCGCCGTTTATCAGGAAGATACTGACAGCCGAATCTTTCTCGATCGGTTCCTCTCGATCTTTCAGACGGAGTTTGACAACTTCGATCGGCAAATCGACAACGTCTGGCAGCTATTCGATCCCGCATCAGTCAGCGAAAAGCACTTTGACTGGCTCGCGTCATGGCTGGGCCTGTTCATCCAGCCTGACTCATTGATCGATCAGCGTTGCCGCTACGAATGCGTTACTGAACAGCCTTGCCAACCGCCGCCGGAATGTCCTCCGGATGCAGAAGATTCGAGAAGCGACACCTCGAGTCCGCTGATGGAATGGACCATTGAAAGAAAACGCGAGTTGCTGAAAAAGGCCATTGACAGTTATCGCATGCGGGGAACAGTCAAAGGACTGGAGACGGCAATTCGGGATCACACCGGAGCTCAATTCGCCACGATTCTCGAACACTTCAGACTCCGGCAGTGGCCCGTGCTCTCCGTCCTCGCGGAAAAAGAAGATGACGATCCCTGCGTTCCGCCAGAGCCGCCACAAAAGGGTCTATGTGGAGAGACTTTAAAGGACCACAAGGTCAGTTTGCGCCTGGACGGAACAGTACGCTTATGGAGTCGGGCCTTCTATAAACGATTGCAGCTCAACTCGTTTTCGCAGATTGGCTTTTTCCGGCTCCTGGGAACTCCAGAACCGGCTCTTGAACCGTTGGATTGGGGCGCGCACCGTTTCACTGTGTTCTTCCCCGCGAGTCCTTATTCGGTAAAAGCGACGACGGAGAAAGTGCAGCAAGTAGTTGAGCGAGAAAAGCCCGCTCACACACAAGCTGAACTCTGTCCCGTGTTGCCGCGATTACGAGTAGGCGTGCAAGCCACAGTCGGCGCGGATGCAGTGGTCGGTGGCATTAGTCACCTCGTGCTGAATTCGCTTTCGACACTGAACTACGACGCGATTCTTTCCTGCTCTCGAGAGGAAAACCGGCTACGGGCTGGCGGGACATCGCTTCGCCCGCGAACCGGGATTTCCACAGTGCTCTCGTGAAGGAGTAAACGATGAAGACGACAACTAAAAAATATGTACAGACCGAGCAGATGGCGCAGGAATGTAAACCAATTCCGTGCGACATCCCGGAGTTCTGCCGTAACAACTACTTCACGGGCAAGCTGCTGACGGAACGAGATCTAACCGCCGAACAACGTTATCTGATCGATAAGCTGCGTCTTCACCACATCGCGCTTCATGGTTGGGGTGTGATTTGCGGACTCAAGGTGAGGTCTCATTCACACTGCCCCGATCGTAGAGCGATTATCGAACCGGGTTTGGCAGTTGATTCGTGCGGAAGGTTCATCCGTGTGCTGAAGGAAATCGAAGTCGAACTTCCGAAGGCCACAACTCGACCCACAAATTATAAGGATCGCTACGCAGAGGATGAACAACACGAACGGCCTTATCGCGGTAGCTACGAAGCGCCATCTTACGGAGCGGAACAGCAACCAGGTTACAAGCCACCAGTCTACGATGCGGAACAGCGTCGAGACTACGCAACACCCCCGGGCGGGTCGTTCTACTCGTCGTACGATCAGGCGGATGAACGGGGTTATGGCGGCTATCAGGGAAATCCCGAGCCGACCGTCAATCTATATTTCTGCCTTGCCTACGCTGAATCAGAACAGGAGTTGACGCCTGCTCCCTTCGATGAATGCGCCTGCGGTGAGAGCGGCCAGCAGGCGAACCGCATTTGCGAGATTCCGAAGGTGATCGTCAAAACTGACGAGCCCGAAGGTTGGGAGGAACTTCAGGATCGTCACCACTGCGAAGAAGATGACTGTCACAAACTGTTAGACGCGCTGATCGATCCCTGTCCACCGCCTGCAAAACTGAAATGTGTCCCGCTGGCGATTGCCAGAGATTTCGTCATCGGCGAGGCGTTAACAGAAGACAAGATCGACAACTCGGTCCGAGTAATGCTTCGCAGTACACAGTATCTCGAACAGATCATCTGCTGCCTCGCGAAGAAGATAACGACGCAGACGTTAACCAAAATTATTGATGTCTCGTGGGATCACAAGGGTGAATACAAATGCCATGAGTTCATTAGTGAATTCATCGGCGAGAACAAAGGGTTCCAGATAGTGTTTGAGGGCCCCGTAATGGGAATTACTCCGCGCACCTTTCAGGCTATCGCCGTCCGCTTTGTCGATCCTTCCGGCGCCGGACTGATGGAAGTCGTTCCGGCGGTAGTCAAACAAAGTCACGACCGGACGAGAGCACTGCTTCAGATCGATCCTCGCTACGTGCAACGGCGGCTCGATCACACCAGGTTCGATCTGTACATCAAGCTTCGCGCCGGCCACATTCTCGATGACAACGGATTAGCAGTTGATGGCGACTTGCTCGCACGCCCTGATGCCGACGGCAACTACAGTGTTCCGATACACACCGGCGATGGTATCCCTGGTGGCCTATTCGAGAGTTGGATCAAGGTTAGTCCATAAGGCGGGAAACTCCGCCGGAGTGAAGCGGGTGTTTGGATTGAAACGGACCACTGGGTTGACCAGGCAGATGAACGTTGACGCAAGTTGATTGGAGGCTATCGTGATTGAAACCAGGCCAAAAACAAAGAAAAAGCAGCAGTCGGAAGGCTGTCATTGTTCCGACCCGAAGCCTGACGGTACGTGTTGTAACCTCGTCTGTTTCGAACGTCCCAACTACTTTTGCGGGCATCTGCTAACCGATACCGATCTCTCCAAAGAGCAGCAGTACGTCATTGAGAAGCACAAACTCTACAACCGTACGCTGCACGGATGGGGCATTGTTTGCGGCCTTCGCCTGACGTGCGGCGACGACGAGTGCTGCGGTTCGATCGTGATCGACGAAGGCTACGCCATAGACGATTGCGGTAATGATCTGGTCGTCTGTGAACCACGCCGCTTCGACGTGGTCTCACTGCTCAGAGAGAAGGGTTGGATTGTTGGTGACGCAGCCTACAATCCGTGTTCGCCTGAAGAAGAAGAAGATGAGTGTGATTACACGCAATGTTTCTACGTCACTGCCTGCTATGACGAAGAAGCGAGCGATTTCACGACTCCGTTTGTCGCGGGTTGCCGGCCCGCACTGACGGAGTGTGAGCCCACACGTATTCGCGAGACCGTACGCTTTGATGTAGTCGATGAACTGCCTGAAGAAAACTCGTGGCTCAAGGAGCTTATCGAGCGTTTAACAGGCTGCTTTTCTATCTTTACCACTGGTCCATTCTCGAGAGCACTGAACGACCCGAACAAACGGCCCGTCCTCGAGAGGATATGCAGTGAAGCGGACAATATCGAGGGGAACGAGTTTGATGGTCTGAAGAATCTGTTTTTTGAGTTGCGTGGACTTCTGCTGCTGTACTTCCAAAAATATCCGGACAAGTACAACTGCAAACTCGCCGATGAAATCCGCAGAAACACGTTTCCCGATCCTGCGACTGGACCGGGGATAAAGGAAGCCTTCTCTAACCTGCTGCGATTGGCGTTTAACCACGCGATCTCATGCGCCCTCGGCGAATTGGTGCCGCGTTGCCAGAGTCCCAAGCATGCGGGCTGTGTGGTGCTCGGAACAGTTGAGGTTAGAGGCGGTTGCGTGACGCACGTTTGTAACTGCCCGCGCAAGTACGTTTGGTCGTTCGCGAACTTCTTCCAGGTGCTTCTGGCAACTATGTACGGCGGCGAAGCTTGCGAAGAGAAAGCGGATAGGGCGGCCGCAACAAGACTTACCGAGGACGGTGCTACCGGCGGCAGGATCGCGGTGAACCCTGACGACAGGCGTGGCGAAGAAAAGCACAAGCCGCACGTTTGCTGCCGCGAGTTTGACGCTACATGTGAGCAGCTCTTGCCGCTCCTAAACATCAATCCGAAATTCCTCCATTTCGCCGGAGCGGAAGCGATACGCGCATTTAGCTTTCTGACTAAAGCCGTCAGAAAAGTCTTCAATTTCACCGATTCGCGCATGTTCTCGCCGTCCATGTTCGTGAACATGAAGCCGGAAGAACAGGATCGAGCGCTCAGTAATTTGAGAATCAAAAACGTCAGATTCGAACAGCTTACGGCGCCGCCGGGTCCTGCTCATCCATTCGAAGAGTTGGCTCGAATCGGACTGGCGCAGATGTCGGAGGCAACTCTGGTCCTGGAGCGTAATCCGGAAAACGTGGTTGTGAATGCCTATGCCCTTCCGCCTTTACTGCAAGAAACGGGCGGGAAGGACCAACTGCCACAGAACGGATTACAGGATCTGCAAGATCGTGTCGCTGCCGCTGAAGCATCTGCGGCCAATGCGACAAACGCCGCAACGCGGCTCGGGGAAGTAATAAGCAGCTTCATGGACGCGGGAACGGGAACCCAAGGCACAGAAAGTGAGTTCCGACAAAAAATCAAAGAGATATTGAGCACCATGGCTGAATCACCTGCGAAGCCAAGACGAAGTACGAAGCGACCTTCGAAACGCCGTCAAACGCCAACTCCTGAAGGCGGGGAGGGCGAAAATGGCTAGCAACATCGAGCGGTTGAATTACTACGAACGCGAATACCTTAGAAGTTTTGACTTCATCGCTGAGCAAAACTACCACATCGAAATGCGGCGAAGATTGAACATCGCGCTGCACTTGTGGGGAATCGTTGTAGGCCTGGATGTTAAGTTGGGTGAAGTGGTGGAAGGCGCTCCTCCGCAATACCACATAACTCTCGGTATGGCCATCGACGCTTACGGCCGCGAGATCTTCTTATTCGCCCCCTACATCCTCAGCGAAGATGATGTCACGCAAAATCGCATCACACTTCCCGGCAGATATTCATTGTTTATCGCATATAAGACTGACCTTGCTACGCCACCCGCACCAGGCTTCGCCGTGTGTGATCTGAAATACCAGTACACGCGGCGTCATGAATCGTATCGCATCATTATTTCAAACGAGCTGGACGATTCAGTGGATCCAAAGAAGGCCAAAATTCCTTCACCGACTGATGATCTTTCGGATGATCCCGCAAAGAAACCCTGGCCTATCAGACTTGGTTCTGTGGATATTGACGCCAATCTGATGATCACCAACGCCTGGCCCAAGAACCGTACGTACGTCGGGGTGCGTGCGCAACGGATCGTTGCGCCCGTCGCGTCGCTTGGTGACAGTGCCCCCGACGCCAACCGTCCGATCACTGTCGAAGCCGATCTACGCGCACGAAAAAACGCGATCGTCGGCAAAAACTTTGAGGTTCTTAAGGCTGACACGATTCCCCAGCCGGCTATCGATCCGTTTCCCAGCGAGAAGGGAAATCTCAAGGTCCGGCACGATCTCTTCATGCGCGGCGAGTTCTACAAACTGGTGGATGCGAAATGGCTCGCGCTCAAGGAATACGTGCGAACGCTGATGCCTGACATTCACGTGAATACGGTTCAGATCGACATCACCCCTCTCAATCCAAGTCCGTCGCTTGGGCAGTTTCCGTTTCAGTTGGCGAGTAAACTCCCGATCGCCTCGAGCGCAAGCATAATGGCCGCCATCGCCGGCATCGAATGGAAAACGAGGAACGAGATCAATACGTGGTGGGGTAACATTGGCGGAGCTGATTCTCCGATCGTGCGCGTGACCGCTGATCCGCCGCAGAAGCAGTTGGCCAGCCTGAATACTTTCGACTTCGTTCTTAACTGGACAGTTGGACCAAACGACACCACGATTCCCAACAATCCGTCCCTCAGTATCAAGTCGTTAACAGTTAGTTACGTCGTAGTGTTTTTCCCGTGAGACTCGCGATTTCTCATTTCAGGACCCGATGCAGAGTGCCGGCGCAATCGTCGCTCACTCGGGATGTTGTCGATCGTGTCGTGCGGCACGGGTTTGCGTCTGAGTGTGTGCGGCGGCTCGGTTCAGTGCCTGACTCGGGATCCGTGGTCCGCATCCGGCGGTTGCCGCTGGATCTGAAGCTCAAGAGCAGCGACCTGAATGAAGAAACGCTGGTTCGTTTGTGGGCCAACGAATTTTGTCGTGCGTTGACGACAGTTCTGCTTCTGCCACGCAACGATAACGGCACTGTTGTGACTAGCGAAAGCCGGGCCGCATGGCTGGCACGTTTCATTTATCATCTTGTGTCTGGCTCGGCTCAATCCCGATGGGAGTATGAAGAGTTTGCGGATGCCTTGAAGCTGGGAACTGTCGATGCGGCGCTTACGGTTCTTCAGCGCGAGCCAAACGAGATCGTCCCGGTGCTGCAACTGCTCCATCGAGCGCGCCGGCTGGATAGCGTGCTGGCGTTGTTCGGCGATCTCGCTTACGAGCAACTCTTCGTAAGTATCGCCAAAGCGCACGCCGGACAAGACATAGATCTCTCGATTCAGGATCTGTTTACGGTTGGCGAACTGGTGCGATCCGATTTGCCGGTAGTGGGAATTCTGGCTTCGCGGCGACGTGCGCTGCTCATCTTCCTGCGACTGGTCGGGATCAATGAATCCGCTCTCGTTGCAGATTGGTCGCCGCGCCGTGTGTTGTATGCGCTGATCGCATTGGACACACTCGTTAACGTGACTCAGTCCTGGCCACTGGAAATGTGGCAACGGCATCTGACGCCTGCGTTACTAGCAAGCAGTGCTCGTTCACTCAACCCCACAATTCTGGCAGTGCTCGACCAGGTTGGCCGTTTGGCAGCCGAAGGCGATGAAACTGCGCGCCAACAGAAGTTGGCGCCGTTAGCGCAATTACTTCAGAGTCTCGCGAATGAAATCGGGCCGCGAACGGACCTGCAAAAACAATCTTACTTCCTGTCTGGCGATTGTGTCGGATTCCTCTTGCTCGCCGGACTAATCGATCGATTCAGGTGGCCTCGACATATTCTGGAAAGCAGCCTTGGACAAAGGTGGAGCAACCGTGCCATTACGTGCTGTCTGGCGGGATTGGCGCAACACCTTTTGGGCCAGGATACCGCCAGCACTGATCTGGATCCCGGCGTCGCGGTTTTTGCCGGCTGGCTCGACCCTGCGTCCGCTAACCGCAGTATTCTGCGCGCGATCCTTTCTTCAGCGTCGGATGAAGAGCGAGCGGAGTTACTTGAAAGGCTTGCGGCCACGTCTCCGGCTAAAGGAGACACACGCGCAAGTGATTGGTCCAAAACTTTCGATCACATCGGCAATTACCTCATCCACGAGCTTGCTACTCGTATCCGAGGCTTTCGCGACGCTACACCAGCTTTCATTGTCAATACGTTTCTCAAGCAGCCGGGCCGAATTTGTATCGACGAAAAGCGAATCCATGTGACTCTCCAGCCAAACCCATTTCACGTCGCGGTCCATCTTTCAGGTGTTGATGAGCCGATCGACGCAGTGACGTGGCTGGACAATCGCCGTCTGGAATTTCAACTTGAAGGTTTGTGAGCACCGTTGATTTAGGTTTGTGATCCGAAATGGAAGCATACAACAACAGCGTTGAGCACCTGCGGGACGAACTGGCGCGGCTGGACGTTTTGCTGCAACGCGCGTTGCTCGTCGCGCGCAGAGCCGATGCGGCTCAAGCGGGTGAGGAGTTTCGTGGACTGGTGATTTCGGAGCCGGAGATTGATGCTCTGGTCCAGGCGAAAGATTTCTTCGGTGAACGATGGCGGCGGCAAGACGCAATGCGCGACGAGTTGAGAGTGCTCGATCAGCAGATCGAGAAGATGCGCCAGGACATTGATGAACGGCGCAAACTCACCGACGACGCCGGAACCTGGATTGCCCTGCCGTCGATCGCGCAACGTTTCAGTCTCTCACCAGCGGAAGTAGATGTGTTGCTGTTGACGATCGCAGTGGAATTGGAACCGCATTACGAGACGCTCTACGCTTATCTCCAAAACGACGTTACCCGAAAGCGGCCCAGCGTCAACCTCGCGCTGAATCTCATTTGCCGAAATGAGAACGAGAAGATTGCTGCTCGCACAATCTTTTCACCTTCGGCTTCACTGTTTGCCAATCGCCTGCTCGAACTCGTTGAAGAGCCGCAGGAACGGAATGCGCCGCTACTGCGCAAGTTTGTGAAGACGGATGAAGCCCTGGTTGCTTACCTGCTGGACCAACCGCCATTAACCACGACCGCAGCTACGTTGATCGATCCTGGAAAGGTGGACCACCTGGCAGAGGTGAATACGAATACGCAGGAACAACTGCGCAACCTGGGCGCCTATTTAAACCGCACCGATCGTCGCGGGATCGCGCTGAGAATCATCGGCCAATCTGAAGTTGCGTTAACAAGCGCGGCGGAAGCCCTGTGTACTTTCATGGGTAGAAGACTGTTGCTCGTAGATCTCAATCAACTGGGAACAGACGAGGGATACGTTTCGAAGCTAATGCGAGACAGTGTTCTCTGGGACGCAATCCTCGCAGTAAGCGATCGTGAGATCTCGACGACGAGCAGCGACGCTGAGACTGTGAATCGATCGCAAACTCTGTTGTGGAACGCGTTGCGAGTTTTTGGCGAGCCGATCTTCCTCCTCGGTGCAGAGAGTGCTTTCGCACGCATTCCGACCAACATTCGAGTTTGGCGCATGGAGGTGCAACCCCCGGGATTTTTGCAACGGCGGCAGACATGGGAAACTGCGCTCGGAAGCGGCACGGGGGAGGCCGAACCAGCACGCCTGGCCGATACATTCCGTTTTGGCGCTCAACGAATTCACCAAACGATCGATATGGCGCGAAGTCTGGTCGCGGTGAGAAAGGCAGCGCCGAAAGAACCTGAGATTCAGGATCTACTCGACGCTGGTAGAGCCTTAACAAGTCCCCAGGTGGGCCGGTTTGCGATTCGCGTGGAGCCTCGCTACGGATGGAACGATATTGTTCTGCCAACAGAGAAAAAACAGAAACTGCATCATATCGCATCGTGGATAAAGTTTCGGCGGCAGGTCCATCGCGACTGGGGTTTTGGTCAGAAGCTCTCGCGCGGTAAAGGCTTGAACGTATTGTTCACTGGTCCATCCGGCACAGGCAAGACGATGGCCGCAGAGGTGCTTGCAGGTGAGCTTTCTCTGGATCTTTATCAAATCGATCTTTCGACCGTTGTCAGCAAATACATCGGTGAAACTGAAAAAAACCTCAGTGCCATATTCCGCGAAGCAGAACAAACGCAAACGCTCCTCTTCTTCGACGAGGCAGACGCGCTCTTCGGTAAACGAACTGAAGTGAAAGACGCACACGACCGCTACGCAAACATCGAGGTCAACTACCTTCTGCAAAGAGTTGAACAATATGAAGGCGTAGTCATTTTAGCGACTAACCTCCAGCAGAATCTCGACGATGCGTTTTTACGACGCATGCAGGAGGTGTTGGAGTTTCCGTTCCCCGACGCGGACTTGAGAGAGAAAATATGGCGCGGGCATTTTCCGAAAGATGCGCCCAGGGGAACGGATATTAATTTCCCGTTCCTGGCGCAAAGCTTCAAGTGGCCAGGCGGAAACATCAAAAACATCGTTTTGAGCGCGGCATTTCTGGCGGCGCAGGAGTCCAAGCCGATCGGTATGTCGCATCTCATTCTCGCAACGCGCGCCGAATATCAGAAAGAAGGAAAACTCCCGCTCAAAACAGACTTTGGACAGTACTACGATCTGATCGCGCGCAGTGCTTAGTGGTGATAGATGTTGGTGCAACCAGGTACGACATACCGTCTGGCTTGCGGCGGCCCACGCGGGAGGGCGGTAGTTCCGGAACGCCCCTTCCAGCGTGGCGCCCGCACGGCAAGCCGGACAGTTTGTCGTATCTGAAGAATGAAAGAGGACACGATGACTCAACTCGTCAACATCCAGCCGCGTGTTAACCGCAACGAAATCGCCGGAGGACTGCTCTACTGCCACAGCCGGCTCAACTCAAACACGTCGAAACTACTCGAGAGTGCTTCGTTCCTCTACGCGTTGATCGAAGTACTGGCTGAAAAGGGATTGGTGCGGATCGACGAGCTTGAACAAAAGAAGCAGGAAGTGGCTACTCGGTTGCTGGAATCGTATCTCGATCGCGGCATGGGCGTGGCGATGCAGGAAGACGAGCGAGACAAGTACACGTTTTCTGAAACCGTGAATATTGATTGCGCCAGCCGCGTTCATCTGTGCCACGCAGCGTGCTGCCGCATGAGCTTTGCGCTTTCCCAACAGGATGTTGAAGAGGGCGTGGTGAAGTGGGATCTGGGAAGACCGTACCTCATCGCGCAAGACAGTGATGGTTACTGCCGGCACCTGGACCGCGAATCAAACTCTTGCACCGTGCGAGAACAGAGACCACTTCCTTGTCGTGGCTACGATTGTCGCCAGGACAAGAGAGTTTGGGTGAATTTCGAAAAACGAATTATCAATCCGCAGTTGGAAGAATTGTTCCAGACCACTGCACTAGAAGTGACGCACGCAAACTGATGTCATGGTGGTCTTCCAAGTCAAGAGCAACGCACGACTCGGATGAGGAATCATCTGAATCGGAAACTGCCGATGCCCTTCCCGTAACTCACGAACTCTTGGATTTACAACAGGCTGCGGGTAACAAAGCTGTGCAACGCCTCGTTGACGGTTTGTCCAACTGGTCCGCGGCCACCACCGACTCACAGCGGCACAGTACGAGTGAAGGTTTACCGGCCGATGTTCGTGAACAGATGGAGGAGCAGTTCGGTCAGGACTTCAGCGACGTTCGTATTCACACCGACGCTGATGCTGCGGCGACAGCCGTTGAACGCGGTAACAGTGCCTACACCGTTGGAAGAGATATTTATTTCGCGCCTGGAAAGTACGATCCTAAGTCTGCAGAAGGAACGCATTTGCTCTCCCATGAGTTGGCCCATGTTTCTCAACGGAAGATGGGCAGCAAAGAAGCGATCGGCTCATCGCAGTCGAATCCGGAGGGAGAGGCTGACCACGCTGCTAAAAGTATTTCTGCCGGAAGGCAGCTCGATATTGCGTTGTCCCCGGTAAGGACAGAAGCGCCGATGGGTGCACCGGCTGATTGGTCAAAGGACGTCACAGATGCAAAAAGCAAAAAGGACGCAGATGTGATGGCTGGACTGATAGAAACAGCAATCGCGTCTACGAAGAAGAAGGTAGTTGCCGCGAAGACTAGTTCCGGCGGAAATATTGATCCGAAGGACTATCAACCTCTGCCGGTAATCAATTTTGACATCAACCTGAATAACAAAAATTCCAAACCTCTAACTGCCGGAGGTTCGACGCGCTCGCTAAGCACTAACTACGGATACTCTTTTACGGACGGGGGCCAGAGTTATGTTGTTCTCGGGCCTAACGCGCTCAAAGAAGACAGCCCGGTCTTCACAATGATGTATTACGAACACGAGATGTATCACACAACTCACCATCTCGTGACTGCGCCGGCCAAATCCGGAACGAAAGCGGTGGGAAAGGCCAATGATGGAGAAGAATTGGAAACCTACACTCAGGATTTCCTCAACTACTTCCATCAGCTTCACCGTTTTGGACCGCGATGGGACACGCTGATTCATTACTACGAGAAATCGTCGGCGACGGAACGAACTACTGCACTGACACTACTGAAGGCGTACTACGAAAATCCTCCGGTGTCAGCAGCTGATGCTGCGGCAGCAAAAAAAGCATTCGAAGCGTGGGTGCGTCGACGTCTTAAGGATTCGACCACTGCGAGCAAGCAACTGATAGTTGATCTTTCGAACGAGCTCGGGATCACGTTGAACACGCCGTCAACAGCGCCCTCAACGGGACCTTCGAGGTCACCGACTCCACCTTAAGACATGGCTTCTGCTGCTGAAACAACCGATGTCGAACGGCATGTTGATCATTCCAGACACGTTGACGCTTCGCCAGCGACTGAAGTTGGTGAGCAGTTCGGCGGGCCGGTCGGTGCTGTTTTCAATAGCGCCCTCGGCGGCCGGTCAGAAGACTCTGCGGCTAAACTTCTCCGAACGCCCGCGCTTTCACATCCTACAAACAGCGCTGTCCGGGGTGTAGCTCTCAAGCGCGCACAACAAACCCACGGCAACCGTTTCCTCCAGCGGGCCCTAGCCCAACCAGCTAAAAGTGCCGGAACAACTATTCAGCGTGAATGTGCCTGCGGCGGCACGTGCCAGAGCTGCCTACAGCTCCAGACTGCGACCACGCCAGCTCCCGCACTCGAAACGACTGGTGATCCTCTTGCTGCTCAAGGGTCAGGAAGGCCTTTGGACGAACGGCCGCGACAGCTTATGGAGTCACGATTCCAAAAAGACTTTAGCGATGTTCGAATTCACACCGACGATCGAGCAGCCGATTCAGCAGAGGGGTTGAACGCAAACGCGTTCACCAGCGGACGCGATATCTACTTTGGAGCTGGGAAATATCAACCTGAGTCCTCAACTGGTCAACATCTCCTCGCTCACGAGCTCACACATACTGTGCAGCAAGCCGAGGGCCGCGTTCCTGATACAAAGCAAAGCCTTCAGGATTCAGCCAACCCTTTGGCCGATCCTCTGGAACGAGAAGCAGATGGCGTTGCGGATGCGGTAATGACAGGAGCGGTGTCAGTCGTTTCCCAAGCCAGCGAAAGTCGCCTCAGTGCACCTGATGGTCGCTCAATTCAACGAGACCCGAAAGATCCGTTCGCTGGAAAGAGCTATGACCTTAAGACGAACGAGGGCGTTCTCCACATGGCCGGGGACTTTCAAACCCAGTTCATACAAGAGTGGAGCAGCGCTCCCAAAGGATCCAAGGAAGCCACGAAGGCCGGTCGGGCTATGGCCATCTACACCGACCATTTTCTGAAAAAATTCAGGAAAGCCGCAGCAGAGGGAGTGGCGCCCTCGTTGCTGGTCCAGGAAGTAATGGCAGGTGTGAATCGTTCGTATATCGCCAGCGAAACTGAAACAGAGTCAAAGCAGTACATGGATGTGAAGGCGTATCGCACCTGGTTTCCCGAGCATTACTCCGCGGAATACTTCGAAGAAGCTCGAAAGCTGCGTGTCGAGCAACAGAAGGATTTTGCAATCACCGAGCATTACAAACTGCAGTTCCTGAGCAAGGAAACAGAGTACATAAAATGGGCGGAGTACCAGTACTGGGAAGGATTCCTCGCCGATATGCTCGACGCGGAAGGCTTGCGCATCCTGAAGGGCCAGTGGGACGTCTTAACGTTTAAGAACCACCGCGTCCTTTTCCTCTACGACGCTTTCAAGAAGGCGACGGCGCTGGGAAAGCAAGAGTTCGACCAGTACCGCATGCTTTCCGGGTTTCCTTTGACCGTCAAAGAACAACTGCAAAATACTCGCTACAGTGAAATCACAAAGCAGCTCGCCGACCTCGTTGCCTTGAAAAAAGGAATACTCGCCGGAACTACACCCGCTGAGCAGGAACCATGGATCAATAGCCGCATCGATGATCTCGTGACCCGACTCAACACCGAATTCGGAGTTCAGATGGATCGGTCACGCCTTTTTGAAACGGTCGCAGCAGGCAAAGAACTTCGAGTCGTCGGCGGCCGGATTCAAAAGGTGCCAGAGGGCAAACCTTACTTTGGACAACGAATGGAATTCCGCGTGGTGATGGACTATATGCCGCCCGGGAAGACTGTGCAGGTCGGATGGCGCTGGAAGACTGACCGCGAATATCTAACCTATCTCTTCCACAAGAAGCCGATTAATACGCCCGTAGAGCTCGCGATCGGCTTCTGGAATTACCAGTCAGATACGATCAAGAAAATGGGTGGTTTCGAGGTGCTGGCCCATATCTACGTTGGGGATGAAGATAAGCCCACAACTACTCTCTCAACAGGCTGGCTTGCAACACCTGAAGTAGTTGCTCCGACCGAAGTAAAAGTTCTGGGTGCACCCGAGAAAACCGTCCAGGGTGCTCCTGTCACGTTTAAATTTGGTCCAACTATTCCTCAAATACACAGCTACTCATGGACCTGGTACGTCGATGACCAGCCAAAGGCGCCAGATTTTTGGGAATTCAAACACGCTTTCAACAGCACTGGGGATCATACCGTACAGATCAAACTATCAACGACCGGCAAGGATCCTCTCGAATCACCTAAGGTCAAAGTCCATGTTCTGGATCCAACTAAGTTCGGTGAATCAATCCTGGAGCAAATGGATTCACCGCTCCTCGCCGGCACCTCACCGGGTTCGCTCAAGCAACTTGCCGCGTCAACCGAGGAAAGCATCCGGCAGCTACAACAAAAGGTAGCAACGGCCGTTGACGATAAGAAGTATTGGGAAGACCGGCTGGAAAGTCAGGAAAAGAAACTTAAAAAGATCAAGGACCTCGTACCCGATCTAGAGCAAGCGGAAAACCTTCCCGCAGACAAGCTCAAACTCCAAACGGGACAGCTCTACTCGGGACCAATTTCATCGGTACTGATTCATCCCGAGAAGGGGGTAACGCTCCCACTTGCGATGTACATGACAGTCAAGGGAGACGACACATCGTGGACCGCAAATCTGATTGATGCAACGAGCAGTAAGGTTCTGAGATTCAGCGGGTCAGGTGGCTCACCACAAGCAGCGTATGTCGATGCGTTCTCAAGCTGGCAAAGCAAGAATGAGTATCCGACCGGTGGCCGCGTGGTGTACCGCTTCGACCCGGTTGTGTTCAAAGGACCGTCAGGAGTTGAACAGCGCAGCTTCTCAACCACCACCCCATGGAAAACAGCAAAGGAGTGGTGGGACAACATTCTAATGATCGGTTCGCTAATCGTCGGTGGCCTGTTGCTGCTGGCGCCGGAAGCTACGTTCACTAAGGTGCTCGGCCTTGCGTTGCTCGCGGCAGCCACAGCACGTTCCGCGATTGCCATTAAAGAACGCATGGACATCGGCTATGAAGCACTGTCCAAAGAAAACATTCTCGATGGCATTTCCATCGCCGCGTCAGTAACTGGAATCGGAGGCGTCGCGCTCAAAACAGCTGGACTGAAAGCTACACGTCCGCTGATTACACAAGTTGGCACCGCGATGATCGTCACCAGCGCGGCCGCGGACGTTGGCACATTCTTGTATGCAACGGCGGAAGCTATCAGTGCGCTCCGAGCAATTGAAGCCGACCCGACACTTGATGAGGCCCAAAAACAGGCTGAGTTCATGCGCGTTATTGCGACGCTGTTCATCAGTGGCGCTATGGTAGTGATGAGCAACAAGGACCTCGTCAAAGGCAAGCTCGCAATCAAAGAAAAGCTTGAATTCTCCAAAAAAGTAGAGCTTGACGCTAACACCCGTTTGGACATGGAGCTCGAACTAAAAGCTACCGGCGAGCACGAGTCTTTCTTGAAGAGCGTCGAAGGCATGGACCAGGGTGCCCGTGATCGCGCGCTGGTTGAGCGGCTGATGGACGTTCGCGCTCGCGTAGGGTTGAAACCCACCGAGGAGAATGTCCGTCGAGTTGAAGATGCGAAATACAGCGCTGACTACGACGCCGAAATCACAATAGCTGAGCACACTTATCGTCGAGACAAGAAGTCTGGACGATGGTGTCGTTTTTCCAATGGGCCGTCCGTTTGCGTTTTACAGCCGGGTATTAATTCGGAAGTAGACGCAATTCTCGCCAAAAAACCCGTGTCGACGGTGGGTGGCGTAGCCGAAAGTTCACTCGAAGCGATTACAACGGATCCGGGATCCCAGATCGCAGCGAAGAAAGCAGGAGGCCCTGCCCGAGCGTTACCGCCCGGAATGCCTGCACACAAAGAAGCCCGGTGGAAAGAGTATCAGGAGCGTGGCGGCACCTGGAGTTACGAACGTTGGAGCGACCTTTATGATCGGAGCATTCAGGCGAAGCGTGCCGAGGGCCTGAAAGAAGTAGCCGATCTGGAATCAATTAAAAAGGCCGCCGAGACCCGCAGCAACGATCTCAAGAAAAAGCAGACCGACCTTGAGAAACGCGTGAAGGAACTTGAGTTTCAGCTAGCTATTGCCAAGGGTGATAAGCAAACGGAGTTGCGCAAGCAATGGATTGAAGCGCGAGACGCTGCTGC
The DNA here is from genome assembly GCA_035646355.1 of Pyrinomonadaceae bacterium. Lineage (GTDB taxonomy): Bacteria > Acidobacteriota > Blastocatellia > Pyrinomonadales > Pyrinomonadaceae > PSRF01. The sequence goes on along the minus strand of DASRPN010000181.1, from coordinate 9,894 downwards.
GCAGGCCAAGAAGGATTCTGAAGCTGCGTTTAATGAGGCGATCCAAACGCAACTAAATATCCAACAGAAGAATGCGCAATTGAACCTCGATCCCAGATCGAGGTTACCTTGTTTTGCCGGCGGCACACACGTCTGGACACCCACAGGTGCTCGCGCCATTGAAGAACTGAAACTAAACGATCTGGTTCTAGCTCATGATTCTGCTTCGGGCTCGACGGTAGAAAGAAAGGTGCTCGAGATTTACAGAAATCAAACGATGGGTTTCTACCACATCGAGGTCGCCAGCTCGATTATTCGTGCTACGAGTTTGCATAGATTCTGGGTGGAGTCTGAAGGTGAATGGATTGAGACGCGAAATCTTCGGGTTGGAATGCACTTACTCTCGTTGCACGGAACGCCGATGCCCATCACTCAAATAGCCCATCACGAAGCACCCCTTGCACGAACCTACAATCTACAGGTGGAAAAGAGTTCCACCTACTTCGTTGGTGCGGGAGTTCTCGTTCACAACGATGGGCCAACCTACAACTTCGGCAATTTGAGAATCTACGGCGGGTACAACCCTGACTTTCCAGGATACGTTTACATAGGCCAAACCGATGACCTGCCGGGTCGGCAAGACGAGCATCGAAAGGAAGCTGAAAGGAACCTCAAGAGAACAGATCTGACACGCGAGCAGCGAGAATTCTGGGAGTTTAAGAAAGGAATAATTCTCCAGCAACGGGTGGAGGGTTTGAACGGTCCGCAGGCGAATTATCTCGAACAAATGAACAAGGATATTGAAACGAGTGCCTTGGGGAAAAAGTACGTCATGAATCGTCGTGAGCAAGTCGCCCGGAAGAACTTACCTGCACTGCAGAAACAGATCATGGAGGATCAGGCCGTGAAATCAGCCGGACTCTGCCCATAAAAGGAGGGAACCAGATGTCGTGGTGGGATACAGGAAATAAGGACGACGTGATCGGCGATCAACCCGCCGATCTCGTTCGACACGCGTTGAAGGAAATCGCCGAGACGCGCGCACAACAAGCAAAAGACAAACCCAGGCTCGCCGACGTCGTGCAAGCTATCGGCACGGTTGCGCTTAGTTCGGGTGGAGAGTTGCTAGACCAGGTCCCGTCGGATCTGAGGGAGATCGTGGCTGAACTTGAATCGGGCCAGACTATCTCCAGCGGGCACCTGCGCGGTACGTCTGAAACAAACGACATCGTTCGGGTTTTAACTGACAATCTCGGCCAGATCGTGGCGGTGTATCACGAGCGATGGGAGCGAAATCCAAGATTCTCAGAATGGCTCGATACGCTCTCGTTTGTCCTGCGCTCCCGTCCGGAGAGGTTTCTCCACGACGGGTTGGAACATCCACCTTCACAGCTCACGGCGCTAGCCAGCGGCGATCAAACAAGGTGATCTGGTCGACGTAAACATATGGCTGCTAACGCAGAAAGTGTTAACGCTGCCGCAGCATGCCATTCATTCCAACGAGAATGTACTTCACGCGTGAAGAACAAATCGCTCCTCCGGAACCGATTCAGGCGAGTCGCACTGGAACTGTGCAGACGAGTGCCACGGACCAAGCCGCTAGTGACTACGACTCGCCACTTATCTCATCTGTGTTCAGTGGTGCGTCCGCAGATTCTCCTCGCAACGGCGGGACGCAAATACTTCGCAGTGCAGTACTCTCCTCACGTTTGAATAAAGGCGTTCGCGCCGTCGCTCTCAGTCGCGCCCAACGAACGCATGGCAATCGCTTCACGCAACAGCTTGTCACTCAAATTCAGTTGAGCTCGAATGGCAAGCACGTTGTTCAACGTGAATGTGGTTGCGGTACGTGCGCAAAATGCAGTGCTCCCACTGAGAGTTTCATGCCCCTCGAAGCTGCTCCTGAACCGCGTCGCTTCCTACAAGCGAAACAAGGGACGCCAAATGGCCACTCCGCACGATCAGGATCGAACGGCCACTTCGTACAAGCGCAGACCAACGGCGAAGACGCAGCTCCCGCGGTTGACGTTCGCGAGCTCATTCCGCAGGACATTGGTCATCCGCTCGATGAATCAACCAGAACGGATTTGGAAGGGCGTTTTGGTGCTGACTTCCGAGGCGTCCGAGTTCACACAGACGACCGCGCCGCCGCCTCGGCAACCGCGTTTGGCGCTAACGCTTTCACAACGGGTCGCGACATCTACTTCGGCGCCGGCCGATATTCGCCTTCCACACAGGAAGGGAAACGTCTCCTTGCACACGAACTGACGCACGTTGTGCAACAGAGCGCCGGCCAGCAACCGAGCCGTACCGAGTCAACTGGGAATGGTGAAATCACTGTCGGCGCCGCTGACGACCATCTCGAGCAGGAAGCGGATGCTCATGCTGAAGCTGTCGTTCATGGACCATCGGTCCCGCAAGAGCAACCCGCCGCCACCTCCACGGTCACACCGGAAACTTCCAGCGAAGTTTCATCCGAAACTTCCAACACAGTGCAACGCTCCGAGTGGACATGGGGCGACAACCCGGTTGTCAATACGGTCGTAGCCGGAGCGTCCGCCGGAGCTGACGTCGTTGCCAGCGGGGTAAAGACAGGTGCTAACGCCATCGCTTCCGGTGTTAAGAAAGGTGCGCAGTGGGCCATCTCTCAAATCGAGAAACTTGCCCCCGGAGCCGTGGCCTTCTTCCGCGGCATAAAAGACTACTTCAAGAACGCTATTAATAAAGGACTCGACGGACTGTTTGGCGGCATCCTTTCGAGTATCCGTGACAAAGGCCTGGGCGCAACGTTGGCTGAGATGGTTGGCGGATTCGCTTCCGGCGCTCTTCGCGCGATCGGCAGCTTAATCTCAGGCTACTGTGCCGCGATGGGCCAGATCGCAGAGTTTTTACTGCAACTCCAGCTTGCGTACGCGAGCGGCGTGTTTGAGCTAGTCAAGAAGGGCTTTGTGGCGGTTCGAGATAAGTTGGACGAACTCTGGACCGAGTATGGCGCGCCGGCGCTTGAGTTTGTAACCAAGAAACTCAAGGCCATCTGGAAAGACATCGAAGAAACGGCGAGCAAGATCTGGCAGGCGCTCAAACCTCTTCGTGAAGCAGTAGCAGAAATCTGGAACGCGGTCACAGACTTTCTCGCCGAAGGACGTCGTACCTACAACGCCTGGATTGAGGGTTTCGTTAATGACGCGCTCGATAAATGGGAAGAGATAAAAGCGAAGATCAAACCCTACATGGGTTATGTCAAAACTGCCGCGAAGGTTATCGGTGCGGTGGTGGTCCTGTTTTCGCCGGCAGGACCGTGGGTTGTTGCCGGCCTGGTTATTTATGGTCTGTACGTAGGCGTTAAGGCCCTTTGGGACCGTTGGGGCAAAGGCTTTACCAAATCTGTACGTGAATGGTGGGCCAATGAAGCAATACCCAGCGTGCAAAACAAACTGAAGGAGTTCCGCGCGAAGGTTGACGCCGTCAAGCAGAAAGTTTCCGGTGTTCTGACGCAACTGTATGACGCCTTCATGCAAATCCTTGGGGCTCTCGGTGTCCTCACTTTCCTTGCGACTGTCAAGAGCATCTTCAACTCCATAACGCAGAAGATCCGTGAGTTTAAGGAGAAGCTCGATAAGAAGGTCGAGGAGTGGTCTAAGAAGATCAAGGAGTTGGTCTCCAAAGCCGATCCTTACCTTCAGATGATCAAAGAAGCATTTCGTCAGACTCTGTTGGTTAGCCTTCTTGGACCATTCGCGATCATGGACGACGGCGTCTGGGGCACGATAAAGCGGGTCGTGCAGTTTGTCATGAAGACGCCGTGCCTGCGGGAGCTTGGTGGTCTGTTCCGTGTTCCCGCCGTGATGCAGAAGATCGACGGTTTTAGAACCAACCTGAAGGCAATGTGGAAGGTGATCCAGAATCCCGATCCACTGCTCGACGAGATCAAGAATGCGATTCAGCCAATGGTGGCCAAGGTTGAACCCGAAGTGCGCCAGCGCGTGTTCAGTCAATCACAAGGCGGCGGCGCACCCGCACCCCCGGCCGGCGGAGTTTCAACCGTGGGGACTGCCCCAGCAGCAGCTACAGCAGCTGCGCCTGCTGCTGCGCAGGCTGCCCCGCAACTCACGCCTGAACAGGCAAAAGCGCTTGAAGCTGCGGCGGCAGAGCAGGAGCGCAAACGATTGGCCGCTCAGTTGGCCCAATCCGGCATGGTGTCGGAACGCGAGGCCTACATCTCCCTTTCAATCTGGCATTACCTGTCCGGCAGCCTTAGCGAACTCGCCACCAACTGGTGGGAGGAACTAAAGAAGATCGCGGGAGATCTAATCTGGCCGTGGCCGACGGTGCAGAAAGATTGGGATCCGATGGTGGACCACTTTGGCAAAGCCATTGATCAGGTCTTCGAATTGGAATTTAGCAACGCCATCGATGAGTTTTTGAAGGGGATGAAACTCTTCAACAGCATTGCCGGTGCTCTGTCTGGTTGGTTCCTCATCGCGGCGGTATTGATCGGCGCAGTGCTCGGCGCCCTCGGATTCGTTACCGGCCCGGGAGGTTTTGCGACGGTCGGCGCCGGCGCGGCTGCGGGCCTCGAGGTGGCCGAAGCCGTCGGCATCGGACTGCTGGTGATAGCGTTGGCTACGGAAGCCGCGGTTTTGGAAAAAGCGAGTTTCGATCTCAAGTATCAGAACTTGCGCATTCCGAATGAAGAGCAGCGAAACGAAGCCGATCAACAAGACTGCAAGGATATTGCCGGCAGTCTCGTGAGTTTGGTCACGCTGGGGGCGCTGTTCCTCCTTGCCGACATTGCCGCGAGATTTGCGAAGTGGGTCTACAGTCTGGTTGAAAACGTTCCTCTAGTAAAGAACGTCACGACGATCCTCAAGGATTTCAAGAAGAGCGTTGGTGATTTCAGCCTCGCCGATCAGCCTGGTGGTAAACGTGGTGGAAAGGTGGATATCGGTCCGGAAGGTGGAGCTCGTCCACGCGATGTAACGGGCGAGCCTGCGAGAACGGGTGAGCCCGCAAGAACCGGCGAACCTGCTAAGACTGGGGAACCGAGGAAACCAGGCGAACCTGAGCCGGCAAAAGCCGCCGAACCCGAAACAAAAGTGTCTGACGACGCCGCTGCCAACGCAGAACGTAAAGGTGTACCGCGCGAGCAGTTCGAAATCGAAGTGCGCGAGCTCAATCAGAAGGCTAGTAATCCTGACAACATTCGCGACCCTGCTGATCCGCGCTTCGATGCGGAGATGGATGCCCAAGGACACACTTATGACCGCGAAGCTGGCAACCGCACCTGGTGTCGATTCAGCGATCCAGCTTGTGGTCTGGATGGCGGTGGTGATCTCAACGCGAAAGTCGACTCCGCGAAAGAAGCGAAAGCTCGGGAAGCGGAGGCCCTCGCAGAGCCAACTCCGAAGGACGTTCCGGAACCTGTCGAAACGAAGCCAACGGAGACGACGGCACCGGCAGAAACGGCGGCCGGTCCTGAGGCAGCACAAAAGAAATCGGCACGTGATGCGCAGGTTGACGCGACTAAGAAGAAGATCGAGCAAGTGCAACAGAAGCAGGCGGAGAACCAGGCCGGGCTGGACCGAGTAAACAGGGAGATCGCCGACGCCACGCGAAATGTTGAACGGTTGAAGGAAAAGGTTCGAAATAGTACCGGAGAAGCGCGGAAGAGAGCCGTAGATGAATTAAGAGAAGCGCAAAGTCAGTTGCGGGATGCCGAGGGTGGCGGTTTGCTGGATGAGCGACAAGGATATCTCGAGGAGAAACAAAAACTTAAGGAGCAGGAGCGGAATCTTAATGAAGCGCTCAAGCTTGAACGGCCTTCATTGAGGGAATCAACTAAGCGAACTATAGAAGAAAATGCTAAACGAGCACCCGACGGCCGGTTCCTTGATGGAAACACCGGTGAACCGATTAATGGTGTCTATCATTATGGTCACAAACCTGGATTCGAGCATCGGCGCCTTGCGTTGGAAGCGCAACGGAGGGGTATGAACCAGTCACAATTTAACGACTGGGTTAACAGCAATCCCGACTTTTTCCATATTGAAAGTGAAGCGAATAATCTAAGTCACAGATTTGAGAAGCCGGGAATAGATTAAGGAGGAAATTCTATGAGCAGACTGGATCAAGTCATAACCGCGATTTATGCAAGGGACCTCAAAAAGCTGGAGACATTTGATTCATCTGATCTCAACCTGGTTGACGAAGATGACCGGACGCCTTTAATGCACGCTGTGTTAGCGGAAAACGCGGATCACAAGATCGTGAATATGTTGATCGAACGTGGTGCTGATGTTAATGCGGAAGATGCAGTGCGGAACTGGACCGCCTTACAGTTCGCTGCCCAGATTCAAAGGGATGATATTGTCAAAACGTTGCTTGAAAACGGGGCGAGTGTCGATCCTGTAGACACTTTTGGCAATTCTCCATTGTGGGTCGCAGTGATGAATGCGTCGTCAAATCTGGACGTCGTCCGGTTGCTGGTGCAGAGTGGTGCGGATCCGAATCGCAAGAACCAGGCGGGAGTTGCTCCGATCGATATCGCTAAACAGAGCGGGCGAAACGACATACTTGCGGTGCTTCAGGGAGATGCGAGCTGATCTTGTAGGCATCATCTTATTCCGCCGAAGTTACGCCATGAAGCCGATCGCGCTGCCAAGCTGTCGGGACGGTTTCTTTCATGTCTGCTGCAAAACTGCTTGACCGATAGTCCTTGAAAGGACTATCCTTTTTACCATCATGGGTAGCATTAAGGATGAAGTCAGGCAGGTGAAACCTTTCGCGAGCAGGGAGGATGAGGTTTACGTCAGCATAGTGCGGACGGCCGCGTCGCTCATGCGCCGGGAGACAGAGTTGCTGAAAGGGTACGATTTGACGCCGCCCCAGTACAACGTGCTTCGCATTCTGCGCGGTGCGGGACGCGGCGGCCTGATCTGCCGCGAGATCGGCGAACGTATGGTTACCTACGATCCGGATGTGACCAAACTCCTTGACCGGCTGGAGACGCGTTCCCTTGTAACCAGAGAACGCCAGCAGCAGGACCGGCGAGTGATTGTGGTACATATTTCGAAAGAAGGTTTGAAACTGCTAAAAGAGATCGACCGCCCCATCCTGACGCTGACCAGGAAATTGTTGGGTCACCTCGGATCAAAACGACTCGCCGCTTTGAATGAACTTCTCGAGGCGGCGCGCGAGCGCGCTGCGTAAGTTTTTTTGCGTCGATAGTCCTTGCAAGGACTGTCCGAATAAGCAGGGTGGACTCCTTAACGGTTATTTTACGCGTTATAAATCAGAGATGGAGTGAAATATGTGTTTCGGAGGTTCAAATGAATATTAGTTTGCGGGTCGGACGACCCGGTGATGCGGAAAGAAGCGGATTGATTTGCTATGAGGCTTTCAAATCGATCTCTGATCGACACAACTTCCCGCCTGACTTCCCCAATCCGCAGGTGGCCGCCGAGTTAATGGCCGAGCTACTGACTCGCAACGGCATCTACTCAGTCGTGGCCGAAGTTGACGGCCGCGTGGTCGGCAGCAATTTCCTCTGGGAGAGCGCTGTCATCGCCGGCATCGGACCGATCACGGTTGACCCTTCCGTACAAAACGGTGCGGTCGGCAGGCGTTTGATGAGCGCCGTAATACAGCGCGCCGCGGAGAAACGTTTTGCGGGAGTCAGGTTGGTGCAGGCCGCCTATCATAATCGCTCACTCGCTCTTTATACGAAGCTCGGGTTTTCAGCGCGCGAACCGCTGTCGACGCTCCAGGGTGTCGCCCTCGCCTTGAAGATACCTGGATACCCGGTCCGCCCTGCCAGCGAAAATGACCTCGATGCGTGTAATGAATTGTGTGTCAAGGTCCACGGCCACAATCGAGGACTGGAGTTATTGGACGCGATCAGAAAAGGGACCGCGACAGTGGTCGAGCGCGTGGGCCGCATCACTGGATACGCCACCATGATCGGCTTCTTCGGACACGCAGTCGCCGAGAGTGATGAAGACCTGAAGGCTCTCATAGGGGCAGCTCCAGATTTCCCTGGCCCCGGATTCCTGTTGCCAACGCGCAACACCGATCTTCTTCGCTGGTGTTTGGAAAACGGGCTGCGCGTAGTCCAGCCCATGACCCTGATGAGTACGGGCCTGTACAACGAACCCAGTGGCCCCTTTCTGCCTTCAATCGTCTTTTGATCCACAGAAGGAGTGAGTACATCATGAATGTTAAAGAATTGGAGAGTCGCATCGACGGAAAGGTGACGACCGCGACGGACGCCGATTATGAGAACCTCCGGCGCGGGATGATTTGGAACCAACTGACCCCGACGCGCTACCCGCAGATGATTGTGCAGGTCGCGAGTGAGCGCGACGTCGTGGAGGCCGTCCGGTTCGCCCGCGCTCACAGCATGAAAATAGCCGTGCGCGGCGGCGGGCATAGTTGGGTCGGGTTTTCGCTTCGTCACGGCAGCCTGTTAATTGATCTGGGGCGACTCAAGCATGTTTCGATCGACCAGGAGGCACGCATGGCCACCGTGCAACCGGCGATCACCGGTCGGGAACTCAATCGTCAGTTGGCTGCGCACGGGCTGGTGTTTCCCGTTGGACACAGCCCCTCGGTTCCACTCAGTGGTTTCTTGCTGAACGGTGGTCTGGGATGGAACTTCAATGAATGGGGACCGGCCTGTTTCAGCGTCGAGGCCGCCCGAGTCGTTCTGGCCGACGGCAGCATTGTCGTCGCGAACCAGAAGCAACACGCCGACCTGCTGTGGGCGATACGCGGGACTGGACCAGGGTTCTTCGGCGTGGTGACGGAGTACCGGCTAAAACTTTATCCGGTGCCACGCGCGATTACTTCGAGCACATACATCTACCCGTTTGAACGTCTCCAGGAGGTTGGCGAATGGGCGGAGAGCGTTGCCCGGCGTCTGCCGAGAAACGTCGAGTTGACAATTTTTGCAGCCCCGGCGCCTCCCGACCTTGCAGAGCGAGGCCTTTCCGGCAACGGCTTCGTGGCTATGCTGTCGGCGACCGCGTTTCTCGATAGTGAACGCGAAGCCGCGGCAACGCTCGGTCTTCTGGAGGAATACCCGATTGCACGCGAGTGCCTGCATAAGGAGCTGAATCAGCCTACGCCAATGGAAGCCTTGCTGAACATGGGTGGCATGTTGTGGCCGGAGCGCCACCACTACTTGACCGAGACTTTCTGGTCTGACTCCCCAGCCGCTGAACAACTTGCAACGGTGCGCGAGCATTTTCTGCGAGCTCCGTCACAGAAGTCGCTAGTGCTGGGCGTGTTTTCCACCGGATCCAAGGGTGGCACCGCTCTGCCAACCGATGGCGCGTACTCTATGACAGCCCGGACATTACTTCTTTGTTATGCGATCTGGGAGCGACCGGAGGATACGGCCATTAACACGGATTGGCATCGTGAGATGGTCCGGGCTCTAGACAGGTTTGCCCTGGGCCATTACGTAGGTGAGTCTGACATCGTTTCGGAACCTGTGCGCGCGCAACGTTCATTCTCGCACGCGAACTGGCAACGTCTAAAATCGCTTCGCCAGCGGTATGACCCGGATGGTTTGTTCCACGGCCACTTCAACGCATCCGACGACGGTCTCGGAAAAGTTGCGCCGTTCGGAGCAACGTTAGAGGCACTACGGGGCTAAGTTGTTGAAAGGATTGGTAGGCGCGTGCGGATTTGAACCGCAGACCCCTACCGTGTCAAGGTAGTCCCTATTCAAGTCTCATAGCGCGTAATCATTCTTGTCGTCATAAACATTGACGACGGGACTACAGAAGTCACGCTTACATTGCATAGCTTGATTGGGTTCGAAGCGTAGTGTGCCAAAAGTCTGCTGAGCTTGTAGGAACGGTTTCTTTCAGCGTCAATTGATCTTGACCGTCTCAGTTTGCGATTTGCTGA
>DASRPN010000180.1:0-33803 GCA_035646355.1 Pyrinomonadaceae bacterium | reverse complement strand
CTTCACGCTACCGGCGTCGTTGGCCGGAGCGGGAGATGTGCCTGTTGTAGTGACCATTTCCAAGAACGGGGTCACAACGGCCAGCCGGCCGGCAGCCACAGCTCCGCGGATAACAATCAACTGATCAGGCCAAAATCCGTGTCACCTCGTAACACGGATTTTGGCGACTTTCGTCAGCAAGGCGTGCTACTATGCGCCCGTTGCCGGCCCCCCAGCCCCAACGGTCCTACGGTGCTCGATTAACTGGTCAGTCCTCGCCAGGAAACACTAATGCAGTCTCTTGTCGCTATAGTAGCGAGTGCGGCATTGTTTCTGGGCCTTGGCCCAGGAGGCACTCCCGGTGTCGGTGGTCCAGGTGGGCGACTTGAGATCCGCGATTCCTCTGAACTAATAGAACCCGCCGCTCCAACTTCACGTCGCATCAAGTGGCCCAGGAAGACAATCGAAGTTGCCTTTTCAACGTCGCTGATGGCTCCCGGCGCGCATATCATGCCGGACAGCGACGTCATCGGCGCCGCGCGTCGCGCACTCGGTCGGTGGTCCACTCTCGCGAACATCAATTTCATCGTCGTGTGGTCGGCGGCATCGTCAATCAGTCCCGCGGACGCAGGCGACGGCATCAGTTTGATAACGATCGCCGACACGATCGATAACGAAGCGTTCAATTCCGACACTAGTGCCGGACGCACCCGGGTTTTCTACGATCCTGAAACGGGAACTATTGCGGAGGCTGACGTCAGTATCAATCCTCGTCCACGCACTGACGATGGAGCCGAAATACAATTCTCGACCGACGGCACTCCCGGCACTTACGATCTCGAAGCCACGTTCACGCATGAAATTGGACATCTGCTTGGTCTCGATCACTCGGCGGTGATTGGTTCGACGATGCTGGGACGGCAGGCGTTCAATGGCACTTTCGGCATGCCTGCGTTGACCGAACGCACGTTGAGCGAAGACGACCGGCAAAAGATTCGCAGCCTGTATGGACCAAAGCAGCGCCTCGGCCGTATCGAAGGCAAACTCGCCGACAACCGCACGCCCGGCGCGCTCGTACCGTTGGCCGGCGTAAATGTCTGGGCAGAAAGCATCACGACCGGAAAGGTCGTCGCCAGTGACGTTTCAGCGAACGACGGCAGTTATCGTCTCGAAGGATTGACGGCGGGACAGTATCGCGTGATGGTCTCACCACACATCGCAGAAGGTGTTCCGCTTGGCGCGCGGTTTCGAAGTTTCGAAGTTTCGAATCGCGTGACGGTAAAAGCTGACGACTTTAGTTCACTGAACTATCACCTCGTGCCTCCGCAGGTTTCCGCCCTCAGTCCAAAAGCAATTGGCCTGAACTCAGAACTCTCGACTGTGCCGCTTCCGCTCGAACCGGGCAAGCGAGTAAAGATTTTTCTCGGCGGCGAAGGCGTGGACCAGGTTCCGGGCACAAGCATCCTCGTCAACTCGCCATACTTCACGGTCGATCCGGCGACGCTGGTTCGCGAACAAATGAACGCGCCGTTCCCGGTGATCAGTATCGAGGTGCAAGTCGCGCCGAACACGCCCTTTGGCGATTACACGATCCGTTTGCAATCAAACTCGGGTGAAATGGCGTTTGTGCCGGGCGCGATCACGATCGATCCGGCAGTGGCAGCGCCGATCGCGAATCCGGTTGACGATGCGCGTTTCTTTGTTACCCAGCACTTTGCTGACATGACAGGCAGGGCGGCAGATCCCTCGGCGATCGAAAAGCTGACGACGCAGCTTTTGCAATGCGGAACAAAGGCTGAGTGTTTGCGCACGACGCGACTCGACATCTCAACGAGCCTGCTCGCCAGCGAGTTGCCGTCGAGCGCGCTGTTTCTAAACAGTCTCTATCTTTCGTCGCTTGGCCGTCGTCCGAAGCTGACGGAGTTTGAGAGCGACCGCGTGTTACTGATGAACGAGAAAGAAGATCAGGAACGTACGCGCATGGCGCTCGCTACAGCTCTCGTCCAGCGTCCGGAGTTTCAACGCAAGTATCCGGCGACGATGAAGCCAGCGGAATTCGTCGATGCGATTCTTGCGACCGCTGTTCAAACCACCGGCGTCGATCTGGCTGGTGAGAAAAACTCTTTCACCGGTATGTTCGACGATCCGAACGTGGGCCGTGCCGGTGTTATTGCTCGACTAGCCACTGAAGCCTCAATCGCTGACGCGCTCTACAATCAAACGCTAGTGACGTTCAACTATTTCGCTTTCCTCAGACGCGATCCGGATGAAACCGGTTTCACCTATTGGATCGGTTCATTGAAGAACAAATCGCCACGCGACCCCGCCGCCGCACGTTCGATGGTCTGCTCGTTTGTGAATTCTGAAGAGTACCAGTCGCGCTTCGGCATGCTCACCACTCACACAACCCGCGAATGTAATTAATCCGTGTTAGCATCTAGCGGTTGAAAGAGAAACTAGTCTCGTACCTGGTGTGTCCGGCCTGCGATGGATCGCTGACTCTGTCTGTCTCACATGCGGAAGACGCGGAGATCATCGAAGGCGAACTGCGTTGCAGCGCGTGTGTGTCCTCGTTTCCGATCGCACGCGGCATTCCGCGTTTCGCCGAGCTTGCTACGGTGGAGCAAGACAAGCAGGCGACCGCTGAGAACTTCGGTTGGCAGTGGCAGCACTTTACTGAGACAGACGAGCGCTACGCGGAACAGTTCCTCGGCTGGATCGCTCCCGTTACGCCGGAGTTTTTCCGCGACAAGGTTGTGCTCGAAGGCGGTTGCGGCAAAGGGCGTCACACGCAACTTGCCGCGCAGTGGGGCGCGCGTGAAGTTATAGGTATCGATCTAAGCGAGGCGGTGGAGACGGCGTATGTGGCCACGCGTTCGCTTCCCAACGCGCACGTCATTCAAGCAGACATTTACCGGTTGCCGTTGGCGCGCAAGTTCCACTACGCGTTTTCGGTTGGTGTGCTTCATCATCTTCCCAATCCGCGGCAGGGGTTCTTTTCACTGGCTTCGAAGGTCGTGCCAGGCGGGCATGTGTCGGCGTGGATTTACGGGGCGGAGAACAACGAGTGGATCGTACGTTTGGTGAATCCGGTGCGCGAGAAGATCACCTCGCGGATCGATCAGCGCGCGTTGTTGCAACTGTCGAAGATTCCCGCGGCCGGAATTTTCCTGGCGACGAAGTTGATCTATGGACCACTAAACCGTCGCGGTTCGACGCTTGGCCAGTATCTTTTTTATAACGACTACCTGACCGCGATCGCGCCGTTCAGTTGGCGCGAGCAACATTTGATCGTGTTCGACCATCTGGTTGCGCCGACGGCGTTCTACATTCCGCGCGATGAGTTTGAAACGTGGTGGCGCGAGTTGGGCGCGACGGATGTCGTAATCAATTGGCACAACAAGAATAGTTGGCGCGGGTTCGGCGAAATCGCTTAAGTTTCCCGCAAAGGCGCAAAGGCGCCGAGCAAAGGCATGATCAAGTCAGGTGTCTTTTAGTTGTCTTTGCGTCTTTGCGCCTTTGCGGGGAACTATCGTTAGGAATCACTGATGTACTCGGAACTGATCTACACATTCGCGAAGCGAGAACTGCTGGGTCGATACAAGGGCTCGGCGCTGGGTATCGCCTGGGCTGTGCTGACGCCCGTCGTGATGATTGCGATCTTCACGTTTATCTTCGCGGGCATTTTTGGCGCGCGTTTCGGCGCGAGCGATTCACACTGGGACTACGCGTTGTATCTCTTTTGCGGTCTGTTGCCCTGGACCATGTTTCAGGAGTCGGTGCAACAGTCTGCCAACACGATCATCATTCATGCGAACCTCGTCAAACGTGTCGTGTTCCCGCTCGAGACGTTACCGGCGGCGCAGGTTTTTGCGGCACTCGGCAACCAATTGTTCGCGACTGTTGGCCTTCTGATCGCGACGCTCGCGATCCAGCGGGAATTGCATCTGACGACACTGTGGCTGCCGCTGCTTTTGATCCCGCAGTTATTGTTCGCGCTCGGCGTGGCGTGGCTAATTGCTTCACTCGGCGTGTTTCTGCGGGACATCGCGCAGGGGATTACGTTGCTGCTAATGGCGTGGATGTATCTGACGCCGATCATCTATCCCGAGTCGATCATCCCCGATCGTTTTCGTCTACTGATAGATATCAATCCGTTTACTCCCCTCGTGCGGAGCTACCGCCGGATCTTTCTCGACGGCGCAGCGCCTGATTGGGGCGGGCTTGCCTACTTCACCCTTGTCGCTGCCGTGGTCTGTTTGTTTGGTTACTGGTGGTTTGCCCGCACGCGAAAGAGTTTCGCGGACGTGATCTAGTTTGCGAGCGTCAAGGTGAAGTCCTGGGAAAGGTCGAGAACGTATTTTTCCCACTTGCGCTGGAACTGGTGCATGTCGGTTTCGCCGAGCACTGACTTGAGAGTTTCGTAACCGCTACGATCCGTTTTCCGGTCGGCGTGAAATTGTTTGTAGAACTTGACGAGCAAACCCCGCTCTTGCAGGTAGTACAAAAGGTAACGTGACTGCGCGTAATTCACACCCGTCGCTTCACTATAAAAATCGTTGAAGTCCATCTCCATTAATTTTTTGAACGATACGGTCTCATCGGCTTTGATCGCCGTTTGCAGACCCGGCAAACGCCAGTTGACGTAACCGTGAATGCGACCTTCCTTTTCGCCACACTGTTCGTACAAAGAACCGAGACCCTCGTTGAGCCACGGCGGAGCCTTCGGAAAGTTTGCTTCGATAAACGGATGAACGATCTCATGGACGAGGGTGCCGCCACCGGTCGAGATGTTCATGATCAGCGCGTTGTTTTGGCGGGAGTAGTAGCCGTACGGTGTTGACGGAGTGTCGTTGAAAAGCAGTCGCGCGTGTTTCCTGTACGAAATGTCGTCTTTGAAAAGCCAGATGTCGAGAATCTCTTTTGGATCCTCGGTAAAGAAGTCCTGCTTCAGTTTTTCCACCGCCCATTTGACGGTTCCTTCAGCGCGTTCTTTCACGAGTGCGGCTGGTTCGTCGCCAACCACGACAAATGGACGTTGGACCACGATGGAAAAGTCTTTCGAGGGAAGACGTTTCTTTAGTTCGGCGACGTGACGATCGAAATCACTATCGGTGAAGACGCGCGTTTCCGCAGCCGCCGTCACTGGCAGACGGTTGCTGGCGCGATTCGAAGAACACGACGTCACTGTCAGAAGAGCCGCGACGATGATGATTCCGAGCACGTAC
Source organism: Pyrinomonadaceae bacterium (assembly GCA_035646355.1). Lineage (GTDB taxonomy): Bacteria > Acidobacteriota > Blastocatellia > Pyrinomonadales > Pyrinomonadaceae > PSRF01. The sequence goes on along the minus strand of DASRPN010000180.1, from coordinate 28,596 downwards.
CTCATCACGATGGTAAGTTGAGAACACTTTGGACGCAGTAGCCGAGATAGTAAAACGTCTCGCGTGCGAGTTCTTCGCCCTGGCTGCGAAAGCCTGTGTAACGTGTGGTCAGCGTCGGCGATGGATAAGCATCGAGTCCGACGTCGTGGGCCATGGCGATGGCCCGTTTCATGTGCATGGGATCGCTAACGATCAAGACTTTCTTTAACCCATGCGTATCTGCGAGTTGCTTCGCGTTGACCAGGTTCTCGTAAGTCGTATGCGACCTTTGTTCGATGAGAATGTCGCTGGGGGAGATGCCATTGCTGACTGCGTAATTACGAGCTGCGGCGGCTTCGGTTGGCTCGTTCCGGTTTCCCTGGCCACCGGTAAAGACGATCTTGTGTACCCGGCCGCTGCGGTAAAGCTCGATCGCGTGGTTGATGCGCTCGCGGAAGACGGGCGACACGCCGTGGCTCCAAACGGCAGCGCCGAGCACGACTGCTGCGTCCGCTTGCGTGTCAGAGGAGTTGTCGCTGTAGGAATAGATCCTGAACGCGGTGACGGCAATAACCAGCACCAGCACGACGATCGTAATTTTCAGGACCTTTGTCGCTCGCCGTCGCATAACCGTTTTGGATGATATCACCCTCTGATTTATCATCCGCGCCATGAAGAAAATATTACTGGCGTTCCCCGTTCTTACATTGGTCCTTACAGCAACAATAACCACAAATGCCCAGGAATGGACCCAGTGGCGCGGCCCGGCGCGCGATGGATCGGTTAGCGGCAAGAACGTTCCGGCGAAGTGGCCCGAAACTTTCGCACGCGCCTGGCGTGTAGAGGTTGGCGAAGGCTACTCGTCGCCGGTTGTCGCCGCTGGCCGCGTCTTTGTTCACAGTAGACGCGATCCGGAAGAGATCATCTCCGCGATCAATCTTGCCGATGGCAAGGTGATGTGGGAGCAGAAGTACCAGGCCACTTTCAAGAAAAACCAGTACGCGGTCGAGATGGCGAAAGGTCCGAATTCGACGCCGCTCGTCGTTGGCAATCGGCTGTTCACGCTTGGCGTCACCGCCGTTCTCAACGCGTGGGACACGGCGACCGGACGCTTGCTGTGGAGTCGCGACTTCTCGAAGTCGATCGATACCAGCAAGATGTTTTGCGGCACTGCTGCTTCACCGATCGCTGTTGATGGACGAATCGTGATTCAGGTCGGCAGCGACATCCATGGCGGGCAGACTCTCGCGCTGAATCCTGCGACGGGGGCGACCGAATGGGAGTGGCGTGGACTCGGTCCGGGCTATGCCTCGCCGGTGGTGATCGACGCCGGTGGCGCACGGCATCTCGTGACGATGACGCAAGGATCGATTGTTGGCGTCGATGCGAAGAACGGGAAAGAGCTGTGGTCCGTGCCGTTTCCTGACGAATGGCACGAGAACATTACGACGCCGCTTTGGACGGGCGCGCATCTCGTTGTCTCAGGTACCCGCGCCGGCACTCACGCTTATTCACTCGCGCAAGCGGATGGCAAATGGCAGGCGACCGAGGTTTGGAAAAACCCGGATGTGGCCATGTACATGAGTTCGCCGGTGTTTGGCGACGGCTTGATTTACGGACATTCGTCGAAGAAGAAGGGACAGTTTGTGGCGGTCGACGGGAAGACGGGGGCGTTGAAGTGGGCGACGGAAGGACGGGCAGGCGAGCATGCGTCGATTTTGCTTACGCCGCAACACGTGGTCTTTTTGACCAACGGGGCCGACCTTATCGTGGTCAAGCGCAACACCCCGGCATTTGCTGAAGAACGGCGCTACGACGTCGCCGAAGCCTCAACCTGGGCAGTGCCCGTACTGCTCGGCTCAAACGTCCTCGTCCGCGACGCCACCGGGCTAATGCTATTGACAGGGAAGTGAGCGCGAGATACGTAAAAACACGGATTAAAAGGGATAACTGAGTACCTACCTAACCAATACTATTGACACGGAAGTGAGCCAGAGATTACACAGAGTATAGGCGCAGACAATCTCCTCCCGTTTTGAGCCTGCGCAAATCTATTCTGTGAGCTTGTCCCCCTGGCTTTGGAAAGTGTTTCCCCATTTCTGTTGAGCCGTCTTATCGACGCCAGCGTCGATGGCATCTTCGCGTTCGACCGCGAATTTCGGTTGATCGCGTGGAACCGCGCGATGCAACGGATTACCGGTAAGGGTCGCAATGAAGTCCTCGGCAAGAGCGTCGTCGAAGTCTTCCCGTTCCTCCACGAAGGCCACGAAGGTTCCTTGCTCGAAGCGCTCGCAGGCAAAGACGCAGTCTGTCAAAACCACCCGTACGGACGTGCCGAATCCGGCGCCTTCGAATGTCGTTACTCGCCACTCGTCGACGAAGCCAACAACATCTCCGGCGGTATCGCGATCATCATTGACATCACCGCGCGCAAGCAGGCCGAGGAAGCCGTTCAAACTGCTTACCGGCAACTCGCGTTTCACGTAGAAAGCTCACCGCTGGCAGTGGTCGAATGGGACAGCGACTTTCGCGTTTCGCGTTGGTCCAAGTCTGCCGAACGGCTGTTCGGCTGGAAAGCTGACGAGGTGATCGGTAAACACGTAAACGAGTGGCAGTTTGTGTTTGCCGATGACGTCGACGCCGTAGCCCTTGTGACGAACCGCCAGCGCGAGGGAGTTGAAGTTCAGGGTATTTTGCGCAACCGCAACTACACCCGCGACGGTTCGGTCCTGTTTTGCGAGTGGTACAACTCCGTGCTCCGTGACGATCGCGGAAAACTGGTTTCTGTGCTGTCACTCGTACTCGATGTGACGGCGCGCGAGAAGTCGGAAGAAGAGCGAGCGGCGTCGCTGGTCCGCGAACGCGACGCACGCCGGCATGCTGAAGAAGCCGACCGGCTGAAAGACGAGTTTCTCGCCACGCTTTCTCACGAACTGCGCACGCCGCTGACGTCGATTCTCGGCTGGGCGTCGATGATCCGAAACGGCGAAGTCGAAGGCGCAAATGCGATGCGCGCGCTCGAGACAATCGAACGGAACGCTCGTGCGCAGGCTCGACTGATCGACGATCTCCTCGATGTCTCACGCATCATCACCGGAAACCTGCGCCTGGATCTAAATCCACTGAACCTGACACCCATTATCGAAGGTGCGGTCGACGCCCTGCGTCCGACAGCCGACGTCAAAGACATCCAGCTTCGCAGGGAGTTCATCTCAAACGAATGTCTGGTGAAAGGCGATCCAAACCGTCTGCGACAGGTGATTTGGAACCTACTTTCAAACGCGATCAAGTTCACTCCACGCGGCGGCAGTGTAAACATTAGCCTTTACTGCGTTGAGTCGACCGCGCGATTAACGGTCAGCGATACGGGCGAAGGAATTTCGGAAGCGTTTCTGCCGTACGTTTTCGATCGTTTCCGCCAGGCGGAGGCGTCGATCTCACGCAGACAGGGTGGACTTGGCCTGGGCCTCGCCGTCGTTCGTCACCTCGTGGAGTTGCACGGCGGGAGGATTGAAGCGGAAAGCGAAGGTTTGGAAAAGGGGTCGACATTTACGGTCGATCTACCGTTGGCGCAGGAGCGTAGGGATCCGGCGCGGGCGGAAGAGCGACGGCGCGAAGTCGAACGGCGTCGCAGTCGCAGCGATCGAGTCAGGCTCGATGGTCTTCACGTATTGCTGGTTGAAGACGACGACGATTCGCGCAAGCTACTGGGCACTATGTTGAAGCGTTATGGAGCGAAAGTGACGTCGACGAAGTCGGCGGCAGAGGCGCTGGAAGTGTTTTCACACGAGGTGCCCGACGTTATGATCAGCGACATCGGCATGCCGGTTGAAGACGGATACGAACTGATTCGCAAGGTGCGCTCGCTGCCGAACGACAAGGGCGGAACAACTCCGGCAATTGCGCTCACGGGCTATGCGTCGCGCAAGGACCGTGAACGCGCGCTGGCCGCGGGTTATCATAGGCACATGGCAAAACCGATCGAGCAGGCTGAGATGGTTGCGGCAATCGCCAGCCTCGTTGGACGGCCACAGAACTATACAGATTGAGGTCTCTGCGTAACTCTGCGTTCCTCTGCGACTGTGCGGTTATTGCTCTTACACGATATTCACCGCCGAGACGCAGAGGAACCCAGAATTACGCGGAGTTGAAATTCAGACAATGAATGAGGTAATCATGAGACGAAGATTTCTAACCATTCCAGTCATTCTCCTGCTCCTCGTTCCGGTATTCGCGCAAGTTGATCCGTCGGTGTTGACGGTCGATTCGCTGTTCACCTATCGCAGCAGATCGCTTGGTCCAGTGTGGTGGCAGACAAACGGTAGCGGTTATCTGGCGCTCGAGCCGTCGCCGACAAAGAAAAACTTCGTCGACATCGTCCGCTACGACGCAGCGACGGGTGAACGATCCGTAAAAGTCGCGGCCGAGAAACTGATTCCGCAAGGCGCAACAGATCCACTCGCAGTCGAAGAGTTTTTCCTGACGAGCGATGAACAAAAACTGCTGGTCTTCACAAATACCGCGCGAGTCTGGCGCAGCAACACACGCGGCGACTACTGGGTCCTCGATCTGACCACAAACAACCTGCGCAAACTCGGCGGCACGGATGCAAAGCCGTCCACATTGATGTTTGCGAAGTTCTCGCCGGACGGACAGCGCGTCGGTTACGTTCGCGAAAACAACATCTACGTTGAGAACCTTTCCGGCGACGCGAAGATCACGAAGATCACGACCGACGGATCGCGCTACATCGTCAACGGCACCTTCGATTGGGTCTACGAAGAAGAACTTTTCTGTCGCGACGGTTTTCGCTGGAGCCCTGACAGCAAACAGATTGCTTACTGGCAACTCAACTCCGAAGGCGTGAAGGAGATGACGCTCATCGACAACACGTCAGGTCTTTATCCCGTCACGCAAACGTTTCCATATCCGAAAGCCGGCGAGATGAACTCCGCGGCGCGCGTCGGCGTCGTGAACGCCAATGGCGGCGCGACGAAGTGGATGGAAGTTCCTGGCGATGCGCGCAACAACTACCTGCCGCGCATGGAATGGGCCGCGAATTCCGACGAGGTGGTCATTCAACAACTCAACCGCCGCCAGGATACGAACACGCTCATGCTGGGCGATGTTCGTACCGGCAAAGTGCGCACGGTGCTCGTCGAAAAAGATGATGCGTGGGTAGACATCGCGTGGGGCGACATCGATTGGGACAAGACCGGAATCGCGCGCGGTGACGTCGAATGGATCGACGGCGGCAAGCGTTTTCTGTGGGCCAGCGAGCGCGACGGTTGGCGTCATCTCTACTCCGTTTCACGCGATGGCAGCGACGTTTATACGATCACGCCCGGCAAGTTCGACGTGATCACTGTCGAACGAGTCGACACGACAAACGGGTACGTCTACTTTCTCGCTTCACCCGACAATGCAACGCAGCGTTATCTCTACCGTGTGCGCATCAATGGCGGCGGCAAAGAAGAACGGCTGACGCCGGCGACGACGCCGGGCATGCATTCGTACAACATCTCGCCGCGCGGCAACTTCGCGATTCACTTTCACTCGACGTTCAACCGCGTTCCGATCACCGAAGTCGTGCGCCTGCCGGAACACACGCTCGCGCGTACGCTGATCGACAACAGGGATCTACAGGATCGAGTTGCGAAGTTGAAACAGACGCCGCTGGAGTTTTTTAAAGTCGACGCAGGCGAGGGTGTGCAGCTCGACGGCTGGATGATCAAGCCGCCCGACTTCAATCCGCAGAAACGTTATCCGGTGCTCTTCTACGTGTACGGCGAGCCGTGGGGTCAGACGGTGCTGGATAGTTGGGGCGGCCGGAACGGTCTCTGGCATCGGATGCTGGCGCAGCAGGGTTACATCGTCGCCAGCGTTGATAACCGCGGCACGCCGGCGCCGCGCGGGCGCGCGTGGCGCAAGATTGTTTATCGCAAGATGGGCCTCGTTAGTTCGGCCGATCAAGCCAACGCCGCACGCGCGATTGCGAAATGGCCGTTTGTCGATCCGTCGCGGATCGGCATTTGGGGCTGGAGCGGTGGCGGCTCGTCGACGCTGAACGCGATGTTTCGGTATCCGGACGTTTACGCAACCGGTATTTCGGTCGCGCCCGTGCCGGATCTCCGCTACTACGACACGATTTACCAGGAGCGCTACGGCGGATTGCCGAAAGATCACGCTGACGAGTGGAAACAAAGCTCGCCGATCACTTTCGCGAACCAGCTAAAGGGAAATCTGATGCTGATTCACGGCACCGGCGACGATAACGTCCACTACCAGGGCACCGAGGCGCTGATCAATGCGCTCATCGCGGGGAACAAGCAGTTTTCGATGATGTCGTATCCGAATCGTTCACACTCGATCGCTGAAGGACCGGGTACGCAGCGCCACCTGCTAGCGACGATGACGCGGTATTTGCACGAGAAAATGCCGCCAGGTCCCGCGACGGCAGTTACGAGCGCGGCGCGTTAAGCAACAAATTGCGTCGTGCCTGGTTTCTCTCTGCGTATCTCTGCCTGCCTCTGCGTCTCAGCGGTAAATTATTGAATAAAAAAACAATAACCGCAGAGCCGCAGAGGAAGGCGGAGAAACACAAAAGATTCCAAAGTGCACCATCAAAAATTGATATCGCACTCGTGTGTTGATCTGTGTTAATCTTGGTTTGCCCGTCTCATCCTCCTCACGACTAGGCAAAACCCATGATTAATAGGCTCGACGCAGGACTGCGACGACTCGTCGCTACAAATCTCATCGGCATTCTGTTCGTCGATTTGGCAGGCAAAATTCTCGACGTAGACGAGAGTTTCCTGCACACCCTCGGCTACGCCCGCGCCGATCTGCCCCCACGGATTCACGATCTCGCCGCCCCGGAAGACCGTCGCCTGGACGACGAGGCGTTCGAAAAGCTGATGGCCTTCGGCGCCTGCGCACCCTTCGAGAAAAGTCTCGTCCGCCGCGATGGCAGTCTCGTTCCGGTGTTGTTTGGCGCTGCGCTTTACGAAGAAGAGATCGCATGCTTCGTCGTCGATCTCTCTCAGAACAAGCAGACGCAGGAAAAACTCAATCACCTCGCCTATCACGACGCGCTCACCGATCTACCCAACCAGGTTCTCTTCAAAGATCGTCTCAAGCAGGCGATTGCGATGTCTCGCCGCAACGATCAGATGCAGGCGGTGCTGCTGCTCAACCTCGATAGATTTAAAACGATCAACGACTCGCTCGGTTACACCGCAGGTGATCGACTCTTGCAGTCAGTCGCTCAACGACTGACGAGCTGCATCCGCGAAAGCGATACCGTCGCGCGTTTCGGCGGGGACGAGTTTGCCATTCTGCTGACGCACATCCCGCGTGCGCAGGATGCGGCGAATGTTGCGCGGGCAGTAAAGGAGGCACTCGATCAGGCGTACCTGTTTGACGATCAGGAAGTGTTTGTTAGAAGCAGTATCGGCATTGCCGTTTATCCGCACGACGGCCGCGACACTGCGAGTCTGTTGAAGAACGCAGGCGCCGCCTTGGATCGCGCGAAGGAGCAGGGCGGGAGCAATTATCAGTTTTACACCGCAGGCGGAACGACGCGCGCGCTCAAACAACTCGTACTCGAAAGCAACCTGCGCGGCGCGCTCGAGCGAAATGAATTTATCGTTCACTATCAACCGCAGGTTGACACGCAGAGTTTTCAGCTAGTGGGCATGGAGGCGCTGGTGCGCTGGCAGCATCCGAGTCTCGGGCTGCTCTATCCGACGGAATTCATCGCCTTGGCTGAAGACAGCGGTCTGATCATCCAGCTTGGCGATTGGATCCTTCGAAGTGCGTGTGCGCAAAACATGTCGTGGCAGGATGCGGGACTTGCGCCGATGCGATTGTCAGTAAACTTTTCCGCGCGACAGTTCCAACAACCTACATTCATCTCGTCAGTAGCGGCGATATTGCAGGAGACAAACCTCGATCCGCGTTGGTTGGAGCTTGAGCTTACCGAAAGTTCGATAATGAAAGATCCCGAGCAGGCGATCGAGAAGCTTCATGAGTTGAAGTTGATGGGCATCAGGGTCGCGATTGACGACTTCGGTACCGGTTACTCGTCGCTCAACTATTTGAAGCGGTTTCCGATCGACACGTTGAAGATCGATAAGTCGTTCGTGTCTGATGTTTGTAAAGATCCGCACGACACCGCGATCGTGCGCGCGATCATCACGTTGGGCCATGCACTGGATCTCACGGTCGTCGCCGAAGGTGTTGAGACGCAGGAGCAGCTTCAGTATCTGAGTTCACTCGACTGCGACGTGCTTCAGGGTTTCCTATTCAGCAAAGCGCTGAGTGCCACGGCTTTTGAAGAGCTACTGGTCGAGCACAAACAAGTCGTGCCATCGCCTGTTTAATGTATCACCGCAGCGATTCTCAATGGACCACCACTGCCGCCTTTGATCTTCATCGGCAAAGCAATCACCGAAAAATCTTTTACGGGTAGTTGATCAAGATTCGCGACGTTTTCAAACGCCGGGATGTTCTTGTCGAACAATATCCGGTGGCTCTCGAACAACGTGGATTGGCCGTAATCGATGCTCGCCGTATCCAGGCCGATCGCTTTGATCGATCGGTTCCGGGTTAGCCAGCGTGCGGCCTCGGGATCTAGCCCGGGGAAGTGAAGCTTTGGTACTGCATCGGCGCCGCGTTCGTCTGTGCCCAGGTACTTCTTTCGATCGGGATAGTGTTTTCCGAAACCGGTACGCAGCAACACGATGGTCCCGTTTGCGATGCGGCCGTTAGTGCGTTCCCAATTCTGAAAGTCGGCGACCGTCACCTGGTAATCGGGATTGCCGGCACACTGCTTCGTAACGTCTACCACCACAGCCGCTCCGATTAACTGTTCGAGCGGAATCTGATCGACCGTGTGCCTTCCCTTTGCGAAGTGGATTGGCGAGTCGAGGTGCGTCCCGCCGTGTTCCGCCGCCGAATAGCGGTACGCGGAGTAGAAATAACCTTTGTCTGTGACACCTTCGAAATCAGTTTCCAGTTTGAATGGCTCGGCCGTCGGCCAATACACGGATGACGCGTCGAACGCGTGCGAGAGATCGACGACGCGACCCGCCCGGATTGCCGGGGCGCGTTGTGCCATGACGGGTAGAGCCAGAATCATAAGAAGAAGCAGGCCCAAACATTTCATCAGAAATGCTCCTTACTGTGGTTGACGTTCTTCAATCTGGTATAAGACTAACCACAAAGACCACAAAGTTGAAGGAGTGCGGGAATGCAAATCGGAATGATTGGACTCGGCCGCATGGGCGCCAACATGGTGCGACGACTCCTGCGCGGCGGGCACCAGTGCGTTGTCTACGATCGCAACGTGGAAGCGATCGCGAAACTCACCGGTGAAGGCGCGACGGGTTCGGAATCGCTGGACGATTTCATCGCGAAGTTGGATCGCCCGCGCGCGGTGTGGCTAATGATTCCGGCCGCGCTCGTCGACGCCACGCTGAATGAACTAGCGCCGAAGCTCGAGGCCGACGACATCTTGATCGACGGCGGAAACTCGCACTACATTGACGACATCCGTCGCGCGGTCGAATTGAAAAACAAAAATCTTCACTACGTTGACGTCGGCGTGAGTGGCGGTGTGTGGGGACTCGAGCGCGGTTACTGCGAGATGATTGGCGGCGAGAACGATGTGGTCCGCAAGCTCGATCCGATCTTCAAAACACTCGCGCCGGGACGAGGCTCTGTTTCAGATACTCCCTCCGACAAGCTAAGCCGCTCGAGTGATGCGAGCACCGCCCTTGAGGGTTATCTGCATTGCGGCGCCGCTGGTGCCGGTCATTTTGTGAAGATGGTGCATAACGGAATTGAGTACGGTTTGATGGCTGCATATGCCGAAGGATTCAACGTATTGCATCACGCGAACGTTGGTAAGTTGGACCACGCCGCCGATGCTGAAACGACGCCGCTGCGCCATCCCGAACACTACCGCTACGACTTCAACCTCCCCGATATCGCCGAAGTTTGGCGGCGCGGAAGTGTAGTTGCCTCGTGGTTGTTGGATTTGACGGCCATTGCGTTGGCTGAGAACCCGACGCTCGATGGATTTTCAGGGCGCGTGGCGGATTCCGGTGAAGGACGTTGGACCATCGATGCCGCGATCGAAGAAGGCGCTCCGGTTCCCGTGTTGAGCGCCGCACTGTTCGCGCGTTTCTCCTCGCGCGGCGAGGCAGACTTCGCGAACAAAGTACTATCGGCCATGCGAAAGCAGTTTGGCGGGCACGTCGAGAAGAGTCACAAGTAGGGAGATTTCCCACAAAGACGCAAAGGCGCGAAGGTTTCTGAGACATTCTCTTTGCGTCTTAGCGTCTTTGCGGGAAATCAACTCGAGGAAGTACGAAAATGTCAGCAATACTTATCGACCCGGATCCCGGAAAAATGGAGCAGCCGCCGCTTCCGCACGCCGATCCGTGCGTTGTTGTGATTTTCGGCGCGACTGGCGATCTGACAAAGCGCAAATTGATGCCGGCGTTGTTCGATCTCTGTCGTTTGGGTTGTCTCGACCAGGTGCGAATTCTGGGCGTTGGTCGACACGCCATGCCGGAGGATGAATATCGAAAGCTCGTGCGAGAGGCGCTCGAAAACTCCGACAAGGTCGATGAGCTCGACGAACACGTCTGGCAGGATTTCGCGCGGCGGATTCATTACATGGCCGGCGAAATCGAAGACGAGCGCACGTTTCAGACAATCAACACGCGTCTCGAGGAACTGGTAGCGAGCGGCGGCAGTAAGAACCGTTTGTTCTATCTCGCAACGCCGCCGCCATTGTTCGACGAAATTATCAACGCGCTCGGTAAGGCTGGTCTTGCGAAAGAAGACGACTTGTGGAGTCGCATCGTCGTCGAAAAACCATTCGGCAGTGACCTCGAATCGGCCCGCGCTCTCAATGCCACGATCTCACAAGCGTTTCAGGAGCATCAGGTCTATCGCATCGATCACTACCTCGGTAAAGACACGGTGCAAAACATTCTAGTGTTTCGTTTCGGCAACACGATGTTCGAACCGGTGTGGAACCGCAATTATGTCGATTACGTTGAGATCACTGCGGCTGAAACCGGCGGCGTCGGCACGCGCGCTGGCTACTACGAAGAAGCGGGCGCGCTGCGCGACATGGTCGCGAATCATCTTCTGCAACTGTTAACGCTGACGGCGATGGAACCACCGGTCGCTTTCGATGCCGATTCAGTCAGAGAAGAGAAGGTGCAGGTGCTGCGATCGATTCGACGTATGACGCCGGAACAGGTCGCGCAGCGAACGGTGCGCGGGCAATATGGACCAGGAGAGAGCGAGGGCGAAAAAGTTGCTGGTTATGGCGAAGAACAGGGTGTGAAGAAAGGTTCGAGTACCGAAACCTATGCGGCGCTCGAGTTTCGCGTTTCAAACTGGCGTTGGTCTGGCGTACCGTTCTATGTACGCACCGGAAAGCGTCTCGCTCGCAACCTGACGGAGATCGCGGTGCACTTCAAGCCCACGCCGCAAGCGCTGTTTGCTCGCACGCCGAAAGAAGAGATCGATCCAAACATCGTGGCGATGCGCATTCAGCCCAACGAAGGGATCACTGTCACGTTTGGCGCCAAACGGCCTGGGTTCGAAATGCACACCAGCACGGTTCACATGGACTTCTGTTACCAGCGTGAATTTGGCATCGAGTCGCCGGCGGCTTACGAAATGTTGTTGCTGGATGTGATGCGCGGCGATGCGACGCTTTTCATTCGCGCGGATGAGGCGGAAGCGCAATGGCGGCTGATCACGCCGATCCTCGAAGCCTGGGCGAGACAGTCGCCGCCGGAGTTTCCAAATTACACTGCGGGCACCGATGGACCAGACGCGGCCGACGAGCTACTCGCGCGTAACGGGCATCGCTGGCTGGGATTGAATGAGAGTCGTGCGGGCTGCGATTAGGCGATTAGGCCTGTGCGACGCGATTGGCGAGACTTGCGACTACCGTCGCCAGTTCAACGCGGTCGACAGGTTTCGCGAGGTGTAACTGGTAACCTTCGGAAATAGCGCGGACACGATCTTCAGTTCTCGCATACGCGGTCAACGCCAACGCCGGCGTTTGCCCCCCTCGCTCCTTCGGCAACGCACGCACTTTCCTGATCAAGCCGTAACCATCCTCGATAGGCATGCCGATATCCGCGACAAGCACGTCCGGACGCCAGCGTTCAATCGACTCGAGACCTTCACCCGCCGATCCGGCGGCGTGCACTTCCGCTCCGCAACGTTCCAGCATGGCAGTGAGCAGTGCGCGAGCGTCGATCTCGTCATCCACGATCAGCACGCGCAGTCCGTTCAGTGACAAATGTCGATCGCGACTAGCCTCGGCAATCGCCGGTGTCGCAAGCGAAGGCTCAACATGCTGTTCAGCCGCAGCCATTAGCGGCAGACGCACGGTGAAAGTCGAACCCTGGTCCTCACCCGCACTTTCGGCGCGCGCCGTCCCGCCGTGCAACTCCACCAGATGTCGCACGATCGCGAGGCCCAATCCGAGTCCGCCATAGGTGCGCGTCGTCGAACCATCAGCCTGCCGAAAACGATCAAACACGTGCGGCAGAAAATTCGAGTCAATACCAACACCACTATCCGTCACGACGATCTCGACGTGTGAATTGATCCTCTTCAGACTGACGTTTACCGACCCTCCGCTCTGCGTGAACTTGACGCCGTTTGATAGCAGGTTCCAAACGATCTGTTGCAGACGCTCCTGATCGCCAAACACTTCGCCCGCATCCGGATCAAGGTCCAACTGAAGGCGAATACCTTTCGCTTCGGCAGTAGGACGAATGCTTACCGCTGCTGCCTGGATAACCGATTGCAGATCGCACGCGACAAACTCGAGCCGCAACTTCCCGGTGATGATGCGCGACACTTCGAGCAGGTCGTTGATCAACTGGCACTGCGAATTGGCGTTGCGCGCAATCGTTTCTATCGCCTGACGTCGTTTCTCCGGTTCAACTTCGTCGTGGAGCAGGAGGTCAGACCAACCCATAATTGCGGTCAATGGCGTGCGCAATTCATGCGACAGCGTTGAAAGAAACTCGTCTTTGACGCGATTCGCCGCCTCTGCTTCGAGACGCGCTTCTTTCTCGCGTTTCAGCGCTTCGCGTCGCTCGGTTGCGTCGTGGGCCATGCCGCGGACGATCGGTTTTTCCACGCCTTCAGTGCGCAGCGTGTTGTAGTACTCCCACAGTCGAGTTTCCCCTGTCGCGGTGCGTACTTTCATCACGCCGCGAGCAGAACCCTGAGTCTTCACCGCCTCGAGATACTCATCAAATTGCTTGCGATAATCCGGCAGCAAACCGTCGCGAATATTCATCCCGACCAGCGACTCCTGCGGATAACCCAACGCACGCGCCGCCCACGGATTTACCGAAAGCACGCGCCCTTCGAGATCGTGCGTGCAGATCAGTTCGTGACTGTTGTCGACGAGATCGCGATAACGATCCTCGCTGATGCGCAACGCGTCCTCGGCTTTCTTGCGCTCGGTGATGTCGTTTGCGAGGACAAACTCCGCGGCGCGGCCGGCGAAGTTCACACGGTTCGAAGTAATTTCGACGTTGATTACGCTGCCATCTTTCCTGCGGTGTCGCCATTCGCCGGCATGGTCGAGTTCGGGATTGCCGGTGGAGATGTACTCACACAGCAATGCGACGTCGTCTTCGGGACGGATGTCCATGATCGACATTTCGAGAAACTCGGGGCGCGAGTAGCCGTAGTGACTGATGGCGGCATCGTTCACTGCGAGAAACCGCAGCGTTGAAAGATCGTAGACCCACATCGGCTGCGGGTTCGACTCAAACAGCAATCGATACTGCGCTTCGGACTTTCGCAGCGCCTCTTCAATTCGCCGCGCTACGGTGACGTCGAGCACCAGCGACAGCACCGAGATCAACTTGCCAGAGTCGTCGTAGAGCGCCGAGTTGTACCACTCGCAATGCAGGATCGAACCGAGCTTTGTGTAGTTGCGATTGCGTGAGATGTTGTGATGTTCCTGTCCCTGGTTCTGTCGTTGGCCCACCTCGTTCACTGCTTCGAGATCGTCGGGCACGACAAACTGCCAATCGTTGAAGCGTTTCCCAAACACTTCGTCCGCGGTCCAGCCGAACAGTCGTTGTGCTGCGGGCGACCAGCGCAACACTTTGAATTCGTTGTCCCACTCGATGACTGCCAGCGGCGTGTTCTCGACGTGAAATGCGAGCCGTTTATGATCGTCGAGCGCTGTTGCTTCGAGAAGTTTGCGATCGGTGATGTCGCGGATGATCGCAACGCCGCCGATCACCTCGCCGCGCTCGTCGTGGCGTGGCGAGTAATAGCCTTCAAAGAAACCCTGGCGGCCTGATTGAGGAATCAGGTAGGGGCGGTTCTCGGCGACGACGCTACGGCCGGCCAATGCTTCGCGATAGAAGTGGTCTTCGCCAGTTTGCCCGAGGCAGTCGAAGAACTCGAACGCACATTTTCCAAGCACATCCTCACGTTTTACGCCGGAAATGCGTTCCATCGCGCGGTTCCAGGTCGTGTACCGCAAGTCGCGATCGAAAGCAAGAATGCCGTCGACGTTAGTTTCGAGAAGACACTTGAGGAACAGATCTGGTTCTTTACTTTCGTGCGACATGGAGATTTGAGCTTAGTACTTTGGTCTTTGTACTTTGCCGGGGGTCAGTTGTACAAACCACAAAGTACCAAGTACAAAACACTAAGAACAAGCTGCATTCCATTTTGCTGATTTGCGTTGATTGTGTAAACCTTTGCCATGCCTTTTCAGCAAACGCCCCCGCAACTCGGCAATCAATACGAAGACGATCGTGTGCTGCGCTCGTATCTCGCGCGCGTGTTGCCGGCCGATATGTTGCGCGAGATTGAGGTCTCGCTTGCGGAGATGGGCCGTCTCGCGGGCGGCGAGCTTTACCAGTTGCAGTTGGCTGATCGTTTGAACGAACCACGTATGACGCAGTGGGACGCGTGGGGGAATCGCATCGACAAGATCGAGTTGACGCCGCTGTGGCGCGTTGCGGAGGGCATCGCAGTCGAGCACGGCGTGGTTGCGACTGCGTACGAACAAAAGCATGGCAGTTTGTCTCGCGTGCATCAGTGCGCGCTGGCATATCTCTTCACGCCTTCAACCGACATTTACAGTTGCCCATTGGCGATGACGGACGGTGCCGCGCGAACGCTGCTCGGTTCGGGTAACCAGGCACTGATCGATCGCGCGGTGCCACACTTGATCACGCGCGTTGCGGGCCAGTTCTGGACCGCAGGCCAGTGGATGACGGAGCTCACGGGCGGTTCGGATGTTGGTCTGACTGAGACGGTGGCGCGCCAAGATCCCGAATCAGGCGCTTATCGCTTGTATGGCCGCAAGTGGTTCACGTCGGCGATCAGTTCGCAGATGGCGCTGACGCTTGCACGGCCCGAACGTAATCCGCCGGGCGGACGTGGGCTCGCGCTTTTCTACGTCGAAACAAGAGACGCTACGGGCCGGCCGCGCAACGTCGAAGTCAACCGTCTCAAAGACAAACTCGGAACACGAAAAGTGCCGACTGCGGAGCTGACGTTGAACGGAACGCCGGCGCAGCTTGTTAAGGGAACGACGGACGGCATTCGCAACATCGCGCCGTTACTAAACATCACTCGACTATGGAACGGTATCAGCGCCGTTGCGTTGATGCGGCGCGGGGTCGCGCTCGCCGCCGACTACTCGCGCAAGCGAATCGCCTTTGGCGTTGCATTATCCGAGAAGCCGTTGCACATGGATACGCTTGCAGGCCTGGAGGCTGAAGCGGAAGCCGCGTTTCATCTCGCGTTCTACGTCGCTGAATTGACGGGTCGCAGTGAGACTGGCGAGATCAGCGATGACGACGCGGCGTTGCTGCGGTTGTTGACGCCGATCATGAAACTAACGACGGCGAAACAGGCAGTCGCCGTTGCAAGCGAAGTGCTCGAGTGTTTCGGCGGCGCTGGTTATGTGGAAGACACTGGCTTGCCAATGTTGTTGCGGGATAGCCAGGTGCTACCGATTTGGGAAGGGACTACCAACGTGCTCGCAGTCGACACCCTACGTGCGTTGAACGAAGATTCGTTGCGCGTATTTCAAAGCGCCGTAACAAAACTCGCCGGCAACTTTCCTCCCGCACTGGATCATGCCACGAGTTGGTATACACGGATTTCAGATCGATCCGTGTTAGAAGCCGGCGCTCGCCGTTTCGCGCTGACTCTTGGTCGCACTATTGAACTAGCACTCCTGCTTAATCATGCAAGATCATCCGGAGACCAACAGAGTATGGTCAACGCTCGTCGCTTTGCAGCCTTGGGCGTCGACCTGATCATCGATGACTACCCGCAGCAATAGATCCTAAAGATGCAAAGGCGCAGAGAACCGGTAACACACAACCGAGTTCTCTGCGCCTCTGCCTGGCGGGGGACTACTCAATCCCCGTTACTCTTCTCGCCCGCTAACGGCCCTCCCCGGTGAACCACACATTCATGCCGCCGCGCGTTGATTTCGCCAAAAGACGTTTGGACCAGTGGGGCCAATCGCCCCACGCTGACGTTGGTTCGATGAACTTGCGGGGACGGGACAGGTGTTTGGCGGTAAAAACACTGCACAGACCTCCGAGTTCGTCGGAAAACCAAGGGTTTGTGACTTAAGAGGGATAATGGATTGTGGTCCTGCGTGGACCGTCGTTGGTTGCGAAAGGCTAACTTCTCTCGAACATTCGTGTAACAGCAGCTTAAAACGCTAATGGTTAAAGGTGTAAGTGATCGTGCCTTCTGTTTCGCGTCCGCGTAGTTTATCCGGTGAGAAGGTTGATTGGGTAGCAGCTTCGGTTGCGGCGTTTCGCATTGCTTCGTCGCCGCCTTCTGCTCGCGCCCAGAAAACTTTTCCGCTCTTGTCGAGTTTGACGTGGACGTTCACCGTTCCGTTTGCTTTTGAGCGGGAACCATTTTCGAAGATCGGACATTCAGCTTCGGCGAGGGTCAACGCTTTTCCGGCGAGCTCTCCGGCAGCGACCGGTTTTCCTTTCACGAAGTCGAGTGGTTTTTGTGGTGCGGTAGCTGCTGAGTCGGGAATGATGACGCTGGACAGTTGCGACGTGATCATGAAAGCGGTG
Source organism: Pyrinomonadaceae bacterium (assembly GCA_035646355.1). Taxonomy (GTDB): domain Bacteria; phylum Acidobacteriota; class Blastocatellia; order Pyrinomonadales; family Pyrinomonadaceae; genus PSRF01. The sequence goes on along the minus strand of DASRPN010000180.1, from coordinate 11,470 downwards.
AAGGCGGCGATACTGACCGTTGCGAGGATCAACGTCCACAGCAAGGGTGTGTTTGTGATCGTGCTCGCTACGGTTTCAGGAGGTTCAAAAATCGGTTCGTCAGCGTCAACCAGTTGCACGACATGATGCGCGCAGTAGGCGACGAGATCGCTGTTGTAGATCGCGTTGCACTGCGGGCAGCGCTTTCGCGTTGGTGAAGTTGTTGGAGCGACTGCTGTCGCAGGTGCTCGTACTGGTTCGGGTTTAGGTTCTGGTTTAGGTTCTGGTTTGGCGTCGGGTGGTTCGGGTGGTTCGGGTTTGGGCTCGGCCCGAATTACAGGCGGTGTCGCTTGTTTCTGTGCGGCTTCTTCCTCGATCCGCTGCTTAACACCAGCAAGCCACTTCCGGCTTCTTTCATCAGTCTCAGCCGCTGGTTCTGGAACACTGGTGTTGTTTGTGAAGAGATCGACGATGTCATTGAGGCCGCGGCGTTGCGCCCACTCGACCGCGTCGAGACCGAGGTTGTCGCGCAACCGTGGATCGGCGCCGGCTTTGACCAACAGTCGCACGATTTCGGTGTGACTGAAGATCACGGCGAGGATTAGTACTGTCTGGCCGCCGTTGTTTCGTTGATTGACGTCGGCGCCACTGGCGATCGCTGCACGGACAGCGTTCGCGTCACCCGAAGTAACCGCCTGGGTCAGTGGTACCGCCATTACGGCGGCCATTATACCCTTGTATTTGTGTCAGGGCTGCAAAATTGGTGGCGGCCACGCCGCGAAGCCAACTCACGAGCGGCGGAGCCGGGGTGAAAGGTGCGGGTTGTGGCCCAACGTTAAGGCTGCAACATTGGTGGCGGTGCGAAGCCGGGAACGAAACCGAGGGCTGCCGGGAATGATGCAGCCGTCGGGCGTACGCCGGTGCGGACCCATGCATCAATCGCGCCGACTGCGGTCAGGATCTGCGGTCCATTGAAGGCGCAGTGACCGACGCCGCTCGTGTAAGTCTGAAACAGCAACTCTTCTCGGTTCGCCGTGGCATTCAACTCCGCATATGCGTTTTCATTAGTCACCGTCACCAGTGGATCGACAATCGTGTGCATCGTGAGCACGGGGTTTCGAATCTTTCCGTTGTAATCCGTGTTATTGCGCACGTAGTTGCGGGCTGACGTATCTGCCTGAATGTCGCGACGCGCATTCATGGCAGCCAACCAGCCGTCGATGACCGCGCCCGGCACTCCCAGTCCCATTAAGTAAGCGCGTTCAGCAGCACTCAGGCTATAGCTCTGATCGAGATTCTGGACGTATGGACCACCAGCGCGTCGCTGCAACTCCGATCGGGCTTCGGTAAGGAAGAACATATCGGTTAACACCCAACCGGGGAAGAATTGCGGCGGCGGTGGCGGCGTGATACCGCGCCCCGGCGTGCCCGCTACGAGTCGAATGAATTCAAACTTCGGGAAGTTCGCAATGTTGCTGATCTCGGGAATGAGTTTCGCGGCCGCAACTTCCGTTTCGAAGTCGATATCGTTTCTGACTTCTCCGACCGTTCCCCACGAAGGCAGAATTCCGAATACGACGTCGTAAGCAAGATACAGCGCCAGTCCGTTGTCCCAGATGCGCGTCGCACCGGCGCCCACCGCACACATACAAAGCGCGCCGTCGAAGACGCCGTTGAACTGCTCCATGCTCTTGAACGCGACGACGGTTCCGACTGAAACCGCCCAGAAGATCGTGCGATCGGGTTTCGCAATCTTGCCACGGAAGAAGACCGCGAGGTTCTTGGCGTCGAGGATGGCATCGCCGATGGCCCAGCCGTTGTCTTTGAAGGCAGTACCGGCGAGAGCGAAACCCTGGGCCAGTAGCGGCGCTTCGAGCGCGGCGTTTGGCGCGATGTCGGGGTTTCTATTGTCGATCTCGCCGGGATGGTCGGCTTTGTCGCGATACCCGTGTGCGAAGACGAGCAGTGTACCGTTCCAGTTTTCGGGAACGCGTATGCGGTAAGGCGCGCCGTGTAACTCGCCCGAGAGATCGAGTGGACCAATCGGCGCGTTCGCCTGAGTGACAGGCGCGACGGGCACCAGCGTGAGCAACAACATCAAGCCGGCGACGGCAGCAAATAAGATCCGCGCAGAGGTTCTCATTTTCAAAACGTCCTTTGTTGGTGGATGTCGTGGGGGAGGCAGACTATCACGCCAACCTTGGGACGGCAAGGTTTTGTGCGCCCGACGCGAGAGGTTGGAATTAGCGGTTGACGACTGCTTTTACGCGGTTCGATTTGAGTAGGGTGACCATGCCGTTTTTGCGATACCAGACACCGTCGCGCGTGCGCCAGACTTCATCGGCGTCGATCTTGCCGCCACTGGTCAGGAGTATCGTGGGCCTGCTGCCGCTTTTCGTGCCTATGCCGGGTCCGCTCGTTGAAACGGGGGCGACGCTCGTAGTTGTGTGTGAAGTGGCGACGCGGGTCGGGGATTGTTTTGCAGTTGGCGAGGGTACTGGTGAAGGCGAGACGGAAGGTGACGGTGAGGGTGATGGAGAAGGAGGCGCGGGAGTGACTTCCACGACTGCGACAGGACGATTTGTCGGTGCCTGTGTTTGCTCTGTTTTCTTACCGGAGTTGAAGAAAAGAAAAGCTCCGACGATGCCGAGGATTACGACGGCCACCGGGATTAAGAGCAGTTTCAGGTTCCTGCGGCGCGGCTTGGTCGCAGATTCGATCTCTGAATCGGCAACGACGACGAGAGGCGTCTGATCGAAGTCGCAGCGCTCGTCGGATTCAGGATAGATGAAGAGACATTGAGGGCAACGTTTCATATCGGGGCGGTTTGCGCTTTTTAGCGCTCTTTTTCGGCTAAAACTTGAATGGCTTTTTCAAGATCTTGCCGGTCTTCTTGAGAATTGATCCGACTTTCGAGTCGTCTTTCTTTGGTTTGGCTCTGGTCGTTTCTGGACTGGGGGTCGTCACTTTTCTGGCGGGCTTCGAGGTTGGCGTCGCGAGCGTTTCGCGTGGTTGATCGTTGGTCTTTTCTTCCGCGACCGGCACTGGTGCCGGTGGAAATACAGCCGGTGCTTCCGCCGCAGAGGTGCTGGTTATGCTCACGGGAGGGATGTCGTCAGACGCTCCGGTGGGCATCGTGGAAAGGTAATAGACGGATGCGACAGCCAGCATCAGGATTAAGGTGGCGAAGGCAGGCACCATGCGGTTTCGGCGGGAAGTCCTCCCGGGTACGGGCGCTGACACCGTCGCCAGGGCATGAAGATTGGGAAGTGATCGAGAGTCAAAGACGAGCAGGACACCGTCCATGTCACACAGACTCTGGTCGTCCTCGTAGATGAACTCACACTGCGGGCACTTCTTCATTGCGCGCTCCTGGAAGTCGGGCTGGGTTCGATGGGGCCTGCGGATGTGAAAGCCGGAGTGAGTAGCTCCGCAGGGTTCCAAGATACACCTTTAGCGGCGGGGAAAACAATTATTTCTTCAAATAGGCCTATTTTCGGGTAAATCCGTCGATTCGTGCCTCGCCAACACCACCGCTAAACCCATCAGGAACCAGAACATCATGATCGCTTCGGCGTCGCCGAAGTTGTAGTTGACGAGCGAACTAGCCAGGAACCCGGTCAGGGCACCGAGGATGCCAAGCAGCAGGCCGTGGGTATGCGTGTCGGTCGAGTCGCGAGCAGACTTTTCGGCATCGGCGGTGTGTAGCCAGAAAGCACTCATCAACCAGAGCCATAGAACCAGCATCGGCAGACCGCGATCGAAGGCCAACTGAAGTGGCGTTGAATGCAGATGAATCATGTCTTTGCCTGGAAATCCCCACTCGTTCCAGTGGAGTTGCATCGCGTCCATTCCGTGTCCGAACACAGGGTGAATGAGAATTCGTGAAAGCCCCACCCTTGCAACTTCCGCCCGCAGTGAAGAACTCGCATCGCCCAGCAAAAGCGCGTCCTGCGCGCGTGTTTGCCACACGACGACGGCCCCAAAAGCGAGCACAAAGAAGAGTGCAAACGTGAACGCGATCTTGTACGCGCCGCGCAGCGAGCGCCACGCGATGACGATCGCGCCGATCGCAAAAGCGACGACGACAGTCCGCATCGCAGTGAAAACGATACCCATTATTAAGATAGCCGTAGCGCCGATTGCGATCCGGAAATACTTATTCGGCCCATGATTTCTGAGGTGGGCCAGCGCTAACCCCAACGCGAGCTGCGCGATCATTTGCAGCATTTCCGCGAATGTGACGTAGTGGCGTGTCCAACCCGACGCTCGGAATCGATGACTTCGACCGTCGCCTGTCACCCCCGACGGTGACGGTTGCTGCTGTTGCGCGGGCGTGATTTGAAAACCCGGCCGCTCCGCGTTTTCGCCCTGTGAAATGATGCTAACGACAAGCGGAACCCCGGCCGGAACTGCCTTCAACGCGTCATCAACGTCGGCGGTTGAATAAACGCGTGTCCGACCGACTCGCCAGATTGCATCGCCCGGTTGAATACCAATGCGGTGAAACGGGCTACCCGGCGTCAACGACTGCACCACGACGCCGCGCCCGCGTGCTAAATCAAAAGCGCTCGACAGCGCCCCCACAGCACCCGACAGAATCAACAACGCTACCAAGCCCGCCGCCGAACGCCTCGTCACAACTCCTCGTGCTAAATAGAAGAGAAACACAGACCACGACGCTTGTAGTTTCAGCAAACTGACTCGCGGTTCTTCAGAAAGCAGCGACGAAAGCGCGGTCCAAAGCAGCGAAAGCAGGATGATCAGGTCAAACTTCGATCGCCGCAGGCCGAAACTGCCTGTCCCAACCACCTTCACCAACCATCCGATTCCGGCAACGGCGACGCCTATCGCGCTGGCCGCAACTGAATGCGGTGCGAATGCGACATAAAGCCCCAGTCCAACGAGCGCCATCCGCTGCCCGAACACCGCAAGTGGACGTTCATTAGCGCCGACTGACGACATTTTGGATCGTGTTGAAGAGGGCCTGGAATTTGTGTTTGGAATGGCCGTTTGGGTCAAAATTAGGTTCGTTGACACCCTTTATTTACGCATGTTAGCGTATCCCGCGGCTGTTTGCCGGAGTCGGAAGCTGGAGTTTTAGACAATTCGCTCATCTGAATCGCATTGTCCCCGCTGCCCGCTGCTACGATAAAGTCGCGACACCCGTTTTAATGATACAAAAGATTCCTAATGGCTTTCGATAAAGCTAAGGTCCTAAAGAACGCCGAGAAATTCCTTTCCCAGGGGAAGATCAACGCAGCAATCAAGGAGTACCGCCAGATCGTCGACAACGACACTGACGATCTGACTGCCTTGAACATGCTGGGCGATCTCTACGTTCGCGCCAACAAGAAAGAAGAGGCCGTCTCCTGCTTCGAGCGCATCGCCGAACACTACGGCGCTCAGGAATTCACCCTCAAAGCCATCGCGATGTACAAGAAGATCGAGCGTATCAAGACGCGCGATCCGATCATCGCCAATAAGCTTGCCGAACTGTACGCGACGCAGGGGTTGGTCCACGATGCGCGCGCCCAGTATCTCGTCGTAGCCGACGCCTACACACGAGCCGGCGCCAATAAAAAGGCGCTCGACATCCTGCACAAGATCGCTGACCTCGATCCCAACAACACCGAGATCCGGCTGAAACTCGCCGACGGTTATCTAAAAGAAGGCATGAAACGCGAGGCTGCCGACGCGTTTATCCAGGCTGCCAATCGCCAGCATCAGATCGGGGCCAATGATCAAGCGTTGGACGCCTACGCCAAAGCGCTCCAGCTCTTCCGCGACGATCGAGAAGCCCTGCAAGGATTGCTCGACACGCACATCGCGCGCGGTACGGCTGATGAAGCTGCCGAAGTCCTCGAACGCGTGGTCGAGGGACGCGAACACGATACCGAACTGGTGTCGATGCTCGCCCGGGCGCATTTGGAAGCGGAAGATCCCAAGGGCGCGGAGCGGGCCACGTCGTTGTTGATGGAGCACGATCCGTCGAGTTATCCGCATTATCTTCCGGTCTCGCATTTGTATCTGAAAGCCGGACAGGTCGACGACGTCGTTCGAATCCTTTCAACAATCATTGAACGGATGCTCGCTGGACGCGAAGAGCGTGAGTTGCTCGAGATCGTCAATCAGGTGTTGGTTCGCAATCCGGACCATATCGGCGCGCTTCGAATGCTGGTTCGGATTCACTGGTGGCAACGCGATATGGACGCGTTGCGCGCGGCGCTCGAACGTCTCGCGGAATCGGCTGAAGCGTCTGAGTTGATTGATGAAGAACGTTATGCGTTGACGCAGTTGGTCCGACTTGCGCCGGACGAGCAGCGTTACCTGGATCGACTCAATCTTCTTGGAGGATTACAGGAAGACACGGCCGAAGATCTTTCGACGATGCCGGAGTCGGAGATGGAGCTCGTTGGCGACGTGCCGGAGTTTGAAACGTTCGCCGTGGTCCAGGACCAGGACGACGAAATCGCGCCGGCAGTGTCGCAGTCGTTTGACGAGTTTGAAACGAATGCCGCACTTGGTTCATCGACTTTCGAAACACCGGCGGCGTTCTCTGATCCGACCGCTTCATTCGCGGACCTTAATGACGATTTTTCTGAATCCGTGATCCCAGTCGAAACGGCGGATAGCCCTGCTGAGGCGGAGCGTCTGGAAAACATGATGCGCCAGGAACTGGAGAGCGTCGACTTCTACATCGCGCAGGGTTATTCGGACATCGCAGTCGACACACTCGAGATGCTCGAGCGACAGTTTGGATCGCATCCGGATATTCGATCGCGACGCGAGAAGCTTGCCGGTGGTGGCCGGGCGCAACCTGCGGAGGCGGCGGCGTTTGAGTTTGGCGGCGTCGAAGAGCTTGCAGAGGCGACGCCCGTGATCGAGGCGATCGCATTCGAGACGGACACGTCGTTTGCGACGATCGCGAATGATGGCGACGGCAACAAGTCATCGACGCATGCGGCGCCCGCCAGCGCGGGAATCGATGCGGGTCTCGCCGAACTATTCGAAGAGTTTCGCGCGGCGGAAGAAGCCGACACTGTTAAGGAAGACTTCGAGACTCACTACAACATGGGCACGGCCTACAAAGAAATGGATTTGATGGACGAGGCGGTGCAGGAATTCCAGACTGCGGCGAACCTCGTGAAACCCGGCGACGGTACATCGCGTTTCTTACAATGCTGCAACATGCTGGGTCACTGTTTCGCGCAGAAGGGTATGCCGGAGGCTGCGGTCATTTGGTTCAAGAAAGGGCTCTCCGCACCCGGGCATACAGAAGACGAATATCAAGCGCTGCGCTACGAGTTGGCGTCGGCGTATGAGCAGCTCGGTGACTTGAAGCATGCGCGCGAGTTTTACACGGAAGTTTATGGCGTCGACGTTTCGTATCGCGAAGTTGCCGACAAGTTAAGTCAGTTGAAGAACAAGTAGTAGGAATTTCGAATTTCGGATTGCGAAATTTATAATCGCAGCCGGAAATTCGCAATTCCAAATTCGAAATTTGGCGATGTCAGCTAAGCTCAGTGTCATTTTCTACATCATCCTGTGCCTGGAGATCGGCATCGTTCTCACGGTGGCGCCATGGTGGCCGCAGGGTATGTGGGGACTGAGCGAGTGGGGCAACAATTACTTCCTGTTATATGCTGCGCAGAAGACCGGTATTCACTCGTTGCAAGCTGTTGTCGCGTCAGGCTGGGTGCGCGGCGCCGTGAGCGGTGTTGGGCTTTTAAACGTTGGCATCGCATTCTGGGAGTTGTTTAATTTCAAGCGGACGGTAGCCGCGCTCCAGCAACAGACCGTCCGTACTAACAAGCCTGTAGACCGTGTCCCACCAACTAACATTCCCGAGCGTCTACGCGATAACGAGCGGCGCGACGACCACCAGGACAACTCCTGAATCTCCCGAGTTTTCAGACATTCTGCGGTTGATCGAAGCTGCGGTTGCGGCGGCGCTCCCGCTCGTTCAGATACGTGAAAAGTCCTTGAGCGCGCGCGTGCTTTACGAACTCACGACACGTGCGGCGACGATCGCAAGAGGCAACACGACGCGTCTGCTGGTCAACGATCGTTTCGACATTGCACGAGCCGCAGGCGCTGACGGTGTGCATCTCACGAGCCGCTCGTTACCAGCGAGTGTAGTTCGGTCGATCTGCGGCGATGGTTTCCTAATTGGTGTTTCAACTCACTCACTCCAAACATCGCTAGACGCGCGTGCAGCCGGCGCAGACTTCGTTGTCTTCGGACCTGTTTTCGAAACACCATCAAAACAAATTTTTGGCGAGCCGCAGGGACTAGAAAAACTTCGCGAAGTGACAAACGCGCTCGAAGGCTTTCCGGTGCTGGCAATTGGCGGCATCAACCTCGACAATGCTGCTGATTGTTTTCGCGCCGGCGCGAGTGGTATTGCCGCGATCCGGTTATTTCAACACACTGATTTGAAATGGATGTCGCAATTAAACCAGTTGTACTGACCATCGCCGGGCTCGATCCGTCGGGCGGCGCCGGAATTGTCGCCGACATCAAGACCATCTCCGCGCTCGGTTGCTTTCCCGCAGCGGCACTAACGTCGATCACGTATCAAAACACCACCGGGGTATTTGGCGCCGAACATCAAACGGCAGAAATTTTGCGCGCGCAGGTCGAACCGGTGATCCGTGACCTCGAGGTCGTCGCCGCGAAGACCGGCATGTTGCCGACCGCGGAGATCGTCGCGGAAGTAGCCAGGTTATTCAGCGAGGAGCAATTGCCGGCGCCCGTTGTCGATCCTGTGATGGTCTCAACCTCCGGACACGATCTTATCGGCAACGAAGCGTTTCAGATTCTTAAGACACGATTGCTCCGTGTTGCTCGTGTTGTGACGCCCAACATTCCTGAGGCTGAGCGTCTGACAGGCCTTTCGATTGGAAGTGAAGCAGACATGCGTCGCGCGGCGGAAGAGATCAAGTCGATGGGCGCGCGAGCAGTGTTGGTGAAAGGCGGACACCGCGCGATTCAACGGCAAGCCATCGATCTTTTGCTGGACGAGAATGAAAACTTCGTTGAGTTTCGTGAACAGTATCTCGACGTGGGTGAGATCCACGGATCGGGCTGCACATTGTCGGCCGCTATCGCTGCTGGTTTGGGAAAAGGTTTGATGCTGGAAGACGCGATACGCGCTGCGAAGAACTACGTGACTGAAGCAATCAGGTCGGCGCCGCCTATCGGCCACGGCGCCCGACCTTTGTAGGAATTGCGAATTGCGAACTTTCCGGACATTCGAAATTCGCAATTCGAAATCACTCAATCGTTACTTTTTCCATTCGCACATCCTGGATCGGACGATCGCCCGGACCCGTCGCCGTCGTCGCGATCGCGTTCACCACATCCTGACCTTCCGTGACTCGTCCGAAAATTGTGTAACTCGGCGGCAACGGATAGTCGACGTGCATGATGAAGAACTGCGATCCATTTGTGTTTGGACCAGCGTTCGCCATCGCCATCGTTCCCGCCTTGTAACCCTTCTGATACACGGCCGAGCTGCTATTGATCTCGTCGTTGAAACGTCCGCCCCACGCTGATTCGCCGCCGCGTCCGGTGCCGGTCGGATCGCCGCCCTGGATCATGAAGCCTTTGATCACGCGGTGAAAGATAATGCCGTCGTAGTATCCGCGTTGGGCCAGGGTAATGAAGTTTTCAGTCGTCTTGGGCGCGTCCTCTTCCAACAGCTCGACCCGAATCGTGCCTTTGTTTGTTTCAATCACCGCCGTTCGATTTGCCATGTTGTCTCCTCAGGTTGAGTTTCCCGCAAAGGCGCAAAGACGCAAAGAAAGGGCCCCCTTCATCCAGCCCCTTGCTTTTTCCTTGGCGTCTTTGCGCCTTTGCGGGAAAAGATTCATGTGTTGCCAATAATGAACTGTTCAATCGCGAGCGCGACACCGTCTTCAGTGTTTGCCGCCGTCGGATGCAGACCACCAATCTCGCGCAATGAAAGGGGGGCGTTGGCCATCACCACACCGGTGCCGGCAAACAACAACATTTCCAGATCGTTGTAGTTGTCGCCGATGGCCATGATTTCGTCGGGACTGACGCCCAGTTCGGTTGCGGTCGCTGCTACGCCCGCACCTTTTGAAGCGGCCGGGTTTACGATGTCGATCAGAGTGAAATCCTGTTCCGGATACTTCGTGCCGAGCACCTTCACCTTCGATCCCATCTCTGCGTGCAGGGTCTCTTCGAGCGCGTCCATCTTGCTACACACACCTGAGAAAGCGAGATGGATTGGATCGTGGTCCAGGTACTCTTCGAGCGAGTTCACCTGCTGCACAGCACGCCGGCCTTCTTCTTCGCCGTGAAGTCTTCGCGCCCAGGCCACGTACTTGTGAACTGCTGCATTCTCACCACTGAGACGATCGTAGACCAGCACTCCCAAACCTTCGTGATCGTCACTCAGCAACGGGTCGGCGTTCGCCGCGCGTCCGATTTTCAACGCCGCTTGGGCCGCCGCAAGCGGCAGCGGCAACACCGAAACTGTTTGCAAAGTCTCGGCGTGCTTGGTCAACGCACCGTTGTGCGAGATCACTGGAACATCGAGTCCAAGCTCCAAAGCTACAGGGCGCGAATCGCGAAATCGCCGCCCGGTAACGAGTGCAACGTGGACGCCGTTGGCGCGCGCATTATCGATCGCTGTCCGATTGCGATCTGAAATCTGACCACGGCCATTGAGGAGTGTGCCGTCGAGATCCAGAGCCAGCAGCCTTATCGTCATAAAGTGAGGAACAAGTTAAAGGAAGCGCGAACAGAAGGCAAAGGTAGCCACAAAAATGGACTGAACCCTAATTGAGACACTAGACTCTTCACACTAAGGCGAGTGATCAAGATGACAACAACTTCGGTTCGACTGCTCTTGTCTGTGATGGCTTTGGTGGTGACCTGCGAGGGCCATGCAGCAAAGGCGGCTATGTGCGACCAGACTAAGAAAGCACAGCGCAGCTCAACTGCAGCCGCCGCGAATAGATCGAAAAAAGTACGAGAACTGGTCCAGGCGGCCGCTGCCGGCAACACGAAGAAGGTACTTCAAATGCTAAACGCAGGGCGTCAATGTAAACGCCACGTTTGAACGAGGCGAGTCAGACTCGTCAGGCATGACTGCGTTGATGGTCGCGGCCTCACGCGGTTACTCAGGTTTGGTTGAGGAGTTAACCAAGCGTGGAGCGGATGTTAACCAAAAGCATTTTTCGGGCGAGACTGCCCTAATGTTTGCAGCCGACACCAATGACACGACGACAATCAAAGCATTACTTCGCGCCGGAGAGCACAAATGAATTCTGACTTTGGGTGCTTCTTTGCGGGCCAAATCCCGCAATTAGCGCTGCCTTTGTGGCTCTCCTGTGATATCATTCGCCCCCCTAAAGAAGCAGAACAAAATCACTGGAGGTAAAAGGGATGCGAAGAGTTGCATTGTCCATTGCCGTAGCGGCATTGGTGTCGGCCTCAACGGTTGTGTGGGCGCAGG
>DASRPN010000179.1:0-38527 GCA_035646355.1 Pyrinomonadaceae bacterium | reverse complement strand
AACAGCGAAATCACGATCTTGCCGTCGGTGAGTGGAGGCTGAACCACCATGTATTGTCCATCATGCGGTTCTGAAGAACGACAACTCAGTCAATTCTGTCGTGCTTGCGGCACGGATCTCCGAGTGGTGCGCAACTCACTTGAGCGTCCGGACGCGATTACGGCGTCGGCGGTGTCGGCGCGCGAACAGATCGGAATGGCGGTGGCGGATAAGATCCGGCAGATGTCGTCGGCGTCAGATCTCGAAACAGTCGCGGAAGAGGTGTTACCGTCGTTTGAGAAGTTTCTCGAGTCGCCGGAAGAGAAACGATTGCGCCGGTTACGCAACGGAGTGATCACGGCTGCGGTCGGTTTGGGCGGCGGTCTGGCAGTTACTCTCATGGCGATCGATAACTTCGGTTTGTTGCCCATGGTGCTACCGTGGTTAATCACATTTTTCGTCGGGATAGGATTGATCTTAAACGGATTGCTGTTTACCCTGCCGCGCAAAGAACTACCTGGCGATCAGTATGACGCTATGTCGCAACGCGCCCTGGACATGAATCGTGGATTTCATGAAGCGCCCCCTGCTCGGACCAACGAGTTGGCTCCGGGGACGCATCCTCAGGCGTCGATCACGGAACACACCACTCACCACCTGACGACCAGCAAACCATAGGAGCTTATAGATGGCCGTAGATCTGGTGGGAGGATGCCGCGTGTCAGCAATGCGCGAAGGCACTCCCGATGTTGTAGGTACACTCTCGATTTGGGACCGCGTCAATCGCGCGACGGGCTCCAAAGCGATCTCGTTGCGCGTTTTGGAGTTTGGTGTCGGGTTGTCGCCGGCGCTTCGAAATCAGGAGTCTGACGAGGTTTTATACGTGCTCGAGGATTTCGACGATCCGGCGAAGCTGAAACGGTGCACTGTCTTTATCGACGGACGGCCACATCGAGTGCAAGCGCAGACTGGGATCTATCTTCGTCCCGGCCAGGCGTTGATGGTCGATAACCCTGGACCAGACGCTGTTTGTTTTGTCAGTTCAAAGTGTCCGGATAGTGGTTTGGACGGAGTGGTACCTTTGCGTTCGCTTGAACTTACGTTTACCGATCTGCCGGGACCGGAACCATCGCCGATCGTGAGGTTGGCAGATCAGCGGGAGATGCCGACGGGCGATCGGTGGTATCGAGTGTTGGTGGACGATGAGGTCGGCAGCGAGCAGGTGACGCAGTTTGTCGGATCTATTCCGCCGGGACGCGCGCCAGATCATTTTCATGAGTATGAAGAGGTACTTTTCATACTCCGGGGCGACGGACGTATGTGGACCGGCGATGCAAGCACGCCAATTGGACCAGGCGACTGTATTTACCTGCCACGCGGACAAGTGCATTGCGTTGAGAATACTGACGCTGGCGAGTTGAGATTATTAGGTGTGTTCTATCCGGCTGGAAGTCCGGCCATCCGGTATGAACCTTAACCACAAAAGGCACAGGAGACACAAAAGGCACAAAGAGGAAAGTGACCAGGTAAGACGCGACTTTTTACTGGTTCTTTGTTTTGTGCCTCTTGTGTCTTTTGTGCCTTTTGTGGTTAAAACCTCTTCCCGCTACTCGAAGTCCCGGATGTCGCGGAATGGGCGGTCTGCGTCGCTGAAATCGGGTCGGTAGTAGTAAGACGAGCCGTCAAACTCCTGCACCCAACCTTCTTCCATTCCGAGCTCCTCGAGCGCCGCAGTCGCTTTCATCCATTCCGACTCGCGGATGCGGCGCGACAACAGCATGTACCGTTTGTTCGTCTCGGCTTGATGCGTCGGATAGTACTGGGCCATCAGCGAGATCGCCACGCGCGGGCTTAGCTCATTGCGCAACCATTCGATCGACTCTTTCGTGCTGCCAATGTCGTTCGGTAACACTAAAAGCCGCACGACCAGACCACGCTGCAGTATTCCTTGTTCGTCGAAGACAAGTTCATCGCCTGTTTGCCGGAACATCTCCTTCAACGCCAGCCTCGAAAACTCCTTGTACCCGCTCACTTTCGAATACATGTAACCCGCTTCGTCCTCGGCATACTTCAAATCCGGAAGGTAAACGTCGACGATGCCATCGAGCAATCGCAACACCTCGACGGCGTCATATGAATTAGTGTTGTAAACAATAGGCAGCCGGAGACCCTGTTGCGCAGCGATGAGGATCGCCCGCGCCATTTGCGGTGCGAAGTGAGTTGGCGAAACGAAGTTGATGTTATGACAACCGCGAGCTTGCAGTTCGAGCATCATTTCCGCCAGACGCTCGTGCGTGACTTCGTTCTTGAGCTGTTGCTTGTGAGTTTGGGAGATCTGGTAGTTCTGACAATAGACGCAACGAAGGTTGCAGTTGCCGAAGAAGATGTTGCCCGCGCCCTTGCCGCCGACGAGCGGTGGTTCCTCACCGAAGTGCGCGGTGTAAGACGAGACGATCGGCAGTCGGCCCGAGTAACAGGCGGCGATCTCGTCGTTCAAGCGGTTGTTAAGGCAGTCACGCGGGCAGACGGTGCAGCGTTCGAGCAGACGCTCCAGATCGTCCACGCGATTCTCTAACGTGCCGTCACGTAGTAAACGCAGATAAGACGGATTACTCACGCCAGCTATGATATTCTCAGCGGCACTAAAGCGCCACGCGTCGTCCATGAGATTGTGGCTTTCCAAAAACAGTGAGGTCCCGATTCGCGAGCAGTTGATCACTCAGATCACGCTCGGCATCGTGAGTAACGACCTGAAACCCAGCGAGCGCCTGCCAAGTACGCGCGATCTGGCTCGCCGCTATTCGATCCATGCGAACACAGTCAGCGCAGCGTATCGCGAACTTGCGCGTCGCGGTTGGGTTGAGTTTCGCAAGGGCAGTGGCGTGTACGTGCGGCTGCGTGGCGACGAGAAGATGGAGGATGGTCTGGCGTTGGACCAGTTGATCTCGCGATTTTTCCGGCACTTGCGCGAGGATGGATATTCTCTCGCGGAGATACAGGCCGGTGTGAGTCGGTCGTTTTCAGTGCAGCACCCGGATCACTTCTTAGTGTTGGAGCCGGATCCTGAGTTGCGCGAAATTCTTGTTGCGGAGATCAAGGTTGCGACGAAGGTTCGCGTTGTGGGAGCTGGACCAGCGGATCTCAATAACACGTCGACATTGATCGGCGCCGTCCCCCTCGTGCTTTACGGTCATCTCGAAGCGTTTGGAGATTGTGTGAAGCCGGAAACCGATCTCCTCGTGATCCACTCCGGATCGGTTGTGGAGTCGTTTCGCGGGCAAACCAAACCGCGACCCGATGCGTTGATTGCAATCGTGTCGCGGTGGCCGGAGTTTTTGCGTTGGTCGCGAACGCTGTTGGTAGCCGCAGGTCTTGACGCCGACGCGCTCAGTTTTCGCGACGCGCGCGAACGTGGTTGGGAGAAAGGGTTACGTTCCGCAGCGTTTGTGATTACCGACTCGCTAATGGCGCCGCGCATCCCCGCGGGCTGCGAGATTAAACTGTTTCGCGTTATTTCCGATCGCTCACTAAAAGAAGTCCGTGAATACGCGGAACGGTTCTTTTAAAAACAACTCACTTGTCTTTCGCGAGCGTGCGGACGTAGTTCACCACATGCCAGCGCTCTTCTTCAGTTTTCATGCGGTTCTCACCGGCGGGCATGATGCCGCGGATGCCTTTTGTAATCTTCCAAAAGACTTCGCCATCAGTCATGGTGGTCATGCGTTCCTTGTTCGTCAGATCCGCTGGCTTGCGTCGCAGTCGCGGAAAGTTCGCTTCGTTACCCGATCCGGTCTCGCCGTGACAGAAAATGCAGTTGCCTTTCGTCCGCTCCAGGTACAACTCTTTGCCCTTAGCAACCGACTCTTCCGTTGCTTGCACCGGGTTCTTAGTCTTATCAGCATCGGCGGGCAACTCCCACGTGTTCTTGGAGAAGTCCTCCTGTGCTCCCGCGCCTGACGGCGGAGTGATGGACCGGTTCTCGTTTCGGTTCGTTGTCGTCGGGCTGTTTGTGTTCTGCGCCGCGGACGATGAGCGCGCGGCGGAAGCGGCGATAACGACTGCGATGCCTGCCAGCACGATGAATGCGGGCGCCAGTAGGATCTTAGGCATGGTGTTTAGTTTCTCCTTCTTGTTCTTGATGCCGGTCGCTTTGCCGCCGGCTTTTTCGGAGCTGACGTGGCCGCCGGATCCTTTGTTGGTTTCGACTGCTCACGAATCATGTCCATGATTGCTTTTAACGGGACATCGGCTTCGAACGTGATCTCACTCTCTTTGGCCGTCATTTTAAAGCTTTGCAGAATAGCCTGCGCGGCCTCATCAGTAAGCGACCCCGTGCCTGACTTGAAACCCTTCACGAAATCTTCGGTTTTCACGAGGCTCAAAAGCAGATTGGTAATGATTTTGGCTGTGTCGGGGTTGTCCGCATGCATCGCGCCACGCATGCTGTAATTGGCGCCGTTGAGAGTAATTGCACCGTAGAAGTTGCCGAATTGAGTATCGAATCGTCCTTCGCGCGATGCTGTTTCAGTGCCGAGCAGTCCGAAACTGCGAGAGAAGGCGAGCAACGGTGCTCCGGTTGCCGCCAGGAGCACGTTTGAATCACGCATTAGCGATTGGATCATTTCAGGCCTGATGCGCCCCGTGCCGGTTTCCGCAGCTTCAGCAGCAGACTTGATGTAACCATAGTTACCGATTGCGAGTGAGTTAGGGCTCAAAGCTATAGCGCCAACGTTGACGAAGGGCTTGAGCAACGGCATCTTTTCGGCTTGTCTCGCGATCGGTTCGATTGTCATCGTCGAGATCGTCTTTGAACCATGCTTTTCAGCCAGCACTTTGTCCTGGAAGGCAAGCTGCGCCAATGTCAAAAGTGAGTCGGAACTGAAGTCGCCGCCTACGACAGCCATCACGTCAGGCGGCACGAAACTCAAATCGGCCGTCGGCCTGTGAAAGCGCAGCGCGATAACAATGTACTCGACAGTCGACGGGTCGACGCCGACGGACTTCTTCATGTCTGCAAAAGCGGTTTGCATCTCCGCAACTTCCTTGGCGGGCATAACCTTCGGAATGAATTCAGTTAATGTTCGTTGAGGACTGATGTAGATCAGCACGTCCGCCTCGGGGAGATTCGCCAGTGAAGCTGGAATAGCCTGGGCGAAGGCGGCTGACGCGCAGCTGAGCAACACGATAAGCATCAGCAGAATTGAGGGTTTTCGTTTCAAAATCGGGACCTCCATTGGGGAAAATCTTTAATTAGACTTGGTTGTAACGGAAGCAAGCGAGGTCGTGGTCGTTGACCATGCCGACCGCTTGCATGAAAGCATAACAGATCGTCGAGCCGACGAATTTAAAACCACGCCGCGAAAGATCCCTGCTCAACGCGTCTGATAGTTCCGTGCGTGGCGGCACGGGTTGTCCGCGCTTCCGGCGCAGCGGTTTGCCGTCTACAAACCGCCAGACGTAGGCATCGAAACTGCCGAACTCGCGAGTTACGTCAAGGAAAGCACGCGCATTCGTGATTGCGGAATTAATCTTGAGCCGGTTGCGTATAATTCCGGCGTTCGTCAAGAGCGCGTCTACCTTGCGCTCGTTGTATTTTGCGATTTTCACGGGGTCGAACCCATCGAAAGCGGCGCGATAATTCTCACGCTTGTTCAGGATCGTTTCCCAACTCAGACCCGCCTGGGCTCCTTCGAGGACCAGAAACTCAAACAGTCGCGTGTCGTCGTGAAGTGGAGCGCCCCATTCCTGGTCGTGGTAAGCAACTGATAACGGCGTCCGGGCCCAGGCGCAACGCTTTGTCATCGGCTCAGCTTACACGTATCCAACCAAATCTCAAGCTATTCTTCCGGTGAGACACTTTACGACGGTAACGAGCTCGCGGATCTCGACAGGTTTCGCGACGTGCGTGTTATACCCGGCGGCGATTGCACGGATTCGATCCTGCGCTCGCGCATAAGCTGTTAGGGCGATGGCGGGAATATGTTCAGGCTTGTCGCCTTCCTGGAGGCGCACTTGCTTGATCAGGTTGTAACCGTCGGTGTCAGCCATCCCGATGTCGCTAATGAGCAGATCGAACTGTTCGTTCTTGAGTAACGACAACGCTTCGGCGGCCGACTCAACGCCCCGCACTTTCGCACCGTGCTCGGCGAGATCGATTGTGATCAGGTCCAAGGCGTCGAGATCATCTTCCACTACCAGAATACTCACGCCCGCGAGATCGATCTCGGTCACGGCATCTTCGAACGCACCGGGTACGGCCGGCGTTTCGAGTGCCAACACAGTGCTGGGCAAGGGAAGTTTGACGGTGAATACGGCGCCTGAACCCGACGTGACGTTCTCGACACCAATCACGCCGCCGTGCAACTCGACGAGGTGGCGAACGATTGCCAAACCAAGTCCGAGACCACCATGCGTCCGCGTGGTCGAGCCGTCCGCCTGACGAAATCGTTCAAACACATGCGGCAGAAACTCCGGCGCAATGCCCGGTCCGGTGTCGCTGATCTCGATCGTCGCGTAGGTCTCATCCTGAACTACGCGGATGCCGACAGTTCCACCCGCGGGCGTAAACTTCGATGCATTCGAGAGCAAATTCCAAACCACTTGCTGGAGACGATCAGCGTCGCCGGCGATGATACGCCCTCGCTCCGAATAATCGGTCTCAATACGAATGTCTTTTGCTTCCAGCGCCGGGCGCACAGCATCGAGTGCCGCTTCGACGACTGTAACGAGATCCACAGGCGTTAGATGAAGCTGAAGTTTTCCAGTAATGACGCGCGAAACGTCGAGAATGTCTTCGATGATCTGTTTCTGGGCCCATGCGTTTCGCTCGATCACATCTATCGCGTGCTGCGCACTTTCCGGATCCAACCGGCCTGACTTCAACATTCGCGACCAACCGATGACGGCATTCAGCGGCGTGCGCAGCTCGTGTGAAAGTGTGGCGAGAAACTCGTCCTTTAATCGGTTCGCTTTTTCCGCGTCACCGCGCGCCGCGCGTTCGCGCACGAGCAGATGGGCCAACTTCTCTTCTGCCCGCTTGCGTTCGTGAAACTGTCCGATCTGAAATCCGACACTCGTAACCATGTCGTTGAGGTCACGATCGGGTTGCCGGATCTGTTCACTAAAGAACTCCATCACGCCGACGACTTCATCGCCGAGAAGAATCGGAAAACCAAAAGCGCCGCGCAATCCTGCTTCCGCTGCGAACGACGCCCGCAGAAAGTTTGGATCCTTGGTTACGTCCGGAATCCACGCGGGCTTGCCACTGGCCCAGATACGGCCGGGCAAGCCAGTTTCACGCATAAACGTGTGCTTACGTGAAGCACTCTCGAATCCGTGCAGATTCATCGACGCGCTATGCCAGAAATCGACGCAACGCAGTGATTCACCTTGATGATCGACGGCCCAGAGCACGCCGACCTGCCAACCTAGACTCACGCAAACTGTATGCAGAATCTCATGCGTGCCTTCGACAAAGTCGATCGAGCGCGAAAGAATCCTTGTGATTGCATATTGCAATGCCAGCCTTTGCTCGGTCCGACGGCGATCTCTGATTTCGCGTGCTCGCGAGGTGATGTCGCGTTTGATACTGATGTAGCAGTGCGGTTCGCCAAGTCCGCTGCGCATCATGAAGACCGTGAGCTCCACGTTGAGTTCTTCACCACCTTTGGTTCGGCAAACAACTTCCCCGGAGTATTCGCCTGTCCTGGCTAGTTCTCCTGTTACTTCAGCGAACGTATCTTCGCCGAGGTCGAGAGCCGGTGATTGGCCTTCGAGGTCGTCGTCGGAGTACCCGAGTAGCGTGAAATGAGCGCCGTTTTGCTGAAGATACACGCCTTTTGGGTCGAGGATGGCAATCGCTTCCCGGGAATGCGCGAAGATCTCACGATAGAGATCAGCGCCCAGTTCTACGGGTCGCGCAGCCGGTTGAGCATGAGCTTCTGCGGACGACATAGCAGGTTTTTAAAAGGGGAAACTTCAGGGGTGAGGCGATCTTACCACATATTACGAGCGTAGCTGGACGGGGGCAGCGGAACGGACCGATTCGTAGACCGCGTTCGCAATCTCAACCGACATCAATCCGTCAAACGCGGTGACTAGCGGCGGTGTGCCGTTCACAATTGAATCGACAAACGCGCGGTCTTCCTGCACATAGCCCCACTTCTCCTCGCGCGGCGTCTGCTGCATCGAGTGCGAAGTGAAGTGGCCCTCGAGGTTGCTGCTGCAAATAAGGCTTTCCATCTCGCGCGTCACGAGGGTTGCGTGATGACAAAACACTTCCACTCGTTCGAACGGAAACAACCAGCTCGCGTCAGCGGCAGTTGCAAGCGTCGCGTGCATGCCGTTAGCGAACTTCAGCAGGACCGAGAAGTCGTCAATCTCGTTGTACTCATGACTCGATCCGATCGCGTGCAGGGTTTCGATCTCGCCGAAGAGAAACCGCATCATGTCGAACATGTGAATCGGCGTTTCATAAAGAAACCCGCCTGTGACTTCCGGGTCGCCGGTCCATTCGGGTTTCAACAGCTCACCGCGATTCATTTTCACGTGCGCCGAGTGTGGTTGATGAGTTTCGGATAGCAATTGTTTCAACGTTGCATACACCGGTGCGAAGCGACGATTGTGACCGACCTGGAAAACCGAATTGGTGCATTGTGCTTTCTCGAAAACAGTTTCCGCGTCAGCGATCGTGGTGGCTAGTGGTTTTTCGCAGAAAACGTGTTTGCCGGCGTGGACAGCGGCAAGTGCGAGTGGAACGTGTCGCGTGTTTGGAGTAGTGATGAAGACGGCATCAGAACGTTCGATAACTTCTTCGGCACTCGCAGCGACGCTGGCGTCATGTGCACGCGCGAGCGATTGCGCGCGATCCGCGATGACATCGTGGACCGAGGAAACTTTAACTCGCTCGTCTCGCGCGAGAATCGCGGCGTGGACTCCAGCAATAAAGCCCGAACCAATAATTCCGATTTTGATCGTCATGAATTTACGATTTGTTCCGCGGTGTTTTTGGCATCACGCGCTAAGCCAAACGGATCGCGTTCCCAGTACTCCGGCCTGAAGATCTCGACGCTTGCGACGTCGTCATATCCAATTGAACGAAACGCGGCGACCATTTCGCGTAAAGGAAGTATTCCGAGTCCGGGCAGCAGGCGATGACGATCTTCAAGCTCCGCGCGCGGCAGGTCCTCGGCGTCGTTGATGTGAAAAATGTAGATGGAACGCGGATCGAGCTTCTCGATCATCCTGACGTTCGAACCGCCGGCGTAGAAGTGAAAACTGTCGATTACCAGACCGAGATTGTCGCGTGCGGCAGTACGCACGATCTCGTCAGCGAGATCTAGAGTCGGAACACTGCAATCCGGTTGGCCCAGAAATTCAAATCCGAGCGCGACGCCATGTTCCGCGGCGATATCGCACAATTCAGTCAAAACATGGACCGACTCCTCGACGACGTCGACGTCGCTTTCGGGTAAGCGTCCAGGTACGACGACGATATACGGACACTCGATCTCCGCGGCGATTTTGCTCAGTTCGCGACACTCTTGTTTGATTCGTTCGTAATCTTGCGGGTCGCGAAATGTGATGTGCTCGATCGAGTTGATACTCAACGGCGGGACGCCGGATTCGGCAAATAGTTCTTTGAGTTCATCGACGGATTTGTCTTTAAGTTTGGCCTTCCAAATTTCCAGGTAATCAAAGCCCGCCGCCTTCGCCGCCTGGAGGTCGATCTCCAGGGAAGCGCGCATTGTTGTCGCGCCGTTTAGTGCAAGTTTCATAGGTTTTTGCAGCATAACACGGATCGATTGGCCGGGGTTTGACTTGCCGTGTCGTTAGTTGTAAAAGCGTGGTGTTCCCAAACCAAAGGAGAATCAAAATGGCTTTACGACTTGGCGACATAGCACCCGATTTTCAAGCAGACACGACAGAAGGCCCCATCAGTTTTCACGAATGGATTGGTGATAGTTGGGCCGTTCTCTTCTCGCATCCCAAGGACTTCACACCCGTGTGCACGACCGAGCTCGGTTACGTGGCACGCTGCAAGCCAGACTTCGACAAACGCGGCGTTAAGGTGATTGGCCTCAGCGTCGACCAAACCGACTCCCACAAGAGATGGGCCGAAGACATCAAAGAAACGCAGGGCACGGCGCTCAATTTCCCGGTGATTGCCGATCCGGACCACAAGATCGCCGAACTCTACGACATGATCCACCCGGAGATCAGCGACGTGTTCACTGTTCGCTCAGTCTTTGTGATCGGTCCCGATAAGAAAATCAAACTGATGATTACGTATCCGGCGAGCACTGGTCGCAACTTCGACGAGATCCTGCGTGTGATCGACTCGTTGCAGTTGACGGCGAAGTACAGCGTCGCGACGCCCGTTAACTGGAAAGACGGTGACGATGTGATTATCGTTCCGTCGCTTTCGGATGAGGCCGCCAAAGAGAAGTTCCCGGGCGGTTGGAGAGCGCCGAAGCCGTATCTGCGGATTACGCCGCAGCCGAACAAACCGGCAGCAGCAACTTCAGACACGGCCGCGAAGAGCGCGTCGTAAGATTTGTTGTTATTCGTGGTTCAAATTGAGAGTCCCGTCTGGCGATCGAAGTAGTGAGCTTTCTCGGCATCGATTCGCAGCCAGACGGGGCTTTCCAGTTCCGCACGAAAGTCCGCCGCCGCGCGGGCGATCAATTTGTTGGTTCCGACCGACAAAAACACGAAAGTCTCATTACCCATTAACTCAGTAACATAAACAGTTGCCGGAGTCGCATTATTCTGAGGTTCAGTCAGAACACTGATGTGCTCGGGCCGAATACCAATTGTTAACTGATCCGCGTTTTCTCTGGTCACTGGAATTCGAATCGACTCGCTAACAAATGCTCCGCTTTCGATCTTGCCGTCAATAAAATTCATGCTTGGACTGCCGACAAACTCCGCGACAAACCGGTTCGCCGGACGATTGTAAATATTCAGCGGGGTGTCGAATTGCTGTAATCGCCCACGGCTCATGACGGCAACACGTGTTGCCAGTGTCATTGCTTCAGCTTGATCGTGCGTGACGTAGATCGTCGTTGTTCCTAGCTGGTGTTGCAGACGTTTCAATTCACCGCGCATTTGCACACGCAAACGAGCGTCAAGGTTCGACAACGGTTCGTCCATCAGATACGCGCGCGGTTCGCGAACGATCGCGCGTGCGAGCGCGACACGCTGTCGTTCGCCGCCCGACAGTTGTCGAGGTTTGCGATCGAGCAGCGATTCGATCTCCAGCATTCGCGCGACGGACGTTACTCGCTTCGTTCGCTCTGGCTTGTCGAGCTTTCTCACGCGCAACGGGTAGGCGATGTTTTCGGCGATCGTCATGTGCGGATACAGTGCGTAACTCTGAAAAACCATCGCCAGGTCACGATGTTGGGTTTGCACGTCGTTGATTCGTTCGCCGCCGATGTAGACATCGCCGGTGGTGATGGTTTCCAGACCCGCGAGCATGCGCAGCGTTGTCGTCTTGCCACAGCCGGACGGTCCAAGCAGTACGACGAACTCGCCGTCAGCGATCTCCAGTGAGAGATCATCTACTACCAGCGTGTCGCCAAACGCTTTCGTCACATTTTGAAATTTGATTCCCACTACCCTTTCACCGCTCCCAGCGACAGCCCGCGCACGAGATACTTCTGCATCGCCATCGCAAAAACCAGAATCGGTACGATCGCAACGGCTCCCGCCGCACTCATCACGCCCCATTTGATCTCGTATTGCGTGACACGTCCGGCAATGCCGACCGGCAACGTCATTGACGCGTCAGTCTGCGTCAACACCAGGGCAAACAGAAATTCGTTCCACGAGACAATCAAACAGAACACCGCCGTTGCTGCCAGTCCGGGCGCGACTAAGGGCAGCACCACGCGCACGAGCGCGCCGAGACGTGAATCGCCGTCGACGAGCGCGGCCTCCTCGAGATCTCGCGGGACCTCGTCAAAGAATCCGCGCATCATCCAGACGACAAACGGAAGGTTGAAAGCGGTATAGACGATGATCAACGAAGCTTTTGTATCCAGCAGCCGCAGGTCGCGCATCATCAAAAACAGTGGGACAGCAGTGACGATCGCCGGGAACATTCGTGTCGACAGGATCCACAGCGAGAGCCGGCGATCGAGATCGTAAGGTAGACGAAACCGCGCGAGGGCGTAAGCTGCGAGCGTGCCGAGCACGAGCGCGCACAAAGTCGAAATGACGGCTACGATCGCGCTAGTGATGAGATACTGCCCAAACGACCGCGCCACGAAAGCCTCGAAATAATGTTCCAGCGTGGGTGTGAAGTTGAACCAGGGCGGCGGGAGCGCAAAGTGGTCCACTTCTGACTTCAACGAGATCGTGAACATCCAGTAGACCGGCGCGAGCGCCGCTACTAATGCCACCACGACTAAAAAATACTTAAGCGCGCGACTCATGTTTTAGGAACCGGATATAGACCACGCTAATTACGTTTGTCAGTGCGAGCAGCACAAACGACATCGCCGCCGCATAACCAAAATCGAAAAACCGGAACGCCGTGCGATAGATGTAAAGACTTATTGTTTCCGTCGCGAAACCTGGACCGCCCTCAGTCAAAAGGAAGATCTGATCGAACACGCGCAGCAGGTCCATTGTCCGGAGCAGAAGCACGATCAGGATCGCCGGCTTCAACAACGGCAACGTCACGTGCCGGAACGTCTGCCACCGGCTCGAACCATCGATCAAGGCTGCTTCGTATGGCTCTTGCGGGATCGCCTGTAGGCCCGCCAATAAAACCAGAAACACAAACGGCGTCCACTGCCAAACGTCAACCGCAATCACCGATAGCATCGCCAGTCCCGGTGATGCGGTCCATGTCAACGATTCAGTGTCAATCCCGATCTGTTTGAGTGTTCCATTGATCGCGCCGAAGTTTGGGTTGAGCATTAGCCGCCAGACAACTGCCGCGACAACCGGCGGCAACATCATCGGCACGAGCAGCGTCGCGCGAAAGAATCCACGCCCGCGAATCTGATTGTTGAGCAACAGCGCGAGTCCGAGTCCGAGCAAAAACTCGCACGTCAGCGCCGCAACGGCATAAACAAATGTGTGCGCCATGGCCGTAAGGAAAAAGCCGTCTGACGCGAGGCGCGTGAAGTTGCCGAGTCCCCAGGCCTCGCCGACTTGCAGGCTGACTGTGATGGAATAGATCAGCGGATAGATCGAAAGCGCGACAAGCACGGCCACGGCCGGAGCGATTAAGACGTAGGGCAGCCAGCTGGAGCGTAGTAGGACCTTGCGACGCATCAGTTTTGGCCCTGCTGGTACGGCTTTGCCGTCGGATGTACGGCGGGGCTTTGCCCCGCCGTAGTGCGATAAATGGGTAAAGCCTTCCAGCGGGGCGGAGCCCCGCCGCACATCAGGCGGCGAAGCCGCTGACCATGACGTCTACTGACCGCGTTGGACAATCTTCTCGATTTCGGCATTCGCCTGATTCATCGCTTCGGCGGGAGACAATTCGCCGCTGTTGGCCTTCGAAAGAAAGATGCCAAAGACGTTTTCGATCTCATTCCACTGCGGCGTGCGTGGTCGCGGCCGCGAAGTCTCGAGCGAACGCATCTGCGCCGGGTACGCGGGAAACTTCGCAACCAGTTCCGGATCACGAAACAGCGATTTGCGCGTTGGTGGATTACCTCGCAGCGCGGATCGTTTCATCTGTTCGGCCGTAGTTGCCCATACCAGGAAATCCATTGCGGCTTCCGTGTTTGGCGAGGCACGGGGGATCGCGATCAGCCAGTTGCCGATTTCCGCTTGTCCCGGCTTGCGCCCGGAAGGCAGCGTCGCGAATTCTATCTTTCCGATCACCTTCGACTTCGACGGATCGTCAAACTTTGTAATCCACACGGGCCAGTTGATAGCCATCGCCGCGGTTCCCTGCAACAAATGGGCCCCAACTTCCTCCGCATTAAAACTGGGGTAGCCGGGCGGCGAGTACTTGCCCATCCGGACCATGAACTCGAGCGCCGCAATCCCTTCCGGAGTGTTAACCGTCGGCTTGCCGGAAGCGTCGAACATCTCGCCGCCGTAAGCCCAGAAGATAGGCATGAAGTCGGCGACGGCCGCGTTGCCCTGGGCCGCGCGCATCACGTAGCCGTACATGCCGGAACCAGTCTCTTTCTCCTGGATCGTTTTTGCAGCAGCGAGCACATCGTCCCATGTCGCCGGCGGTTTGAGACTGTGCTTCTCAAAAAGATCTTTGCGATAGAAGAACAACTGCGAGTTGCCGACGTAGGGCAGCGCGTATAGCGAACCGGTCTGGTACGGGTGCCGGCAGAGAGCGATCGACGTCTCGACGAAGTCGCTGTCCGGCCCGTTTTGCCCGCGTGTTTGCAACAGCGGCGTCAGTTCGGTAAGGAACTGTTTCGAGGCAAAAATCGGAAACCACGGGTCGTCGAGCATGATCAGATCGTAAGCTCCCGTACGCGCGTTGAGATCTATCATTTCTTTATCAAAGAGGTTGGCGTACGGAAACTCGGTGATGCTGAGATGGACGCCGGTCTGAGCTTCGTAGTCAAGCGCAGCCTGTTTGAGCGCCTCGCCCTCGGGCCCCGCCATTGCGGCCACAGTCAATTGTTTGCGGGATGCTTGTTGTGGATCCTTGCTGCAACTAATGGTGACGACCAGAAGTAGCAGCAACAGCGTCAATATGATTGTCAATCTCATAAGGTTCGGCGCATATAATATGGTCTATGCGACAAATCGTCACTACAACGACCGGCGACATCGACGTCCTGAAGGTCCAGCAAAAACCGGACCCAACTCCGCGAGATGATCAAGTTGTCATTCGTGTCCGCGCAGCGGGTCTGAATTTCGCAGACATTCTTTCGCGGCAGGGCCTGTATCCCGACTCGCCTCCGAAGCCTTGTGTAATGGGCTACGAAGTGGCCGGCGTCATCGAAGCCGTCGGCAAAGACGTCAACAGCTCGTTTCAGGGTAAATCAGTCGCCGCGATGACACGTTTCGGCGGCCAGTCGGAAATGGTTTCCGTGAAAGCGACGCAGATATTCGAGAAGCCTGAGAAGCTGACGTTCGAACAGGCAGCGGCGATCCCGGTGAATTACCTGACGGCGTATGCGTTGCTCGTCGTAATGGGTTCGCTGCACGCCGGCGAGTCGGTATTGATTCACAACGCCGGCGGCGGCGTTGGGCTCGCGGCCATCGACATCGCGAAGAAGATCGGCGCGGTGACATACGGCACGGCGAGTCCAGGCAAGCACAAGTTTCTCGCCGAGCGCGGACTGGACCATGTGATCGACTATCGCAAGCAGGACTGGCTGCCGGTTTTGAAAGACATGACGAACGGCCGCGGCGTCGATCTGGTGATCGATCCGATCGGCGGCGCGCATTGGAAAAAGAGTTACGCCGCCTTGCGGGCGACCGGACGGCTTGGCATGTTTGGCATTTCAACTGTCTCCGCAAACGGCTTCAGCGGCAAGCTCAACATGTTGAAAGCGGCGATTCAAACGCCACGGTTTCATCCGTTTGCCTTGCTCAATAAGAATCGCGGCGTGTTTGGACTAAACCTGGGCCACATGTGGCACGAACCGGAGAAAGTGGCGGTTTGGATGCGCGACATTCTGCGCGGCGTTGAGGAAGGCTGGGTTAATCCATACGTCGATCGCGCGTTCCCGTTCGAGGAGGCAGGCGCGGCGCATCGCTTCCTGGAAGAGCGAAAGAACATCGGCAAGGTGGTACTCGTTCCGTAGTTCTAAAACTACGTTTCACTCTGTCGCTTCGCCAGGAAGAACGAGATCACTGTCGAATAAATCAACCCGAGAACCAGCGCGCCGATGAACAAACCGGCGAACGCTTGCGCGAGAACGAGCGATGTTGGTCTGCCTGCCGCACCAGGCTCATTGTCGATCCGCCGCGTTCCGATGAATGCCACGAGCACGATGAAAAACAGCGACGCCGTAAGGGCGTAGACAAAAGAGATCGCCACGCCTGTTTTCAAACCTTTCTTGAAATCCTGTTTGTCGCCGTACTCGCGTTCCTTCGCCTTCAAACCGAGAAAGATCATCGTAAACTGGAGTATGTTGAAGAAGATTGGTCCGACAAACGTGTGCGCCAGCGATTGCGGGTTGGGAATGATCAGATGAGCGATGATCACCCACGCCACAACGCCGAGGGTGATCATCAGTCCGTATTTGATCGGGATTGACAGTTTGGTCATGGTTTCAAGTCCATGCAGGTTTCACTCCGCCCTGCGTGTCATGCCAGTAAGGCGCCCAGGCGAGCGCCACCAGTTTGACGTCAATGTTTGCCTTCTTCGGTTTCAAGCTCACCTTGCTGAGCTCTTCCGTTTGCGGATCGAAGGAACGCGCGAGATCGCTGGTTTCTGATTTGAACTCTGCTTCGAGGTCCGCGAGTCTTTGAACGACAGCCGCGACGTTCTCTTCGGCGCGGTCGACATCCTCAGCTTCTCTCATCGAACGGCTCACGCCGCGCGCCGCTGTCGTTGCCCTGCCGAGCGTTCCTATACTTGCCTTCTTTCGCCCGAGTAGCGACCCCAGCAATGTTGCGCCGAACGAGATCGCCGTCTGATACTTTTGACCCTGCGCCTGTTTCTGCTGTTGTTGGACCGTTTGTTCCGCGCGGCGTTTGCGCTCCTCAAGTTGCGCAAACTTCGGCTCGTACTTGCGGCGTAGTTTTTCAACCGCTTCATCGCGTCGTTCGCGCGCGAGTTGCTGCATGCGAACACGGAAGTCACGCTCGCTTTCGCCCGGATTCGAAACGATGTCGAGGTGCGGACTTTCGAGTAGCTCGAGTCGATGATTGCGATAGATCCACGTCGCCAGATCTTTATTCCAAGCGCTGTAACTCTTCTGTTTAGTAGCGTTAGCAGGAACTTCCACGAACTCGGCTTCTGATTCCTCGGGCTGCGAATGGAGGTCTTCAATATAAACATCGATGGGAGACGCTGTGCTCCAATCGAGTGTGACCGGGCCGTCGGAGATCTCGGCGAGCAACGTTAACTTTTGGGTGAGGTCGATAGTTTTTGCATCGCTGTAATGAATTTCAGCGGCGCCAAGCAACATCGGGCGATATGAAAGTCGCGTGTTCGCATCCGCAGAAGAACGAACGGGAATGTAGTACTGAGATATTTCCGGTGGCAGAACAGGTTTGTCTTTTTGCGGCGGTGAGGTTCGTGGTGATGTTGGCGCTGAGATCGGCGCCACTGCGGAACTCTCGGCCGTTTGAGCTTTCACCGGATCCATCAACAACTTGATCTGTGTGCGCGTCAATGGACCACGCAGGTACGACATGGTCCAGCGCGTTTGAAACACTTCCGGCCGTTCGTCGTGCGTGTTGTTCATCAGGAAGATGCGCGTGCCGAGACCCGCGAGCAGTTGGTCCATCTGCTGCCGGTCGAAGTTCTGCCCCGTGCCAACCACAATCCCTTCCAGTCCTTCCAGCACGCGAAGTTTGTCGCGCTCCGTTTGCAATCGTCCGATGAACCAAGTGCCCGCGTTTGAAAGTCCTTTGTAATCCAGGTCGACCGGGTTTTGTGTCGTGAGCACCACGCCAAGACCAAAGGCGCGGCCCTGCTTCAACAACGTCAAGAGGGGCAACTTCGAAGGTGGATTCGACACCGGTGGAAAGTAACCGAAGATCTCATCCATGTAGAGAATCGCGCGCAGGCTTGTCGTGCCTGATTGCGCGCGCATCCAGCCGAGTATCTGGTTCAGCAGCAGCGACACGAAAAACATCCGTTCCGCATCGCCGAGATGCGCAATGGAAAAGATCGACAGACGCGGTTTGCCGCCTGCGGTGTGCAGGATCGTCGGGATGTCGAGCGGATCGCCTTCCATCCAACTCGCGAAACTGGGCGACGCGAGCAGGTGATTGAGCGCCATCGCCAGTTCGAATCGATCCTTGCTCGGAAAGAACGAGTCGAGATCCATCACGCCGATCTTCGTGATCGACGGGGTCTGGATTTTTTGAATCAACGTGCCGATGTCGAGATCTTTTCCTGCGGACCATTCCTGATTGAGAATGTTCGAGATCAGAATATGTTCGCGGCTGCGAATCGGATCGGCGTCGATACCGACCAGACCCAGCAGACTAGTTACAGTTGTGTTAATTCGTTCGCCGAGCAGTTCGCCATCGTGACGAATCGTTTCCGGAGGGGCGGTGAACGACTTGAGAATCGAAACTGAAATACCGGCGTTACTGCCGGGCGTGTAGACGCGGAAATCAGCGGCGTCGCGCAGTCGTTTGATTCGATCGCCGTCCTGTCCCCACTCCGCCAGACCGTTTTTCCAAAGCTCGGCTTGCTGTGCGGCGTAAGCGTCGGTGGTCAAGCCTTTCTTCGCCGCATCGCCCTCGTTGACCCACGGCGCGAAGTCCTGCGGGGAAAGGTTAGGGAAAGTAAGCAGCAGGTTACTAAGATCGCCCTTAGGATCGATGATGATTGCCGGGATACCGTCGATTGCCGCTTCTTCCAGCAGGCCAAGACATAGACCAGTCTTGCCGCTGCCCGTCATGCCAACGCAGACGGCGTGTGTGACGAGATCCTTGGAGTCGTAAAGCAGCAGCGAGTCTTTTGATTTCTTCTCTGCCAGATCGAACGGGCGGCCCAGGTAAAACACACCGAGCTTTTCAAAGTCCTGCATCGTTACCCTCTAGGTTTTATTAAATGCCACTTCGTGCGAGTGTACGCGATCCGGAATCCGTGACGTTCCGCGTTTCGCTGGGATCCGCTGCCGGGCAAGGCGACCATCATCGCCACGGTGCACCCCTGGGTTGCAGCATAGCGCAAACGGTCTTCCAGTAATGCGAGTTGAGCCCCTTGTCGTCGTGCGTCGGGAATAGTGCTGGCGCCGGCAAGCAGCGCAACGTTCTCGTGGATCGTCAGCGCGCCGGTCGCGATTGGTTTTCCATCCAATTCCGCCAGAAAAGACGGACCTTTTGAGCGCGCGTTGACCTGGGCCAGATCGCGGAAAAACTCGTCATACTCGGGGAACTCGCTCCAGCCTTCGAACGACGTGTCCGTCCACAGATTGACTTCATGCTTTTCCGTGACCCGCACTTTGATACGTTCGTTTCGCGTCGCATGCAGACGCAGGTCAGAGCTTATTGGTCGGTAGAGTACGTTTGAGAACTCGATGGGTTGGTAACTACGCTCCTTGAACAAAGTAAACACGGATTGGTCCGCGAGTGGACACACTTCATGAAAGACCACCGCGCCCTTTGACTGAAAGAACTCCTCTATTTGACCAAGGTCGTTGCTGGCAATTGGCTGAAAAACGCCCAGACCAAAAGTTTGCGTCAACGGCGATCCAACTCCGTCGAACATCGCATACGTGCCCGCGACTTCGATCCACTGCGCGCCGACTTGCGGAAACGCTTCCGCCCGCGCTTCGACAAAATTCGCATTGCCCTGCGCCTCAGTTCGTTCCAAACGTCGCGCCAGCTCGATGTCGGCAAACGGGTATTGTTCTTCTCTAGTGTGTTTCATGTTGGTTGAAGGCCTTTTTGCCAGAAAAGATTCTCCCGCAAAGGCGCAAAGACGCAAAGGAAGACGTAGGACCAATGTAAGGCGCAAAACTTGTTCTTGGCGCCTTTGCGCCTTTGCGGGAAACTCTGTTACGCGGTTGCTCGCTGAACCGCGAATACGCGCCATTCACTACATCCACCGAGCACGCGAATGCCTCGATCTTCAAACTCGATACCGGATCCTGCAACCAGATCCTTCACTGTCCGCGACACGAGGACCTCGCCGGCTCTTGCCTCACTCGCGACGCACGCGCCAATCTCCGCGGCCACAGCGTTTGGGAATCGTCTGAATGAGACTCTCACCGAGTGCCTTCCGGGAAACGTTCTGCGCCAGATTGTTCTCCTCGACAAAACTATCCGGCCACACCTTCTGCATCAATTCTTTCTTAGTGAGAACGTGACTCGAGTTTTCAATCAGCGCCAGCAGCGTATCGAAAACCTTGGGCGGGAGCGGGAATCTCGCGATCTGCTTTTGAAAAGCAGGCGTTCGCCGGCGTCGACACGAAACGCACCAAATGAATAAATACGCCCCCGGTTTTCCTTCGTCATCGTCTTTCAGAATTCTTTGAGAACAATCTCACGACCATTTCAGGACTTCCTAAATACGACACACCCGCGGCAGCCCTATCTTCAGCGCACTCGCCGCAACTCACGGCCCCCGACGTTGTAGCCGAGATTATTAGGAGGTAAGGCATTGAATACAAGCAAGAATTACAACAAAAACGGCGCCAATCCAGAGAATCGGCATGCCGTGGTGCTTGGAGGAAGTTTGGCCGGGCTGCTGGCTGCGCGGGTCCTCGGCCGATCACTTTGAAGAAGTCACTCTCATTGAGCGCGACGTTTACCTGACGAACATGGAAGTCGAGGAGCGGAGGCGTAAACGCCAGTACTTTGAAATCCGAAGGGAAACGGATGCCCAAACCGGCACGCGTGTAGCAAAGGTGTTGATGGAAGTTTTCAACATACTGGCGCCGCCGGCAGTGCTGTTTAGCCGCGGGTGCTTCCGTGTCCTGTAGAGATGATGCGTCGACGAAGCCGCGCTTTACGCGCACGTGAACTCGCGCACGATTTTTCAGTGGGCGAAATCGGGCGCGCTCCACTCGAGTGAAACGGAAGAGGGGCTACTCCTGATCTGTCCGAATTCCCCGGGCTTGAGTCTCTGAACCGATCCACACGGTCTTAATGTTAACGAACTCGCGGATTCCAAACTCCGCGAGTTCACGTCCGTAGCCGGAGTGTTTCACACCGCCGAACGGCAGCCGAGGATCCGATGCGACCATGCCGTTGATGAAAACGCATCCGGCCTCGAGTTCTTCGATAAATTTCGTCTGTTCGTTTGCGTCGCTGGTCCAGGCAGCCGAGCCCAGTCCAAACGGCGTTGCATTCGCCAACCGGATTGCTTCGTCGATGTTTGCAACGCGGAACAGCATGGCCACTGGACCGAAGATCTCCTCGCACGAGACCGGCGTGGAAGGGTCAATGTTCACGAGCACTGTCGGCTCGTAGAAACTGCCGGGCCGATCGAGTTTCTTTCCGCCGGTCAAAATGCGTGCGCCCGAGCCGACCGCTTTCTCCACCTGCTCGATGAGGTCGTCGAGAATTTGCGGCGTCGCGAGTGGACCAATGTCAGTTAATTCATCCATCGGATCGCCGATGCGTAGCGCCTTCATCTCGGCGACGAAACGTTCCTCGAAACGTTCGTAGATCTCTTTAGCCACAATGAACCGCTTGGCGGCGATGCACGACTGTCCGTTGTTGATCGTGCGCGCTCTCACAGCTGTCGTGACGGCGGTATCGAAATCCGCCGAAGGCATAACGATGAACGGATCGCTGCCGCCGAGTTCCAACACAGTCTTCTTGATCTCCTTGCCGCAAATGCCAGCGACACTTCGACCTGCCGGTTCACTTCCCGTCAGTGTCGCGGCTACAACACGCGGATCTTTCAGGATTTCTTCCACCGCATCCGAACCAACGAGCAGCGTTTGGAACGCGCCTTCCGGAAAACCCGCGCGCGCGAAGATCTCTTCAATCGCGAGCGCGCATTGCGGAACGTTCGACGCGTGTTTCAGCAAACCGACGTTGCCCGCCATCAGTGCGGGCGCTGCGAAGCGGAATACCTGCCAGAAAGGAAAATTCCACGGCATCACGGCGAGCACTGGCCCAAGCGGTTGAAAGTGAACGTAGCTTTTCTTGGCGTTTGTTTCGACGAGCTGATCCGCGAGGTGATGCTTTGCGTTCTCCGCGTAATACCTGCACACCGAAGCGCATTTTTCCGCCTCGCCGATAGCGGCCGTCAAAGGTTTGCCCATTTCAATGGTCATCGTGCGGCCGAATTCCTGCTTTTCCGATTCGAGTATCTCAGCAGCGCGCTGCATCATGCGCGACCGATCGGCGAATGACGTGAGGCGGTAGCTGCGGAATGTGTCGGCGGCGATTTGTAGTTTTTGTTCGATCTGTTGCGCAGACAATGCGGAAAATTCCCGAAGTGTTTCGGCAGTTGCCGGATTGATGGAAGCTATGGTCATGGTGGGTCGATTATAGTCCCTAATTGTGGTAGATCGTTTTCCTGGTGGCGGAGCAAAAAGCACAACTAGACAAGTTTGGTGTCGCCGCGGCGTTACAGGAGATCGCGCGCCTGATGGAGTTGAAAGGCGGGCAGAATCGCTTCAAGGCGAAAGCGTACAACGCCGGCGCGCGTTCGATTCAAGCTGTTGGAAATCTCGATCGTCTCGTGAAGCACAATCTGTTGACGACGTTGCCGCGCATTGGCGGCGCGCTAGCTTCGCAGATCACGCAACTTTATCTGACTGGTGAGTCGTCGGTTTTGAATGAGTTGCGCAAAGAATTTCCCGCGGGTGTGGTCGAGTTGTCGGGTGTGCCGGGATTGAGTTTGAGTAAAGCGCAGCAACTGCACGAACAGTTGGGAATCTCCTCAATCGAGGAGTTAAAAGCCGCTGCGGAAGCCGGGCAGATTCGAGAATTGAAAGGCTTTGGGAAGAAGACCGAGGAACGTTTGCTCGAAACTCTCGCGACGAAGAAAGAACGCCGGTCGCAGCGTCTGCATCTTCATCACGCGCTGAACACGGGCGAGCAGATCATCGAATTCATGCAAACGTCGAGCGGCTTGCTGGATATTAGTTTTGCTGGTTCGTTGCGACGCTGGAAAGAGACTGTCGGGACGATCGAGATCGTTGCGAGTAGTAAGCAGCCGGACGCGCTGATCGAGCACTTCCAGCGCTACCCCCACATCGTTTCCAGCGAACGTCCGGAGCCGAACAACTATGTCGCGCAATTTGTTGACGGTGCTCAAGTTTCATTTACTGCGGTAACGCCGGCGGATTTTGCCGTCACGTTGTTTTTGAAAACCGGTTCGCAAGCACATCTCGAAAGACTCCCGCACGTCAAATTCGCGAAAATCCCGAAGCGTGAAGAAGAAATCTACAAACGTCTCCGCATGCAATACATACCGCCGGAGCTCCGCGAAGATGAAGGTGAGATTGACGCCGCGCTCGCCGGCGACCTGCCTGACGACCTCGTCACACTTGAAGACGTCAAAGGCATGGCCCATTGCCACACTACCTATTCCGACGGAAAGCACTCGCTCGAATCGATGGTGCGCGGCGCTGAGGCGATGGGCATGAAGTACATCACGATCACCGATCATTCGCCGACGGCTTTTTACGCAGGCGGCGTCAAGCTTGACGACTTGCGACGCCAGTGGGACGAGATCGACGAGCTACAAGACCAGGTCAAAATCAAGATCCTGCGAGGCACGGAGTCGGACATTCTCGCAGACGGACGGCTCGACTATCCGGACGACATCCTCGAAAAGTTTGACCTGATCGTCGCGAGCATTCATTCCCGTTACAAGATGAATGGCGAGAAGATGACCGAACGCATCGTTACCGCGATGCAGCAGCCAGTGTTCAAGATTTGGGGACACGCCCTGGGACGTTTGATTGAACGACGGCCGCCGTTTGAATGTGACGTTGAACGAATTCTCGACGTGATCGCAGAGTCGAAGGCGGCCGTTGAGATTAACGGCGATCCGTATCGACTGGATATGGAGCCGCGTTGGGTGCGCGAGGCGCGGAAACGAAAGATCAAGTTTCTGATCTCCGTCGATGCGCACTCCGTAGGTGCGATGAACAACTTGAAGTTTGGTGTAGCGATGGCGCGTCGTGGCTGGGTCCGGCGCACCGAGGTCCTCAACACGTTAACGCCCGCCGCGTTTCAAAAAGCGGTCCGTCCCGTCTAACCTGCGGCAAACACCAGCACGTAACCATTCGGATCCTTTACTTCAAATTCCCAGGCGCCATACGGCTGTCGTCGCAACGGTTGAATAATGGTCGCCTCTTGGCGCACTGACTCGTAAAGGTCCTGCACGCCCTCCGTGCGAATGTAGGCGTCCCACACACCGCCGGGACGTTGGCTGTAAGCATCAGGCTTCTGATAACCCTCGACACGTTGAAGGAAGATCTCGACGTTGTCGCGGCGCAGGATGGCGAAGACGTAAGGTTCGTGATCCGGAAATGGATCGCCGATGAACCCGAGCTGTTCTTCGTACCACGTTATCGTCGCGCTGATGTCGGCAACAGGAAAGCAGGCCGCCAGTGATTGAAATTCCGCCATCTTTTCCCTCGATTATCTTGAAGCTTCTTAATACCGGTTAGTTTCCCGCAAAGGCGCAAAGGCGCAAAGGCGCAAAGAAAGCAAGAACAGAAATGTTTCAGCTTACTCCAACTTTGCGCCTTTGCGCCTTTGCGGGAAACCACCTTCACTAACCCTTAGCTCTTAGTTGTGATTCGACTCGCCCCCTTCTGGTCCATAGAACATGACCCATAGCGTCAGGTCACCGGAAAAGTTTTCAAACCGATGGACCGCGCCCGCCGCAGCGAAGAGTATGTCGGTTGGTCCAAATGTCTGTCGCGACTCACCGCAAACAAACTCCCCGGTGCCGGCGGCGACGAAATAGATCTCATCGCGCGTGTGAGGCTGCTGCGGATCCGTCCCACGCGGCGCGTAGATCTCAACCAGCAGGCTTCCGTGCTGAAAGACGGCGGCGAATCGTTGAGCTTCCGGTCCGGGCAAACGTTCGAGAGCTTCAGTGACCGTGGCGCGGATGCATGGATTGTTCGATTTCATTTTTGTTTACCGGTTGTCTTGACGTCGCAGGTTGGAGGCAGATTTGGATTCTTAGTTTCGTACTTCCGTATCTCTTCATCAAAAACGACTTTCGCTTCATCCGCTTGATCGTCGCCGACAAACGAGGCATTGCCCGATTCGGTGCTGACACGCGCGCGCAGACGCCTCGCGGCGTTCATCACTTTCTCTCGCAATTCGCGCTTGAGATCGACGATGTAAACCCACGTCCCTGACTTGACCGGCACAAGCGTGCGAAACTCAATTCCCGCACGTTCCAAACTCTGCGCGAGGTTTACAAGATTTCGCATCGGGCGCCGCGTTTTCAAGGTATAGAGGTCCGCCGGGCCCGCCGTTTTCGGATGAAAGTAGAGTATCGACTTCTGGCGCGCGTCGCGTCCCAAACGCGACAACACGTATCGAACTGTCGGCTCGTCGCTTTCCAGTCGGAGCATTACTGAATGTTCCGCGCCGTCGCTCCACGAACCCAACGATCTGAACGCTCGAATTCGCGACCGCACCACGCAACCCATATTGATCGACTGCTTGACGAGCTTCGTCTCTTCCGCGGAACTCATGCCCTTGATCGCGTCTTCGAGTTTCAAGTTTTCTTTCGTATTCGGACTAACGAAACCGTAATTAAGCGACGTCTGCGCGACAGCGGCTGTCGCCAGTGCGAGAATTAAAAAGAAAGATCTGAATGTCGCTGATGGAATCATTGTTGTTTAAAGAGTTGACGGCCAGGGTAATTGTCCATGTCCGTCGTGTTTCTTGTTGATGGCGGCCAATCGTTGTTCGAGAAAGTGCCGTGCGGCGAAAGGATCTGTTGCTCGTGCGCGAAAACCGATTCGTTTCGTCCACGCCTCCCACGTCTCGATTACTTTCGCGTGCTTTCCGGATTCAGTGTGAATTTGTTCGGCATGGATCAGCAGTCGGAGCTCGAGTTCACGAGCAGTTTCGCCAGGTTTCGCGCCAAACTCTTCGCTGGCTGTGTTTGTTTGCATCCGGCCTGCGCTGTCGAGCCTCTCGAGCATCTGTCGGGCATTTATCGAGAGTTTCTTGGTTTGCCACTCCTCACGTGCGACACCGATCGAATAGATGTGATTCCAGAGGTCCCGATAGACGAAGGTCACCTTTCCTGAAACTAATTTCATGATCATGACTTCCGGATGATCGTCGAGCATTTCAGCAACGCTAAAGATCGTGTGTGCGAGTTTGTGGGACCACCACGACCCGCGGATCCTTTCTTTAGTAATCAGGTAGGTCAAATCCGACGTTAAGAGCAATCCATCGCCTTTCAGTTGCGCGAAGACTTTGTTGAACTGTTCGCGATAGCTCGCTGTCATTTTGCGGAATGTTACCGTAGAATCAGCCAACCTTAAATCCTCATCTCAAGGAGACAAAAAATGCAGCGAAGAACCCTCACCGAACTTGCCAGTAACCCTGACTTGATTTCGGGTATCTATAACTATTGCGATCGTTGGTGTGAACGCTGTCCGTTAACCTCACGTTGCCTGGTCTATGCGACCGAAACAGAGGAAGACGATTCAACGCAAACAAACGATCTCACAAACGAAGCTTTCTGGCGCAAACTGGGAACGATCTTTCAGGAAACGCGCGACATGATCGCCGAATGGGCCAGAGAAGCTGGTATCGATCTAAACAAGACGGAGGACGAAGACGATCCGGCCCTACGAAAAAGACGTAGACGCCGGGTTGATAACCATCCACTCGCGCGCGCCGGAAAGAGATACGCAAACGATGCGAGCGACTGGTTTCGCGAGGTGGACCAGACGGTCGAAGTCAGCGACCTGCGGCCGGCTGTAGGATTGGATTTACCGGATTGCGAATCGGGAGAACGGTTGGAAGATGCGCGTGAAGTAATTCAGTGGTATCAGTATCAAATCGCTGTGAAAACGATGCGCGCGCTTTCGGCTCGTTTCGACGACCACGAAACCACGGAGCTTACGGATTTTCCCAACGATTCGGACGGATCGGCAAAGGTTGCATTGATCGGGATCGACCGATCAATCGCGGCCTGGCGGCTCGTGCAGCTTGCCTTGCCGGAACGGGAGACTTCGATCGTGCCGCTGATACTTCAGTTAGAGCGTTTGCGGCATAGAATCGAGAAAACATTCCCGTATGCGCGCGAGTTTGTCAGGCCTGGGTTTGACGAAATACTCGGCGAAGCGAATTAACTGCGCCGGTTGAAAGGAAATTGGTGTGATGGCGGAAGACAATTGTCTGTTTTGTCGGATTGTGTCTGGCGAGGTGCCGGCGACGATCGTCTACGAGGACGACAACTCCGTCGCGTTTCTCGATCACCGGCCATTGTTTCACGGGCATACGTTGCTAGTACCGCGTGTTCACGTGGAAACACTTGGCGATCTGCCGGTTTCGCTGGTTGGACCATTCTTCAAAACGGCGCAGTTGCTTTCGCGTGTGGTTGAAACAGCAATGGAAGCTGAAGGGACGTTCGTCGCGATGAATAATCGCGTCAGTCAGAGCGTCCCTCACTTGCATGTGCACGTTGTCCCGCGGCGTAAAAAGGACGGATTGAAAGGGTTTTTCTGGCCGCGAACGAAATACAGAAACGAAGAAGAGATGTTAGCGATCAAAAAACTTTTCGCACAGAAAATAAAACACACAGAAATTTGATCTAAAGAACGCATAGGAGTATAAACCTCCCTGTCACGAAGGTTGCGGCTTTCGAGACCGAGACAGGGATCGGCAATCGGTGCGGTGACGCCCGAGAGAGAGAAGAGACAGGCGGCTGTTGATTCTATTGACGCCCTGATTGGAGCCGAAAGGCTCTGCTAGAGAAGGTTGCGAGACTTTCTCAAGCCATTCGGATAAAAACGAGTGGCACCCGGAGGCAAGGACCCGCCGAAGGGAGCGATGTGGTTCAACGTAAGTTGAGCTTCGTTGCCGGAGCGTAACCGGCGGTGGAGGAAAAGCCACCACAACAAAAACCTAACGGCACCGCGTTCTTCGGAACGCGAGGATTGTGAAAATAATTCGTGTGCTGACCGGAGGTTAGCTGTCCGCCAGTTGATCATCGGGATATAAATTCGGTGGCGTGAGCGTGTACATGCTTGTGCTGCCACCTATAGGGAGCTTCGGCAAACTATAGGACACGGATTGCGCTGCTTTCAGCTTGCTGGAAGTAGCGCATTTCGTTTTTTTGTGTTTAGTTGTACTGCATGAGTCGCCATAAGTTGAATCCATGGTTGACGTCTGAATGAAAGCACGCCTCGTTTGGCTGATACTGTGCGGCATCTGGGGTTCAACCTGGCTCTTCATTAAGCTCGGTCTCGAAGATCTGCCTCCAATCACCTTCGCCGGAATCCGTTTCGTAATTTCCTGCGCAATTCTTTTTCCGCTTGTTTGGGTTCGACACTTAGCGTTGCCGAAGACTCGCAGCGAGTGGTTTCTTGTCGTTGGCACCGGCGTTATGTCGTTTAGTTTGAATTACGGGCTGGTGTTTTGGGCCGAGCAATACATTACTTCCGGCCTCGCCGCGCTCCTGCAAGCAATGCTGCCTGCGTTCGGATTGATCCTGGCGCACATTCACGTGCCCGCGGAACGCATGACGTGGGTGAAGATCGCCGGCGTCGTGTTAGGAGTCTTCGGTGTTGGCGTAGTTTTCTCAAACCAGTTGGCGATTTCCGGACGGCTCGCGCTGGCGGGTTGCGTCGCGATGGTGTTGAGCGCATTCTTCGCGGCGTATTCAAACGTGCTGGTGAAGACGCACGGAAAGAATTTGAACCCGGCGGTGCTCGCCGCGTTTCAAATGCTGTTCGGCCTCATACCGCTGTTGCTCTACGGCCTCACGTTTGAAGGGAACCCGCTACATTTGCGCTGGACGCCGCTCGCGCTTGTATGCCTGATGTATTTAGCCGTCGTCGGGACGGTCATTGCGTTTCTAATGT
The DNA here is from genome assembly GCA_035646355.1 of Pyrinomonadaceae bacterium. GTDB lineage: Bacteria > Acidobacteriota > Blastocatellia > Pyrinomonadales > Pyrinomonadaceae > PSRF01. The sequence continues at coordinate 9,932 of DASRPN010000179.1, read as the reverse complement.
ACTACTGGCTGATCCAGAACATGGACGTCACCAAGACGATGTTGATCTCGCTGGTGACGCCCGTCGTCGCAGTAATCCTCGGCATGCTCGTTCTGGACGAACAACTGAGCTGGCGCACACTGGTGGGCGGCGCCATGATCATGGCCGGCATCGGCTTCATCGTCGTTCGCAAGCCAAGAACAACTGCTGTTCCTGCGCCAACCGCTCAATGATCGTACGTGCGGATCAAGCCTCGCACGACCCCCTGGATCTGTATCCGTTCGGGGGTCTTGATGAAGATTGGCTTGAACTGCGGGTTCGCCGGCTCCAGCCGTATGAAATCAGGTTCGCGATAGAACTTCTTCACCGTCGCATAATTCCCGTCGATGAGGGCGACGACTACCTGGCCATTATCAGCAGTTTTCTGTGAAGCGACGACGATGATATCGCCGTCCTGAATGTTTTCCTCGATCATCGAATCCCCGCGTACGCGCAGCGCGAAGGTACGTCCGCGTCCCTGCATGTCTTTCGGGACCGACACCGTATCGTGGCTGAGTATTGCCTCGATGGGTTGGCCAGCTGCGACGGTCCCGAGCAGCGGAATGTCGTTACTCTCATCGCCAGCACTCTCCTGCTGCTCGACGATTTGGATTCCACGACTCACATTGGGAATGCGTTTTATCAATCCCTCACGTTCCAGTGCTATCAAGATGGCATGAACGCTCGCCGATGAACTCATCTGAAACTGCCGGCCGATTTCCGCGATCGTGGGCGGTTCGTGGTTCGACTCGATATAACGCCGGATAAATTCAAATACTCGCTGTTGTTTAGCCGTTACGGGCATGGGGCATCTCTTCCTTTCCAGCAACACCTTGTAAAACAGATTTTCGTTGACAACCGAAAATTGAGCGAACATTCTCGAACAAATCGAACGAGCCGTCAAGAGGTTTTTTCGATAGGAAGTAAGTTTTTTGAATTAGCAGGTTTTCGGTCGGGCTGTTCAGTCAATCACACCGTGATGTTAGCCCGGTGATCAGGTGTTCCCCTCACGTCGTCCCGGAAAGATGGTGAGTGGTTCGGGATAGTGGTCACTTGAATCCACTCGCCGGGCTAATGCCACTGTGTGATTGACGCGTGGTTGACGTCTGCTGGAACCTGCGGATTTTTAACGAACGATCGGGGTTAGCTTTTTTAAGTCGTCGACAAAGCGCCGGTATTCGAGGCGACGCGTTTCGTCGTCAGGCGCCCGGAGAATAGAGGAGGGATGAACAGTTGCCATCACATACGATGCAAGAGTTGATTCGATGAACTGGCCGCGTTGTTTGGTGACGCGAAATTTTGGGCCAAGAAGAGCCTGCGCCGCCGTGGCCCCAAGCGCGACGATCACTTCCGGTTTTACGAGCGCGATCTCGGCTTCGAGCCAGGGACGACAAGCGGCGATCTCGATAGCGTTTGGCTTCTTATGAATCCGGCGCTTGCCGCGCGGCTCCCATTTGAAATGCTTGACGACGTTGGTTACGTAAGTTTGTTTGCGATCGATGCCGGCTTCTTCGAGCGCATTGTCGAAAAGCTTACCGGCAGGACCCACAAACGGCTTCCCGGTCAGGTCTTCTTCGTTGCCCGGTTGCTCGCCGACAAACAGCACGGTTGAGCGTCGCGAGCCGTCGCCGAAAACAGTTTGCGTCCCTTTTTTCCAGAGGTCGCAAGCCTTGCAATCAGCAGCCGCGGCTTTGAGTCCGGAGAGGGTCGGTCGCGGAGGAATCAGGTCGCCTGCTGAGCTTTTTGAAGGCATATTTCATTGTAGGCCAGTGAGGCAACGAATTTCTTACATGCCATGAATTTGAAACACAGATTAAACGAATTTGATTTAGCCAGCCGTTTCGGCGACGCGTTCAAGATCCGGCAGAAACCGCCTCTCGAAACGCTGTCCACCGGCATTCGTGAAGTTGATGAGTTGACCGGCGGGCTGCCGCGCGGCGCCATCACGGAGATCTTTGGACCAGCTTCTTCCGGACGCACGAGCATGATGTTTTCAATGCTTGCTTATGCGACGAGGCACGAAGAGGTTTGCGCCCTTGTCGACATCAATGACGTGTTTGCGCCGACGGCCGCGGCGGCCGCTGGGATCGACTTCGATCGTTTGCTATGGATCCGTTGTGGCGACACTCTCGAGAACGCTTTCAAAGCCACCGATCTGTTGTTACACGCCGGCGGGTTTGGCCTGGTGATACTCGACATGGGCGACGTCGCCGCGAAGGACGCGCGGAGGATCATTACGTCGTGGTGGTATCGCTTCCGGCGCACAATCGAGAATAGACCAACGTCGATTCTCGTGCTGTCTGAAGAGGCGTGCACACGTTCGTGCGCGGCGCTGACTTTGGAGCTGAGCGGAACACCGGAATGGTCACAAGCGAGTGCCGAACAAACGAACGTCGTGCCCCTGCGAAAGTCTGCTCCCGTAAAGCGTGCAACGGTCACGCAGGGAAATCTTTTGCGTTTCAACTCGATCAAGGTCAATCGCCAGCGGCCGTTGTCGCCATGGCGTAACGAGGACCAGTTTCGCGCTCATCTCGCGAGTTGACAGATTTCGAGAATTTTCGCTAATCTTCGGCTAACGTGTTTGCTTGTATTCATGCTCCCAATCTCGCGGCGGACTTGTCTCTGGCGGAGTTCGCCTACGGCTTCTCGCCGGTTGTCGAGGAGGTCGCGGGCAGAACCGTAGTCATCGACGTCGAAGGTTGTGAGTTGTTATTTGGTTCGGCTTATGAGCTTGCTAACGACGTCGCGCGGCGAGCAAAAGAACCGCGAGCGAACGGTGGTCTGGAAGGCTCGGTGAACGTAGCCATCGCCGCGAACCCCGACGCGGCAATTCACGCTGCCACGCGTCTCAAAGGCGTTACCTTTGTTTCCCCAGCCGAGGAATTAATTTGTCTTGGAGAATTTCCCATCGAGGCACTCGAGTTTTCTCTCGTCAATGTCGAGAAGAAACTGGCTGGCGAGATCTTCGAAACCCTGCGGCTCTGGGGCATTCTCACTTTTCAGGATTTCGCCGCGTTGCCAGTCGCCGGTGTTTCTGAGCGTTTGGGACAGGAAGGAATCCGGCTGCAACAGTTGGCCGCAGGCAAAACCGAGCGGCACTTGAAGGTCAAACAACCGGCCCCGGTTTTTTCACATTCGATCGAACTCGATCACGCGCTTTACGAACTCGAACCACTCTCATTTATTTTTGCCCGACTGCTGAATCAACTCTGCGCCACTCTCAATGCCTATGCTCTGGCGACCAACGAACTGACGTTGCACATGCAGCTCGAAGATCAAACTTCACACGATCGCACGTTGTCGCTGCCACATCCGATGCGCGACCACAAGGTGTTTCTGAAGTTGCTGGTGCTCGAGATGGAAAAGCAACCGCCGCAAGCGGCCGTCAAAGCCGTCTCGATCACCTGCGATCCGGTGAAGCCGCGCGTGATCCAGAACGGCTTGTTTGTTCCGTTGGCTCCGGCGCCAGACAAGTTGGAGTTGACGCTCGCGCGACTGACAAAACTCGTCGGCGATCAAAACGTCGGCTCACCTGTTTTGCTCGACACGCATCGGCCCGACGCATTCAGCGTGAAGCGATTTGAATTGCGAAATTCGAAACTCGAAATTCGAAATTCGAAATTGACTGTTGGGTTTCGCATGTTTCGTCCACCCTTGCGTGCCGTGGTCCAGGTCGATCGCGGATTGCCGGCGCAGATCAGCGCCTGGGGTAAGCAACGCAGCGTTTATGGCAAGGTCGTCGACGTCGCTGGACCATGGCGTACGACGGGTGATTGGTGGCGGGACGATCGCTGGGCGCGAGACGAGTGGGACGTCGCAGTCGTACCAAATAAGCGCGACGAACAGGTGCTTTATCGCATTTATCGCGAATTGAATACCGACACCTGGTTTGTAGAAGGCGCTTACGACTAAAGGTACTTAGTACTTTGTGCTTTGTACTTAGTAAGAACAAAGAACAAAGAACAAAGAACTAAGCACAAAGCACAAAAAGATGTACGTCGAACTGCACGCGCGATCGGCTTTCAGTTTTCTGGAAGGTGCATCTGTACCTGAAGAACTAATCGCCGCCGGCCTTGAGTTGCAATTGCCTGCCATGGCCTTGCTCGATCGCGACGGCGTTTATGGCGCGCCACGATTTCATCTCTCGGCAAAAAAGAACGGTATCAAGGCCCATATCGGCGCTGAAATCAGCGTTCGACTCTCGAATTCCAAACTTTGCTCGGTACCCGTCCTCGTAAGGACCCGCCAGGGTTATCAAAACCTCTGTCGCTTGATCACATTGATGAAACTGCGTGTACCGAAACACGCAAAACCCGGCGAGTGCTCCGTCACTCGAGATGAGTTGTCGGCCCATGCCGGCGGCCTCGTCTGTTTGACGGGTTCCTTCGATGGACCAATTGCTTCCGCGCTTCACGGCGGCGGAGACGGCGAAGCGCAAAAAACCGTCGACTGGTTAATCGATTCCTTTGGTAAAGAGAACGTCTACGCGGAACTGCAACGTCACTTCGACAGGGAAGAGGAAGCGCGCAACCAGGCCGTAATCCAACTCGCGCTGCGTAATCACCTGCCGCTACTCGCGACCAACGGCGTCTGCCACGCGACAACCGCGCGCCGCGAAGTCGCCGACGTCTTCACCTGCATTCGCAACCACGTGCGTCTCAAAACTGCCGGCCGTCTGCTTGCCCGCAACTCTGAACGCTACCTCAAGTCAGGCGCCACAATGCAAAAGATATTCGCCGACTTGCCGGAAGCAATCGCCCAGACGCTCGAACTTTCCTCACGCCTGGAGTTCACGCTCGAAGATCTCGGCTATGAGTTTCCGAAATATCCCGTACCTGATGGCGAAACGATGACCTCGTTTTTGCGCAAACAAACTGAAGAAGGTGCGCGTCGGCGCTACACCGGCCGGCATGGCGCGCCGACGTATGAAAAGGCGCGGCCGCAAATCGAACGCGAGTTGAAGTTGATCGAAAAGCTCAAGCTCGAAGGTTATTTTCTGATTGTTTGGGACATCGTCCGGTTTTGTCGTCGTGAAGGAATACTGATCCAGGGACGAGGTTCGGCCGCCAATAGCGCCGTTTGTTATTCGCTGGGAATAACGGCGGTCGATCCCGTCGGCATGGACCTGCTGTTCGAACGATTTCTGTCTGAGGAACGTGGCGAATGGCCGGACATCGATCTCGATCTTCCCAGCGGAGACAAGCGCGAGAAAGCGATTCAATACGTTTACGAACTCTATGGAAAATTAGGCGCGGCGATGACTGCCAACGTCATCACTTATCGGGGCCGTTCGGCGGCGCGAGAAGTGGGCAAGGCGCTTGATTTCGACGACGACACGCTTTCGCGTCTCGCGCGCCTCGTGCATACGTGGGAATGGAAAGACCCGAAGGATTCCAGTGAACGGCAGTTTCGTGACGCGGGCCTCGATCTTTCCCACCCGCGCATCCGCAAATTCTTCCAGCTTTACCAACTGGTCCAGGACCTGCCCCGCCACCTCGGACAACATTCGGGCGGCATGGTTATTTGCCAGGGACAACTCGATTCGATCGTGCCGCTCGAACCTGCCGCCATGCCCGGCCGCGTCGTGGTCCAATGGGACAAAGAAGACTGCGCCGATCTGGGCTTAATTAAAGTCGACTTGCTCGGGCTTGGAATGATGGCCGTACTGGAAGATTCGATTCAGTTGATTCGCGATTCGTACGGCGAGGAAGTCGACCTCGCACATCTTCCGCAGGACGACAAAGGCGTTTACGAAGCGCTGCAAAAGGCCGACACGATTGGACTGTTCCAGGTTGAAAGCCGCGCACAGATGTCGTGCCTGCCGCGTCTGCGGCCGGCGAAGTTTTACGACATCGTGGTGCAGGTCGCGATCATCCGGCCCGGACCGATCGTGGGAAACATGGTCCATCCGTATCTCAAGCGCCGGCAGGGCCGCGAGCCCGTAACTTACGCGCATCAAGCGTTGGAGCCGATCCTGAAACGCACGTTGGGAGTGCCGCTGTTTCAGGAGCAACTGTTGCGGATGGCCATGGTTTGCGCCGGCTTCACCGGAGGCGAGGCGGAAGAACTGCGTCGCGCGTTTGGTTTCAAACGGTCAGAAGCGCGGATGAAAGCAATTGAGATCAAACTGCGACAGGGCTTGACGAAAAACGGTATCACTGGCAAAACGCAGGAGGAGATCGTGCTGGCGATCAGCTCGTTTGCGCTTTACGGTTTTCCCGAGTCGCACGCCGCCAGTTTTGCTCTCCTGGCTTATGCGAGCGCCTATCTGAAATGCAATTACCTGGCGGCGTTCACCACTGCCATGCTCAACAATCAACCGATGGGTTTCTATCAGCCGTTCACGCTCGTCAAAGACGCGCAGCGACACGGCTTGAAGGTGCTGCCGATCGACATTACGCGTTCGGATTGGTTGTGTACGATTGAAGAGACGGAAGGGGAGACGCGGGGACACGGTGATGGGGAGACGCGGGGAGACGGTTACTGCATTTCTCCTTCACCGCGTCGCCCCTTCTCCGCGTCTCCCCTTCTGGAGATGCGACTCGGTTTGAAGTATGTAAAAGGTCTCAGCCAGCAATCGGGGCAGGCCATCGTTCGCCAACGGGCCACGCGTCCGTTTATCGGTATTGACGATCTTTGTAATCGCGTTCCGGAATTACGCAAAGACGAACTGCGTAAGCTCGCTGCAATCGGAGCTTTGAACTTTATTCAGGGTTCGGTCAATCGACGTGACGCGTTGTGGCAGGTTGAGCGCGTCACTCGCGCGGCGGGGGAGCTGTATGAAGAGCTCGCGGAGCAAGACGGACACTCGCCGTTGCTGCCGATGACGGTTCCCGAACGAATGGACGCTGATTTTCGTGGGACGGGACTGACGATCGGGAAGCATCCGGTCGCGTATCATCGCGCGGAACTGAAGAAGCTTGACGCGTTGCGGGCGATCGATATTCGCAAACTGCGGAATGGGAGTTTTGTGCGGGTTGCAGGTTGGGTCATCGTGCGGCAACGGCCTGGGACGGCGAAAGGGTTCATGTTCTTGACTCTCGAGGATGAAACCGGAGTCAGCAACATCATCGTCACGCCGCAGCTATTTGATCGCTACCGGATCGAACTAGTGGACCATCCGTTTCTTTTAATTGAAGGCGCGTTGCAGAACCAGGACAACGTTATTTCAGTGAAGGCGAGTCACGTGCAACCGCTGTCGTTCAAAGTCGCAGCCGCAGTCTCTCACGATTTTCATTAGGACGGCGCAAAGAGGCTCGCGCAAAGGCGCTAAGAAGAAAGTAAAAGGAAACAACGCAGTAAAGTAGCAGCCATGCTGAATGGCTTTCCTTTGCGTCTTTGCGCCTTTGCGGGAAACCTTCTTAAGCGGGACGGGCGGCGTGGCGGGGCGGGGCTTCTATCAGGCCCTGGACCACCTGGGCCACCTGCGATAGCGGTTTGGGTTTTCGAAGAAAGGCGTCGGCGCCGCAGCGGCGGGCTTCATCTTCCATCTCAGTCGAACCATAGGCGGTCAACACGACTATCCTGGCATGCGGATTTTGCTCTTTGACCAGCCTAATCATATCGAGCCCATCAGCATCGCGCTTCAGACTGAGACGCAGATCCTGGATCACTACCTTGTATTCGGTAGCTTCCAACAACTTCTCCGCCTCTTCAACCTCTCTCGCAGTATCAACCTTGTAACCATGCAGCGAGAAATACTCGCTCATGGAAAAGCAGATCGACTCTTCGTCGTCGACGATTAGAAGACGCGGCATAGGTGTTTCTCTCGAGGACCCCTCGTCCCGACTCGACCACATCTGGCGTAGCTTACCCGAGACTCTTTTTAGGGTTCCGAAACGATTTTGCTTCACGGCACACTTTTAGTGAATCCGTATCAAATGCACGGATTCTGACCGGTAATACAAACACTATTGGTACAGCGAGGTATGATGGCGGCACCACGTGTCATGCGGTCACGCGTGCTTGAAACAAACTGGTTCAAAGCAACTGCCTGATAGCTGCGCACAGCGCCGTGTGCCGCAGCCCACCAGCAGCCCGTGTTATTTAGTTGTTGAGCTCCCGTGTAACTCATCGTCCCTCCGCACCGCAACGATGAAGTCCGAATTCAGAGAAATTACTGTTTCCGGACCGAAAGCTAAATCGGAATCGCCGACCGCACGTTACCCCGTTGTGTGGCAGAGACGTTTATCTTGCCCGAGATACTCTGCGAAGCGGGCTTGGTAATGATGTAAAGCAATACCTCGCAAACTTCGCGCGTGCCGGTTCCGATCGTGTTTCCCTTTTCGTCCTGGAGCGCATAAATCTGCCCATTGGAATCCAAGGGAAAGATCGTTGGTTTAGCGTACATTCTCAGAAACCCCCTGTCACCCTTTGGATCAGTTTTATTCGTTGCGGGACGTGAATCGTTTTCTGAACGCGCCCGCGATACCAAGCAAACCGGATCCCAGAAGCAGCATGCTTGCCGGTTCAGGTACTGGGTTGCTAGTTATCTGTCCCTGGACAGTCGTTATTCCGTTGTTTGATGCTGGTGGCACCAGGTTCAACGGATTGTTGGTAATCGAATAAGTGATCCCTCCGATCGTCACTGAGGTCACCGTGAAATTAACTACTCCGGAGCCTGAGTTAGATGCGGAGAACGAGCCGCTGAAAGTGGCGGCAAAGCTGTCGCTTCCAGCCGTCGGGACTGTCTGAGTAATGGTTAGCGTGAAAGTGCCTGACGCGTTGACCGCACTACTACCACTGAAAAAGGTTTGGAAATTACCGAAGCTCGAACCCGTAGGCGTGTTCAGGCTGGTAGATCCCAGACCGGTAAACGTAATCATCAACGCGTTACCTAAATTAGTAAACGTTACGGAGTTAGTGCCACTTCCGGCACAACCCGCGCAGGTGAAAGTACCTGATGTTGAGAATGTGACAGGATCTGCATTCGCCGTGGAAGCTCCGATTGCCATGAAGCCGGCGAGCACAGCGGCCATCACAATTGTTTTCATCAATCGTGCCATGCTGTTTATTTCCCCTCTCAGTACCTCATTCGATCTAGGCCGCACTTCAATCGAACTCAGCGTGTGGAAACTGCTGGTGAGCAGACCAGTACTCTGCTCTGGACATGACACTCAGGTTAAGGGTCGATGTTATTCCACCTGCGGGGCAAACGCAGGTGGGTAACACAGTCGGTAGAACTAGTAAATGACTAATGCGAAGTAACTCGGAGCTTTAGGGCTGCCGCGGCTCTGTTACTTCCGGAAACGCTTGCGCAAGCTTGCTGCGGCTCCCAACAGACCGGAGCCCAGGAGCAACATGCTGGCCGGTTCGGGAATAGGAGTTTCTACAATTTCACTCCCTCCGAGCCGAACCTGTCGTATGTCCTCGAAGACCGCGCCATTGATTGCCGTCAGACTGATACTGGTCATTAGCTGACCATTAATGGCCGTCACTGTGAAAAAATTCTGGCCATTGGCGTCCACGGTAAAATCATCCTCGAAGAAACCACCATCGATGTTGACGCCTTCGACGTGAATGACGACTGAACCATTGGTGGCCGCATTGATGTTGAATACTGCCGCCGTGAAGGTGTCATTGTTAGCCAGACCGAACGTCAGTTGCGTGAGAGCAGTGTTTCCGGTTCCGCCGCTCACTGTCGCCTGGCCCGACGGATTAGCATTCAGCAATCCGCTACCGCTCGACGACTCGAAGTTGACGACAAGATTGTTCTGGCCTACTACACCGGTTACGGTGAGGACATCTGTGGCGGGGTTAAGCAGCACGTTGCTGGTGCCTTGATTGTTGACTCCTGTGACTACAACAATGTCGGCCTTTGCTGTGCTGGAAAAAACGCTGACAATTCCAAGAACTGCCAACGCAAATATAGTTTTTTTCAAGTGCGAAAACGTGGGCATTTCCATGCTCCTTCA